>JAFGEY010000560.1 GCA_016931365.1 Anaerolineae bacterium
ATGGAGCGCGCCTGCGTCACCGGCATCGCCGCGGCCAACGCGGTGCTGCGCGCCCGCCAATTGTCGTTGTGGCCGTTGATCGACCCGCCCCCGCCGGAGCCTTTGGCCGGCTGGATCGAGCGGCTAATGCAGGGCGGACGGCGCAGCTTGCGTCGTTTTGCGCGGCGGCCTTGATTGCCTATCTGCTCTTTGCTGGATATAATGATACAAGCATTCCATCTCATTTTCTCGGGGAGAGTCGCAAGCATGATCAATTCACTTGGGATGCGCCTGGTGCGCATCGACGGGGGCCAGTTCGCGATGGGCCAAGCCGACGGCGACTATGACGAGCGTCCGGTCCACGAGGTGCGTATCTCGCAACCCTTTTGGATCGCCGCGACGCCGGTCACAAACGCCCAATACGAGCGGTTCGACCCGGCGCACCGGCGCTATCGCGGCGCACGCGGGCTGTCGAGTGACGACGACGAGGCCGTCGTCTGGGTGAGCTGGCACGACGCGGTCGCCTTTTGCGTGTGGCTGTCCGAGCAGGAGGGCGAGCCGTACCGCCTGCCCACCGAAGCCGAGTGGGAGTATGCCTGCCGCGCCGGGACGACGACCGCCTTTCACACCAGCGACACGCTGCCCGAACTGTATCACCGGCGCCAGCAGGAAGGCTGGTACCCGACGCCGGTGCCGCTCCACGTCGCGCAGACGCCGCCCAACGCCTGGGGCCTGCACGATATGCACGGCCTGGCCGAAGAGTGGTGCTGGGACTGGTATGGGCCGTATGTGGCCCAAGCCCAGGTCGATCCGCTGGGCCGCGCCGATGGTGAATTCAAGGTCACGCGGGGCGGCAGTCACAACGTCGAGGTGCAGTTTTTGCGCTCGGCCAATCGACTGGGCACGCTGCCCGAGGACAAACACTGGCTGATCGGCTTTCGCGTGGTCAAGGGCATATTGCCTCAAACCAAACCGCTGCCCGCGCCCGCGCCGCCGGCCTGGGCGATCAGCGTATCGCAGGATCGCTACAGTTGGCCGGCACACGATCCCGGCCAGCCTTATTTTGAAGGGCCAATCCCTTTTATGCGCTGGCCCGAGCACCCCGAGCGGGTGCCGATGTACGGGCATAACCACTGTCCCAGCGTCACCTGGTGTGACGACGGCGACCTGCTGGCGGTCTGGTTTTCCTGTGAGCGCGAGCGCGGGCGCGAGATGACCATTCTCGCTAGTCGATTGCGGCAAGGCAGCGATCAGTGGGATTTGCCGGCCGAGTTCTTCAACGCGCCGGATCGCAACATGACCGGATCGGCGTTGTTTAACGATGGGGCAGGAAAACTGTATCATTTCAACGGCCTCGAAGCTGCCGGGATGTGGGCCAACCTGGCTGTGACCCTGCGTACCAGCGTCGACAATGGTGCGACGTGGTCGAAGGCGCGACTGATCGCGCCCGACCACCAGCCGCGCAACCAGGTGATCAGCGGGACGAGCCGGACGCGGGACGGCGTTTTGATCCAGCCCTGCGACGCTGTGTACGGCGGCAACGGTGGCACGGCGATCCACATCAGCCACGACGGCGGGTTAACCTGGTTCGATCCCGGTGCAGGAACGCCACCGCCGGATTTCCAAGGTGGCGCGACCGGTGGTACGATTGCCGGCATCCACGCTGGAGTGGTCGAATTGAAAGACGGCAGTCTGCTTGCCTTTGGTCGCGGTGATGAGATTGGAGGCCAGATGCCCACAAGCCGCTCTGCTGATCTGGGTCAAACCTGGCGTTATGCCCCCGGCCCATTTCCGCCGATCAATGGCGGGCAGCGGTTGGTTTTGTTGAGGCTGCGCGAAGGGCCGCTGCTGTTCGTGTCTTTTACCGATTCATCGGAAAAGCGGGGCGACCCGCGTTGGCCGTCTGTTGATGGGCTGACGTTTCGAGATGCTGGAGGAAATGAGTTTTGCGGCTACGGGCTGTTTGCGGCGCTGTCGTTCGATGAGGGACAAACCTGGCCCGTGCGCAAGCTGGTCACACCTGGTTGCGAGTTCAAAACGCTGGACGGTGGGGCCTGGACGCGCAGTTTTGTGCTCGACGCGACGCACGCCGAACCGATGGGCTACCTGGCCGCCACGCAGTCGCCGGATGGGGTCATTCACCTGATCTCCAGCAAGCTGCATTACCGGTTCAACCTGGCATGGCTTGAGTCATAGTGGCGCTCTGAATCTACGGGGGTAACGTTACAGGAGCTAGAGAGGAGTTGAGCGATGGACGCGATGGATGCGACAGTAATGGTTCAACAACAAGGCATCTGGTATTTGCGGATCGTCCAGGGCCCGATGACTGGCCAGGTTCTTCCGCTGGAACGTAACCCGGCGATCATCGGCCGCGATCAGACCTGCGATGTGGTGATCACCGTGACAGGTGTGTCGCGCCGACATGCCCAATTAAGCTTTCAGGAGCAGTGGTTCTCGATCCAGGACATGGGCAGCACCAACGGCACTTTTGTAAACGGCGTGCGTATCTCTGACATGCAGATCCTGCAACCGGGAGACCTGGTCTCACTGGGCACTGAAGTCACTTTTGTGCTAGAGTGGGGAACTGCCTCGCCCGGCGTCGAGCAATTGACGCTGCCTCAGTACATGCCCGTCTCGTCCGCGTCTGCGGGCGTGCCTGCAGATGCGAGCGTGTCTACGCCTGTAAGCTCGCCTGCGCCTACAAGTGTGCCCAAGCCCAAATCCGGGGCTTGGTGGCTGTGGCCGCTGATCGGCTGCGGCGTGCTGACCGTTGTAGGGATCGTTGTCGCCATCGTGATCGCACTGATGCTGACCAAGATCGTGCCCAATCCGTTTGCCGCCAAAACTTTTACGCCGATGGCGACTGCGCCATCATCACCTACAGCGACCTCCACGTTGGTCAGGCTGTCGACGCCAACGCCGACAGTGACCTTGACGCCATCGCCAACAGCAGCGCCAACGCATACGCCCACATCGACGTCCACTGCAACTGCTGTGCAGTTGCCTACGCCGGAATTGACATCAACACCGACCGGAACGCCCGAGCCGACAGCAACGGAAACGCCCACGGAAACGCCCACGGCGACGCTGATGCCGACGCCGACGCCGACCCAGCCGCCGACAGCGACGCCGACTGCTACCCCGACGTCTACCCAACCACCGACAGCAACGCCGACGGTTACCCCGACGACAGCGCCGCTGTCGATCAACTGGGAGTTGCTGGAGAAAAAATGCATCTCGAAAGAGCAGTGGACGCTAAAGTTCCGGCTCACGGCCGGCGGCGGCAAGGGACAATATGTGTACTATCGGGACATCGATCAACTGTATGGGCCGACGAATGAGACGCAATACACCTATGAATTGACCTATGGCGCCAAGGCGTCGGCAGTAGGCACGTTCTTTGTCGAGTCCGGCGGGCAGCGCGCTGAAAACAAGTTCTGGGTCGATCATCCCGACTGCACGACGTACACACCATGAGCACCACAACGCAGGCCGCGCGCCCAGTTGACCTGCGAGCGTTGCCCAAAGCCGAGCTGCACTGTCATCTCGATGGCATCCTCGACCGGGCAATGCTGCGCGATATTCGCGCCGCCGATCCGGCTTTTCCTGTCAATCCGCAGGTGTTCGACGCAGCGTACCCGGTTGAGAGCTATGACCAGTTCTGGCAGTGGTGGCAGGGCATCAATCCGATTGAAGGCTCGCTGGCCCATTTTGCGCCGATCCTGGCCTGCCACATCGAGCGGCTCAAAACTCAAAATGTGCGCTATGCTGAGATCATGATCGCCTCCAGCGAACTGCCGGAAGACATCGCAGAGTCTCTGGATGCCGTTGCTGCTTTTCGTGCGCTGGCCGATCACATTGGGTCGGAGCAAACCGAGGTCGAGTTCATGGTTGCCTTTGGACGAGGCCAAACGCCTGAGCGCGTGTCTGTTTTGACTGACAAATGGATCGCGCTGTGCCGCGCCGGGCTGATTGTTGGTGTGGCTCTGGCTGGACAGGAGCACATCCGCCCCGCGCAGGCCTTTGCGCCGACCTTTGACCGTCTTAGAGAGGCCGGACTGGGCATCGAAATTCACGCCGGCGAGTGGTGCGGGCCGGAATCGGTGCGGGACGCATTGGATTATGGCCGTCCCAATCGCATCGGGCACGGCGTGAGCGCGTTTCAAGATCAGGCCTTGCTCGATGCGATCCGCGAGTGCGGCATCCACCTGGAAATGTGCCCGACCAGCAACCTCAGAACGGGAAGCGTGTTGTCGATTGCGGCACATCCGATCCGACGCGCACTTGACCTTGGATTGAGTTTCAGCATCAACACAGACGATCCCGGCCCGTTTGAGAACAGTATGCTGGCCGAGTATGCGTTGCTGGCCGAGCATCTGGATTTTAGCCAACAGGATTTTGAACAGGTGTATTGGAACTCGCTTGCGGCGCGCTTTCAGCGCTAACCGCTAACTATGTATCGCTTGAAGGGGATTGAAATGTCTGAACAATCCGATCTGGTTATTGATCAACAGGGCTATTTCTCGCATAACGGCCAACGCTTTGTACCCGCCGGCGTCAATTACTGGCCCGGCTCGTGCGGCGTCGAGATGTGGCCGCGCTGGCCCGAGGCCGAAATCCAGCACGATCTGGATGTGATCAAAGCCTTGGGACTGAACAGCATTCGCTTTTTCTTGCGCTGGCAGGATTTTGAACCGGCGCCCGGCGAATACGATGCTGCCATGTTTGGCCGATTGGCTCAATTCCTCGTCTGGTGCCGTGAGCGCGAGGTCTGGGCACAGCCGTCGCTTTTTGTCGGCTGGATGAGCGGCGGCACATTTTGGCCGGACTGGAAAGGCGAGCGAAATTTCTTTGCCGATCCCTGGATGGTCGAACGGAGCACGGCGTTTGCGCGCCGCGCGGCTGAAACGATTGCTCCTTTTCACGTCAGGCTGCTCGGCATCGACCAGGGCAACGAACTCTGCTGCCTGTCCGACAGCACAGCCGCGCCACCGGGGCAAGTGATAGCCTGGTGCGCAGCGATCAACGAGGCGATCCGCAGCGTTTATCCCCAGGCCTTGATCATCTCCGGCAACGAGCAAAACCAGATCGTCAATGATGCCGGCTGGCGCTTCGATGCCCAGCCCGGCACCGATCTGTACAGCATGCACGGCTATCCCGTCCCGTCATGGCATTCAGTCGGCTTTGATGGAATGACCGACCCGCTGTGCCAATCGCTGCTGCCCTTTTACACCCAGATTGCGCGCGCTTTTGGCCCGGTGATGGTGCAGGAATTCGGCACCATCGTCACCTTTGGACAGCGACAGCAAGATGCCTATCTGAAGGCTGTCTTGCCGGCCTGCTGGGAGGCCGGGGCAAACGGCTTTTTGTGGTGGTGCCTGCGCGACATTCGGGCCGATGTTCACCCGTATCTGTCGCACCGCTTTGAGAGCACGCTGGGACTGGTTGACGACGAGGATCGGGTCAAGCCGGGGCTGGCGTATTTTCTCGAGTTCGCGCGGTCGATCCAGGAGCGGCCTGCGCCTTCCATCGAAGCCGATACAGTCGGCATCTACTGGCCCAAGCACTACTATCATCGCGATACGCCGCTCAACCCCGGCAACCAGCCGCATCGATTGTCGCGCTGGTTGGTGATGACCAACTGGGCGCTGCGCCAGCTCGGATACCGCACGCGCATCGTGCGCGGCGATCAGCCTCTATCTGCCAACCTCAAAAAGCTGCTCATCTCCGGCGCGATGCTCGACGCGTTGGAAGTGCAGGCCGTCGAAACCTGGGTGCGCGGCGGCGGCAACCTGATCTGGCACGGGCCGGACCCGATCAACTGGGGGCACGAGATGGTGCGGTTGCTCGGCGCCTGGCCGGTCGATTATCGCAGCGTGCGCCCGGTGCAGGTCGATGCTTTCGGCCTGACCTGGGTGCTCGATACCTATCCGCGCGATATACGCATCGAACTGCGGACGGGTGCAGCGACTATTATGGCCCGCGACGGCGATCGGCTACCGGTCCTGTTGCGCAACGATTACGGTCGAGGCTGCGTGACTTTCGCCCTGCCGCTGGTTGAAGAGATGGTCGCCCAGGTTGCTGACGATCCTGAACGGCGCAGTCGCTGGCTCAAATGGTATGATGGTTTGCTTGCTGGGGGTTCACTGTGACCAGGCCACTGACGTTGGACACAGTTGTGGATGCACTGGCCGAACAGGCGCAAAAAGCACTGGCGCGGCAAATAACGGACGTCGCACACCCAAATGTCGGCGCATGCGTATCCGAGGCATTTGGCATCGCCGAGCCGGCCAGCGCAGTCTCGCTAATCGCCGCTTGCGGGTTCCTTTATCTCGTCCAACGCGACGATTTCTGGCTCGAACGCGCGCGGTTAGGCATCGACTATATGCTGCGCGCGCAACACTCCGACGGGCTGATTGACCTGATCTCGTGCAATTACGATTCTGCGCCCGACACTGGTTTTGCCGTGCAGCGGCTCTGCCCGTTGATCGAGTTAGGACGTGGCACTGGCCTCGCAGGCGAACAGGCCGGGCGTGATTCACGCTGGACGGATTTTTCAACTCAGGTCGAGGCCTTTGTGCGCCGCGCCGTACCGGGCATGCTCACCGGCGGCTTTCACACGCCCAACCACCGCTGGGCGATCTCCTCCGCGTTGGCCTGGGCTGCCCACCTTTGCCCCGATCTGGACGTAGACGACACGGTCGCGGCATATCTGGCCGAAGGCTTTGATGTGGATCAAGAAGGAGCATTTATCGAGCGCAGCGTGGGTGTGTATGATGCGGTGTGCGATCGGTCGTTGCTGCTTTTGCACACACTGTGGCAAGCGCCGGGCGCGCTTGGGGCTGTGCAGGCCAACCTCGATTTGGATTTGCACCTGCTGCATGCCGACGGCACTGCCGAGACTGGCCTCTCGCGACGGCAGGACTTGGGCACGCGCACTGTGCCGCTGGGACTGGCTGCACCTTATCTGTGGGCCGCGCATCTTTTAGGCGAGGCGCGTTTTGCCGCAGCCGCACAGTTTTTGTGGACATCGGCTACCTCGTTTGGCCTCGACGATCTGAATTGGCTCCTTTACGCGTTGCTCCGGTTGGGCGAACCGGACGGCGAATTGAAGGTGGTTGATGCGCTGCCCAACCGCTTTACGCGCTATTTGCCGCTCAACGGTATCTGGCGTGTGCGCGACGGCCCGTTTAGCGCGACACTGTTTCGGGGATCAACGCGGCTATTGACGCTCGTTTACGGCCAGGCTGAATTGTGCGGGTTGAGTGCCAGCCAGAGCTATTTCGGCGTCGGGCAGTTTGTGGGCGACAGCCTGGAGGTGCAAGGCGACGTGACGGTTTTGCGCTCCGAAGGGATGCACCGCCCGCATCGCCCCGGCTACGACCTGCCGCTCGGTCGTCCGGTGCCGCCCCCAAGCTGGCACGAGATACGCTTGCAGGGCGATTATCGCCCGCTGCCCCCTTGCGCGAGCGAATTGCACGTCCGGCAGATCGACGGTGGGCTGGAGCTGCACTATCGAAGCCTGGACGGCGTAGATGGTGTGGCCGCCCAGGTTGCCCTCGATTTTCCGCCGGGCGGAGTGTGGGAGACGGGTGATGTCTGCACGTCAACGCACGCCGGGCAGGCTGTTTTCCTCAAGCAAGGATACGGTACGATGCGTTACGGCACTGACGCGATCCGCGTTGGCCCCGGCGTTTATTCACATCGTACCTGGCAGATGCGCGATGTCCCTCTTGCATCTGACCGCGTGCGCGTGCTGTTCACCTTTCGCACGCCCATCGATTATGTGTTCACGATCACGTGCGATCAACAGATCGCTGCTTTGTGAGGTGTTGGAGGTTATGGTAAAGTTCATCAAGCCATTCATTCGTCCTAAACGTTACTGGCTGTACCCGATTATGGTTACGCTGGTGCGATTCATTGCCAGCTTTCTGGTCAGACTGGAGGTACGCGGCCTGGAACGCATTCCTGCCAGCGGGCCGATTGCGATGATCGGCAATCACGTCAACTTTTTGGACCCGGTGCTGGCGTATATCATCCATCGGCGGTACGTCAGGGGAATGACCGCCTCGGAAAACTTTCGCCGTTTCCTGTTCAATTTTTTCGCCTGGGCGGTCGACGCGATCCCGGTCGACCGGGGCACACCCGACCTGAGTGCAATTCACGCCTGTCTGGATGTGCTGGAAAACGGCTGGGCGCTGTACATCGCACCGGAGGGGACGCGCAACAACAGCGGAAAAACGCAGCGCGGCCTCGCCGGTGTGACCTTGATTTTGCTCCGCGCAGGCGTACACATTCCCATCTATCCAGTGGCTTTTGAAGGCGTAGAAGATTTTTGGCCGCATCTCAAGCGCCTGCGCCGGGCGCCGATCCACATCACCATCGGCGAGCCGTTTTACATCGCCTCCCCAGCAGGAGAGACGCCGCCGGGGGGGCACGCGCGGCAAACGCTTCGGCAGGCGATCACCGACGAGATGATGGTACAGATCGTCAAGCTGCTGCCCCCTAAAAATCGGGGCGTCTATGCCGATCAAGTCGATCAAACGCCTCGGTATTTACGCTTTGAGCCGCCAGGCAGCTAGATCAAATCTTCTTGATTCACCCAGAAGTGAGTTTATCTGGTTGGTCGAGCGTGCCCGCGAGTTGGCGCGGATCGAGTGACGCCTTCTGCCTCTTGTGCTCTAAATGGGCGGCGGCTGCCAGCCGCCCAGAGCTTGTTCGATCTGTTGTGCCACGTTGGCTTGCCCTTGTCTACTCAATTCCTCAAACTGCTGCCAACAAAGATACAACGCCCGTGGGGTGTGAAAACACCCTTTCCACTTGCCGCCCTTGAGGTTCAAAATGACTTCGCCTTGCCGGTTGAGGTAGCCGAACCACTCCCCATAGTCGGGGTCGGCAAAGCGGGGCCAGGCGTATTCATGCACCCGCTGGTACCACTGCCAGCACGCCTCGCGCCCGGTGAGCCGGTAGCCCATCGACAGGGCAATCAGCGTCTCCTGGTGCACCCACCACAGCTTTTGATCCCACTCTAGCTGCTGCGGTGGATGTCCTTCGGCGTCCATAAAATAATACAGGCCGCCGTATTGTTCATCCCAGCCAAAGTCGAGGATGTTGAGCACGATGTTAACTGCCTGCTCGATCAGCGCCCGGTCGCCGCGCCGTTGAGCGATATCCATTACAAACCACATCGCTTCGACGCCGTGGCCGGGACAGATCAGCCGGCCTTCAAAACTGTCCACGTGGCCGCCACGGTTGCCGTGGCCGCCGTCCGGGGCGACGTTTTCGTACATCAGCCCGCGCTCCAGGTCGTAAAAATCGCCCAGCACTTCATTCAGTGTTGCCTCGATCACCGCATCCAGTTTGTTAGCGGGCAGCATCCAGTCGAGTTCCAGGGTCAGGTTGGCCAGGATCATCGGGATAGCCAGCGCTTTCAGCGGGCGTGTGCCGGGGTAGAGCTTGTTGTACTGGCCTTTAGGATTATCCTTGCGACGCAGCACATTGTTGTAAGCCTGCAAGGCGATCTCCCTGGCCCAATCCTCGCTGGAAGCCAGTGCATACTGGCTAAAAGCCATCGCCGCAAAGCAGTCGGAGAAAATGTTGTAAGGCTGGACGAGGGGGCGTCCCTGCTGGTCGAGGGCAAAATACCAGTTGCCCTCTGCATCGCGCCCGTGCCGGGCCAGAAATTCAGCGCCACAGCGGGCGATGCGCAGCCACTGCGGCCGTTTTTCCAGCCGGTTGTAAAGCATCGCAAACGTCCACACCTGGCGGTTTTGCAGCCAGATGAACTTGTCGGTGTCGAAGACATAGCCCTCTCGATCCAGGCAGGTGAAATAGCCGCCGTATTCCCAATCGACCGAGTGCTGCTCCCAGAACGGCAGCACATCCTCAAGCAGGGCGGATTTGTACTGGGCGGAAAGCGTCTCAAAGATCATAGGAACTCCGTTCAGAACATCGGCAGTCAGATTCTGGTTCATGACGCACGCTCCTTATTCGTTAAATCGCGCCATGGGCTCTTTGCTGTCGAAAAACCCGATCAGAGCATCGGCAGCAGTGTAAAAAGTGACCGTGCAGATGCCGAGGATGATGCAAACAATAGGAACGGAGCCAGATTGAGCGCGCAGAGCCATCGTCATTTCAGAGAGCATCATGCCGAATGACGGCGTCGGCGGAGATACGCCCAGGCCCAGGAAATCGACGCTCACCAGCAGTTGGGTGGCCGCGAAAAGGGCGCCGATCAAAAGCGCGCCAATTCCAGCAAGCGCCGATCCGCTGTGGCCGCGCCGTTTCGATCGGGCCAGCCACAGCGTTTGAGTCAGACGGGCCGCCCGCGCAAGAAGCATCACCAAACAGGCCAGCCCCAGGATGATCCAGGCGGCAGCTCCCCGCGCGCGGGTCACGCTTCTGAGCAGGAAAACCAAAACCCCCGCGCCCAGCGAAACGGGTAGAAACAAGAGTGCGTCGAGGGGCAAAAGGATGATATCGGCGACCGATTCGGCCCACAGCACTTTTTTATCCGCCAACAAGCCGGCCAGCATCCCCCAAAGGCTGCTCGGAATTAGCAGCAGGACGGCGACAAGCGCCGCCAGGCCAAAGGTGATCGTCGCGCTGCCGGCCGTTCGCGCGGCGATGTCCCGTCCGAGCGAATCGGTGCCCAGCAGGTGCTCGCCGGAAGGCGGTTCCAGCCGCTGCTGCGGATTGGCTTGCAACGCCGCGTCCGAACCGACAAAGACCAGGCCAACGACGCCCAATCCGAGCGGGATGAGCATGGGCAGCAGGGCAACGATCGTCCAGATGACCCGCGCCCTTTGCTGCCATTGGGTTGGTTCGGGCTGCGGAGAGAGCATGGGGATGTGCAGCAGCCGTTCGAGCCAGCCGAAAAGCTCGGCCAGGAATCGCCCGATCAGGACGAGGGTGGCAAAAGTCCGGAGGATGCTAAAGAAAAGAGCGATGTCCAGGCGCACCAGGGCCATATACGCCAGCCGTCCCACCCCCGGCCAACCGAATACCTGTTCCACCACCACCAGCGCACTGAGCAAGCCGCCCGTCTGTGCAAACAGGACGGCCAATCCCTTGCACAACCCGCCCAGCCAGAGACGAAAGCCACCTTCCTGCCGGGCGAGGGTGACCTGACGGGTGACGGCCTGTGCGGTCAACATCGAGGGCAGAAGCGACAGGGTCAGCGTGGGCAAAATCAAGTGTGCCAGACGGTCGATCAGACCGGCATCGCGGGTCATCGACACCATTCCGCCGGCAGGCAGCCACCCGAGCGAGATGGCGAAAACATACACCAGCACCGACGCAATGCCGACAGCCGGTGCGGCGGCATTGCCAAAGACCCATATCCGCCCAAGTCCCTTGAGCACTGATCCAACGGGGCCGGCGCGCGCTTCCAGCATATGGACAAGCACGCCGATCAACACCTTGACCACCGTCGACAGGACGACGACCAGGAGGGCTGCGCCCAGGAGCAGCAAGGTATTCGACAGATACTCACCGATCAAGTCGGCCGGCGACCGGGTTGAGGAACTCAATCCGGGCACATCTGCTGCCCATATTCCATACAATCCTCGCAGCAGCAGCAAGGCCAGGCCAAAAGCGATCAACAAGAGCAAAATGCGGCGGGGCAACTGAATCCAGAGCGACAGCCGGTCACTGCGATCATTTTGCCGAACGGACTGAACCATCGACATCGTTCACCTCCTTGTCGAACAACGCGTTTTTCTCTTTAGAGCGCGGCGAGTAAAATTGCCTCAACGTCTTGAGCATTCAGCGGGCGTGGATTGTGTTTGAGTGAGCCCGAGGGCAGCGATTCCTCGATGATGGTCGAAAAATCTTCCACCTTGACGCCAAATGGCCCCAATTTTGAAGGGATGCCAATCGTCGCAAACAACGTGCGCACCACTTCAACTGCCGCCTGGGCGGCCTGCTCGGCGTCCATCCCGTTGGCGTCGACGCCGAGCAGCCGGGCGACGTGAGCATACTTTTCCTTCGCATAGCTCAGATTGTAGGCCATTACGTAAGGCAGCAGCAGCCCACAGACCACGCCGTGCGGGATGTGAAAGCGCTCGCCCAGTGGGTGAGCCATCCCATGCACGCCGCCAAGCCGGGCGTTAGCAAAGGCCATGCCGGTGAGCAGACTGCCGTAAAGCATGTCGGCGCGGGCAGAGACGTTTCGCCCGTCGTGGTACGCCACTGCCAACGAACGGCCGATCAACTCGATGGCCCGCATTGCCAGAGCATCGGTCGTCGGCATCGCGGCGATGGAGGTGTAAGCTTCGATGGCCTGAGTTAACGCATCACTGCCGCTGGCGGCGGTGATCGAAGGCGGGACGGACAAGGTCAGTTCCGGGTCAATCAAGGCAGTGTGGGCGTACCACCCATCGTGGCGCAGGCTGGACTTGATCCGCGTCTGCGGATCGCTGAGCACGGCGTTGGAGGTCACTTCTGCGCCGGTGCCGGCGGTTGTGGGCACGGCAATCCAGGGTAGGCCGCCGCCGGAAACCTTTTTCTCGCCCTGAAAATACTCGTGCACTGTGCCGGAGTGGGTGAACAGTCCGGCGATTGCTTTGGCAACGTCCATCGCACTGCCGCCGCCAATGCCGACGAGCAATTCGGCATGTTCAGCTCTGGCCTGAACAAGCCCTTCGTGAACCACATCCAGCGTCGGCTCGCTGCGGACGGCATCATAGACGGTAGTTTTGACGCCCAGACCCCACAACAAACCCAGCGCACGGTCGAGCTGGCCCGATCGCTTGAGCGAGCCGGCCCCGCAGACCAGCAACGCGCGGCGTCCCAGCATCGAAGCGCGCTGCCCGAGTTCTTCAAAACAGCCTTCTCCGGCGACAATAACGGTTGGCAGCCAAAATTGAGCCATAATATCCTCTGAAAATCGTTGGACCCAAGTCTGTGTCAGCGCGCAAATGCGTTGAAGGGATTGGTCACAGTCAGTTGATCCACGGTCTTTTGATCGATCCCGGCGTCGAGCAGCTTGGGCAAAAACTGCTCGCTGATGTAGGTAAAGGGGCGCGGTGTGCCACCGCCCGGTTGGGCCGGATCGTACCAGCCCCGGTCGTGGCTGAGCATGACCTTGTCGCCATACCCCGCATCGAGCATCGTCTGCACGCGCTCGATCCAGAACGGGTCGCGCTGCGGGTCGCCGATAGCATCAAACTCGATCCACGCGCCGCGCGCGGCGATTTCCAGGTTCATATCGGGATCGTTCTGGGCGTGAATCCAGATAAACCGCTCCGGCGTGTAACCCGCGTCCTCGATGATATCCAACTGATCGTTGACCACGCGCCCGCGCCGGGTGTGGCTGCCGATGATCGCGTTGGTTTCGGCTGCGGCTCTGGCCGCAGCACGCAAAATTTTGGTTTCGATGGCGGTAAGGCCATCGTCGCCGGCGCTGAGTTTGATCCAGGCGGCCTGGACGCCGCTGTCATCGATCTCATTGGTCAACTCGCCGAGCATCCATTCGTATAGTGTATCTTTGCTGGCCTTGTGCGCCCAGGCGGGTACCCACGGCTCGCGGTAAATGCCGGTCGGCACGATGAGCGGAAAGCCGGTCGCACCTGAGACGGCCTTGAGGATGTCGGCGCGACGGCCCACGCCCTCCGGGCTGCACTCGATCAACGCAGTGACGCCGACTGCGCGTGCCCGTTCGATCTCGGGAGCCATCAACCGGATCACATCCTGAGGGTCAGCCTCGCCCTGGCCGGGTTGGTCGGGCGTGCGCAGGTCGACAAAGATATGCTCGTGAGGCAAGATCATGCCCAGTTCGTCGGCGGTTTTGGGTCCGAGGGTTGTGATCAGGTGCTTCATTGGAGTACCTCCTTGGGTGTTAGTAGAATTGGATTGTGTCGACGCCGCGCAGCCGCTCAGAAACAAGCCGACACTGCCCAGAATGCTCTGGCAGAGAAAGGTTCGTCTGCTTGACACTGTGTGTGACATTGGCTATGTCTCGGCGCGGCAAATTGCACCGGTACAGTCGATGATTGCACGGTCGGCGGCAAGCCCCTGGCGCATAAAGTACTTGATCCGTCCAATGGAAAATGTCTGTCGATAAAACACGGCGCGGGGATTCCACACGCCTTGTTCATCCAGGCAGCCCAGTTCGCCCTGGCCGGACGATTGGAACAACTCCAGATGCCGGGTGATGCCAAAAAAGCGGCGGTTAAGGCTCAACTTGACGCCAAACAGATAACCTTCTTGTTCAAATGCATCATGCACGGCCGGGTCGATATGAATGGACAGGATGTGGGCATCCTGGGCTTCAATGTGCTTGTGCGCATCAAAGTGTTTGAAATCACGCATGTCGAACAGCATGCGTACCGTTTGCGAATTGCTCTGCTTAATAAAGTCGATCCTGGCCGGCAGCGGCATCGTCTTTCCGTAGCGCTTTTGTTTGGCCAGCAGCGAGTAAGCCGTGAGCGTGGTGTGTTTTTCGAGTGCATACTGATAATAGCTGTCACGGTAGCGGAGGGGCCAGTTTTTGGAAATCTCGACCAACACGCGTTCGATGTCGTCCCATAGTTCCTTGCCAATGACATACGCGCCAAACATGGATACTATCGACTCGATCGAAAGCAGTTCTTCGGGCTTGAAAGCCCAAAAGATCAAGGCGATCAATAATCCCAACGACAGGCCAAAAACTTCATTGAACCGATCTTGCTGCCGGGCATAGGCCGATCGCTGCTGCGAGAGCACATCCTTGACGTACTCTTCAAAGGGATAAAAGGCCAGGTTCTCCGACGACACCCGGCGACTGTACGGATAGAGCACAATATGACATTCAACCTCGTGATAGCGTTGAAGCACGGGCAAGTGGGTGAACTCGACATCGTGGATGTTGGGCACCTGTATATTTTTGTGCAGCCTGACCAGAGGCTGATCGGGTACTTGGGGTGGTTTCATACGCCAAGTATACCATATCACGGATTCAAATGACAAACACCTGTTTGCCAGTACCGGCGTATCTGTGTTATAATCGCTCCCTATTGCATTTGCCAAACCAGGCCTGGAGAATGACCTACTATGGATTTTAAACCTCTGCTTTATCGCTCGACCCAATTGGCGTTGGCGCTGACGCTGTTGCTGTCCCTATCCGTGCAGCCGGCGTTCGCACAGCAAGAGCCAAGCCCGATTGACATCCAACTGATTGTGCCGGCGCAGGTTGGACCGGGTCAACTCTTTGAAGTGCAAATCAAATACGATGCCGTCGATCCAAACGCGGGAGCCGACCTTAATTATAACGTTTTTGGCCCTTGCCGAATCTGGTCGCGCGATCCCGAGCCGCCAAACCCCATTGTCAACACCTGGAAGCCTACGGTCAGCGCGGCAAAGGGCGCGATCAAGATACAGATTCGCGTCGATGAAGGCACCGATGGTCAAACCATCCGTCATCAGGTCGAAGTGCGGTGGGGGCCCAAGAACCGCGTCTTTGATGCGACGACCACAATCAGGTACGTGCCACCGACGGCTACGCCTACACCAACACCCCGCCCCACGCGCTCCCCAGCCCAGCCAACACCTATACCCTCGCCGACGGTGGCGCCCGTTCCCGCTGCAGTCGCCCTGACACTGGCGCAGCCATCTTTTGTCGATATCGAGGGAAACCTGATTGTCATTGCCGAGGTTAACCAGACAGTTGGGCTGGACATCCGGTATACCAGCTCGATCGATCTGGAAAACGCACTGCTGACGATTAGCTTCGAACCCGACGTTGTAAATCTGGACAATGCTGTATATATCGATGGTCATTATGTGATCGACGTACCCACGTTGGCGGCGTCGGCTGAAGAAACAGTGTTATTCGGCTCGTTGCTGCTTGCGCACATCCGGCCCTATGCCGAGGGGGGGGAGACATACGAGTTGCGAGCGACGATCTCGCTTGCAGCGGCCGATGACGTGGCGACAGCTACGGCCGAAACGGAGGCGATCGAGGTCAGCCAGCCGACAGTTATCGAGATCGCCGCCAGCGTCGAGACAGAGATCGTCCAGGCCGGAGGAGGAATCATCATCCACGCCGTGTGCACCAATCCGGGCGCGACGCCGGTCAAATGGCTCAAGCTGCAAGTCGAGGGCCTGCCCGAAGGGTTTGTGCTCAGCCCGCAAGAGCAAAGTATCGACGTGATCGACGCCGATGGGGGGAGAGTAGAACGTTTGTTCACTGTCCGTGTGCCCGACGAGTACACGGGGTTTGTCACCTTTAACGTGGTCGGGCTGCTGGATGGTGCGACACGCATCGAAGCCGCGCCAATCACGGTCGAACTGTCGCCGCCCAGCAAACTGATCCTCGACGCCGTGGCCGAACAGACTCTAGTGCGGGCAGGGCAGGCCGTGTATGTCAATGTCATTTGCACCAATGAAGGACGGTTCACGGCTCAAGAGGTTACGATCAAATTGATCGACACGTCGGGCAACCTGGGCGTGCTGTTCCAGGACCTGGGCGACATTGAGCCGGGTGAGTCCAGACAGGCCGTATTTGTGGTCGAGATCCCACAAGATTTCGCCGCCGATGCCACGGTCTCACTGGCCGCGCAAGCTGTCGCTGCCGACGGCACGCTCAGCCAGTCGCAGGCAATTTCTATTGCGATCGAGTGCGTGCCGGTGCTGGCGCTGGAGGCCAAATCGCCGACGATCAATGTTCGCGCGGGACAGCCGGCCGAGATCGTCGCCAGTGTGACCAATTCCAGCCAGTGCGCCGCGCGGAACGTGACCGTTTCCGTATCCAACCTTCCGCAGAGCTTTGCACAACTTGGGCCGCAGACCATTCTCGAACTGGGGCCGGGGCAGACGCGCCTGCTCAGTTTCAGCCTTTCTGTACCCAAAGGACACCAGGGGAGTGTCACTTTTGATGTGCAGGCGACCGCTGATGGGGGAGTGCTTGCACCGGCGGTCAATGGCAGTTTTTCCGTCGGCGGCGTGCCGCTGGCGTTCACGCTTCTCTTCTGGCTCCTGGTTGTTGCCGCCGTGACAGCGATTGTGGTCGGGTCGACACTGTATTTCAAGAATCGCTGATCCGCTGCGGAGCAAAGTAGGGGGAAGGACAACAAGGCGGTCGAGATATTCTGTTCCGACCGCCTTGTTGCTGACCTTTTTCTATGTCTTATAACTATGCTTGTCGGACATAGAAAATAGGCTCATTTCGCAGCCTCGTACAGGTCAATGGGAGCAATTGGGGCATAAAATACGCAGCGCTTTGGCCGCCAACAGCCAGCACTCCCCTGGACGATAAGAAAATATAGCCTTGCCGGGTGGTTCTCGATGCGCGAACAAACCATTGACATGTTGCCGTTTCACAATCCTGCTATCACACTGTTGGGCACAAGCTGTGTGGGCGCAGAAACCGACCAAGACACACAGTGCGTCAACAGAATAAATCACTCCCCCAGAACGAGGGATTTTCTGCCGGGGTGCCGGGTGCGCTGGCCAAGGACAAATCCTCTGAGACTGCTCACTCGCTCTGCCTAGATTTCTGACGACGAGTATTAGAACAATAGTTCTGAAGTGAGAATATGGCATAGAACAAATTTTCCAATGATCAGAAAGAGCCAGGATATCCTGGCTCTTTTTATACTATACGAAGCCTCTCCCCTCACCCTTCCTCGCTCTCGCCCATCTTTTTCTTGAGCGCCGGCGCGAGCAGTGCATACGCGTCCAGCACCGCCTGCGCCTCTTCGCGCGTTGGCGGCTCGTCGCCGTAGCGGGCAATGTCGTACACGCGGGTGATGGTGTCCCAGGCCCCCTGCCCTTCCGGGTGCAGGGCGATCAATGTTTCCTCGTAGAGGTCCGGCGTCTGTCCCCAACGGCGCGGCGACTCGAGTGCGTCGGCCTGGGCGAGCACGGTCTGGTATACCTGCCGCACTGTACGCCGCGTATCTTGCAGGTCGTTCAAGCCCAGGAAAGGTGGCGGCTGGTGGCGGCGCAGCCCGCCCAACAGGTTTTGAAACTGTGCCTTGAGCAGATCGGTGGAGAGGATCGACTCGCGCTCCTCGACGATGCCGTCCGATTCCACTGTCGCTTCGCGTTTGCGCAGCGCACGGGCCAGCAGCCAGACCACCAACAGAATGCCCATCAGGATGACCGCGGTCTGGAAAATCTGGAACCAGATCGGCGGCACCTCGATCGGGTTTCGCTCCAACTGCTCCATCATTTCACCCGGCGAAACTGCCGACTCGAAGGGCATCGTCATATCCCGTCGCTCTTCAGGCATTCGATCGAGCAGCGGCTCCAGCAGGCCAAAAAAGAGATAGGCAAACACATAGACGATCAACAAAAAAATCTGAACGATCGTGTCCCACAGCGGCTTAAAGATGCGAAAGCTCTCCGGCGAGATGAATTGGCTGACGAAAAGCCCAACCAAGATCAGTACGCCGATTACCCCGCTGATGGTGCCGACCCAGTAGCGATCGATACGCAAAGTAGTCCCGGTTCTGCGCTCCTGCTCGCGCATGGTGCGCGAAATCTGGGCGAACGAGAACGCCGCCATACTGGCGGCCAGGAACAGCAGCATCTGCAGCATCAATGTGCCGCTCAGGCGGCTCATCGACTTGAAACTGATGAGCAGGATGCCTAACTGAATGGCCATCCCGATCGCAAACAGGCCGAGCACGCCTTCGTGCTGCATGCTCTGCGCCCTAAGCCCGCGCCACCATAAAAAGACGGCAAAGATCAGCGTCACCAGCGGCACGGGCAGCCGGTCGACACTGGCGTGAGTCAGATCGAAAACAACGTCGGCAAACCACAGGTCGAGTGCCTGCGCGCCCGGCGGGATGACCAACATCCAGGCCACCAGAATGGCAATGATCGCCCCGAAAACGACGATAAATGGGGCCATCCTGTTTTGCGTGGCAAGCTGTGCCACAGCAGCGCCAGCCAGCATAATCCCCAGACAGAGCCAGAACACAAACCCGGTCTCGGTGATCCCCGTTGTTGGCTCGTGCAAAAGCGCACTGAAAATCGGCGCGATACACACTACCTGCATCAGCGTCACCGACAGCGGGATCAAGAATATATCAAGCCAGTTCCAGCGCTTCCAAACGATGCCAAGCATCGCGTCCTCCCAGATGAAATGTGTCAAAGATCGCCGGCACCGTAGGCGCCGTATCACCGACGGTCAGCAATTTGATCGGATGCCCTGCATCGCGGATACGCAGCAAGGTTGCAAACAATTCGCCATTTACCGTAGCCGTGACTGGCATGATCGTGCTGCCGTAGGGCAAAACTGGCAGTACCCGATGCAACAGCTGGTGCATTGGCACCAGGCGAAAGCCCACCAGCGGGGCCAGCGTGTCGAGAATCCGCGTACCCTGGCTCGGGCTACGCCCCGGCGACACAAAGGTCCAATAGCCGGCATTGCGCGGGCCGCCATTGACGTACAGTCCGACCGACTGGCGCATACTTAGGGCATGGATCGCCATCGACGCGCAGGCGGTGATCACCAGTTCCAGAAATTCGGGCACAAAGTTGTACGGATAAAAGTGGGTTTGCAGATCGCAAAAGATGACCAGCGTTGGATTGGCACTGGGGTCGAAAACCTTGGTTTGCAGCTTATCGGTGCGCGCCGAGTTTTTCCAGTGAATGTGGCGCGGGCTGTCGCCCGGTACATACTCGCGCACCGTTGCCATCCGTAACGGGTCCTGGATCACCTTGCGCGTGGCCTTGACCTCGCCGCCGGGGCGCTCAAAGGGCAGGCCAAATTCTGTGACCGGGACTACTTTGGGATAAACCAGCAGGTGATCTGTGTCGCTAAAGCGCATGTATTTTTGATCCAGGCCAAACAGGTCGCCCGATATCAGCGAGACGGGGCCAAATTCGTACAGACCGCGCTTGTTGCCCCGGACGCGATAGGTGCGCTGCAATCGCTCATACCAACGGATCGACATCAGGTCGTAGAGAAACGTGACCGTCTCTTCATCATCGCCGACTGTGGTTGAGAGCTTGCCCGTAACCAGGGCCAGGTCGGACGGAAAGCGATCCGAAACCCACAGCCAGGGCAGCGGCAGCGGCTTCGCATTGGTGATCTCGATGCTCAAGTCGGTCTCTTCGCCGCAAAAGATGCGGTCGCTCTTGAGCTTGCGCCGGTAGGTCAGGCTGTTCAGACAGTACTTGGACCACAGCGCCGCCGCGCCAGAGGCCAGTGCCAGCAGCACACCGAACAAGACCAGTAAGTTGTATTTCATGATCAGGCCAATGACCACGATCACAAAGATGAGAAACCACCATCTAGGGCCGATCATACCATTTCCTTTATCTTGAGAACCTGGGTTCTTGATTTATTCAAGCACCGAGTTTATTCAAGCACCGACCAGCGTTCTTCGACCGGCACCGGCACTTGAGCCAGCACCTGCGACAAAAGCGCAGCGACCGATTGGCCACGCAGCCGTATTGCCACGCTGGGAATGACGCGGTGGGTCAAGATCGATTCGGCGAGGTATTGGATGTCGTCAGGCACCACATAATTGCGCCCACGCACAGCGGCCAACGCCTGGCTGGCGCGATAGAGGGCCATCGAACCGCGCGGGCTGACACCGAGAGCAAAAGTTTCCTGGTCGCGCGAGGCCTGCGCCAGGGCGATGATATATCGCTCTAAATGCTCGTGGACGTATACATCACGGCAAATGGGGATCAATTCGCGGATGTTCTGTGCCGAGGCCACCGCTTGTAATGTATCCAGTGGGTCAGTGACGCGGAAACGGCGCAAAATCGCCCGCTCCTCCTCAGTCTCGGGATAGCCCAGGCGGAGGCGCATCAAAAAGCGATCGACCTGAGCCTCAGGCAGCGGGAACGTGCCCTCCAACTCGATTGGGTTTTGGGTCGCCAGGACAAGAAAGGGACGCGGCAGCGGACGCGTTACACCGTCGACTGTGACCTGGCGCTCCTGCATCGCCTCCAGCAGCGCGCTCTGTGTGCGCGGGCCGGCGCGGTTGATCTCGTCGGCGAGGACGATCTGGGTCATCACCGGGCCGGGGCGGTATTCAAACTCGGCAGTGCGCTGGTTGAACACACTCACACCAGTAATGTCAGTGGGCAGCAGGTCGGGAGTGAACTGGATGCGCGCAAACGAGCAGTCAAGGCTGCGGGCCAGCGACTTGGCCAACATCGTCTTGCCGACGCCGGGCACGTCTTCCAGCAAAACATGGCCTTCGCACAACAGCGAAACGAGCAATTGCTCGATCACGGTCTCTTTGCCTACAATCACCTGGCTGATGTTATCGTGGATGCGCTTGGCGAATGCTTGAACTCGGGCTATGTCGGGGGTCATTGGTTCCTCCTTGGAGCAAAAGTGCTTTATTTTACTCCAAGTGGACGTTAAAGACAAACTGACTGTCGTTTGAAAGCACTAGAACTTTTGGCCGATCCGTGGTACAATAGCCGTATCTCAATCAAGGGAGCATCTTGGATGAAGCAATATCAATTCGAACAAACCCATTGGAGCCTGACCGACCTCTTCTCCTCCCCCACAAGCTCAGAGTTCGACCAGATCACTGCCGCGCTCGACGCCGCAGTTTTTGCTCTGGAACAGCTACGCGAAAAACTGACATCTGACATAGACTCGCTCGTTTTTTTGGGCGCTCTCAACCTGATCGAGCGAATTTATACCCTGAGCGCACGCCTCGACGCGTATGGCGGCCTATGGTTTGAGTCGGACACGCAATCGCAGGAGGCGCTCAGCTACCGGAGCCGGATGGATCAACGCCTGACCGACGTGCAAAATCGCACCTTGTTCTTTTCGCTGTGGTGGAAATCGCTCGACGCCGGGTCGGCTGAACGGCTGATGGCTGTCAGCGGCGACGATCGCTATTACCTGGAGAGCCTGCGCCGCTTCAAACCGCACACGCTATCCGAGCCGGAAGAAAAGGTGATCAACCTCAAGGACGTTAACGGCGTCAATGCACTGACAACCATCTATTCGATGCTGACCAACAAGTTTACTTTCCAGATTGTGATCGACGGTGAGAGAAAGGAACTCACCCGTGCCGAGTTGATGGTTTATGTACGCAGCCCCCGCCCCGAACTGCGCGCTGCCGCTTACCGGGAACTATATCGCGTCTACGGCGAACAGGGCGCCGTGCTGGCCCAGATTTACAACCACATCGTCCGCGATTGGACGAGCGAGAATATAGACTTGCGTCAATTCTCATCGCCTATTGCCGTGCGCAACCTGGCCAATGATATCCCCGACGCCGTCGCCGACACACTGCTTCAGGTCTCGCGCCAGAACGTCGGTGTTTTTCAACGCTACTTTCGCTGGAAGGCCCGGCGGCTTGGCATAGATCGCCTGCGTCGCTACGATATCTATGCCCCGGTCAGCACGTCAGACAAGACCTATCCCTTTACCAAAGCCGCCGACCTGATCCTTGACACTTTTGAGCAGTTCTCCCCTACCCTGGCCGAACAGGCGCGGCAGGTCTTCGCCAACCAACATCTCGATGCGGAGATTCGCAAAGGTAAGGCCGGCGGAGCGTTTTGCGCTGGCGTGTTGCCCGGACTGACGCCCTGGGTGCATATGAACTATACTGGCAAAGCCAACGATGTGGGAACGTTGGCCCACGAGTTAGGCCACGCTGTCCACGCCTTGATGGCGGCCGAGCATTCATCGCTGACCTTTCACTCGGCGCTGCCGCTGGCTGAGACGGCCTCGGTCTTTGCCGAGCAACTGCTCACCGACCGCCTGCTGGCTGAAGAGCCGGATGTCGCCGTGCGGCGCGACCTGCTCGTTAACGCCATAGACGATGCTTATGCCACAGTGCTTCGACAGGCCTATTTTGTCCTCTTTGAGCGGCAGGCCCACCAGATGATCGTCGATCAGGGCGCGACCGCCGACGAACTGTGTGCGGTTTACCTCGACAACCTGGGCGAGCAGTTTGGCGATGCAGTCGAGATCGGCGACGAATTCAAATGGGAATGGGTGTCGATCCCGCACATTTACGACGTGCCTTTTTATTGTTATGCTTACAGTTTCGGTCAATTGCTGGTGCTTGCGCTGTATCGGCAGTACAAGGCGCAGGGCGACGGCTTTATCCCCAAGTATCTGCGCATCCTGACTCACGGCGGCGCCAAAAGCCCCGCGTTTATCTTGACCGAGGCCGGCGTTGATGTGACTTCGTCTGTGTTCTGGCAGGGTGGATTTGATGTGATCAATGGATTGATCGACGAACTGGAGGCATTGGAATGACCCCATCGCGCTCAAGCGGCGTGCTCTTGCATCCTACCTCTTTTCCCGGCCCGTATGGCATCGGCGATCTGGGTCAGGAAGCGCACTATTTTGTTGACTTTCTGGTCGCTGCCAAACAGAGCTTGTGGCAGGTGCTGCCCCTCGGCCCGACCGGGTTTGGCGACTCGCCGTATGCGTCTTTTTCGTCGCACGCCGGCAACCCGCTGTTGATCAACCTGGAAGCGTTAGTTCAGGAAGGCGATCTGCTCGCACAAGACTTGGCCTCTGTGCCTGCTTTTCCCTCCGGCTATGTCGATTTTGGCCCGGTGATCACCTACAAAACCAATCTGCTGCGTCAGGCAGCACATTGTTTCCAGGCGACGGCGCTGACAGAACGCAAGCTGGCTTTTGAGACCTTTTGTGCCGCAAAAACGTACTGGCTCGACGATTTTGCCCTCTTTATGGCCCTCAAGGATGCGCATCGCGGCGCGCCGTGGAATATGTGGGAGATCGATCTGATCCAGCGCAAGCCACAGGCACTGGACAAGTGGCGCAAAGAACTGGCCGACGAAATTTATTTTTTCAAATACACCCAGTTCCAGTTTTTCCGCCAGTGGGCACACGTCAAGCAGTATGCCAATCAGCGCGGGATCAGGATCGTCGGCGACATCCCCATTTTTGTCGCACCAGACAGCGCCGATGCCTGGGCCGCATCTGACATCTTTTATATGGACGACCAGGGCAAGCTAACCGTTGTCGCCGGGGTGCCGCCCGACTATTTTAGCTCTACCGGACAGCGCTGGGGCAACCCGCTCTATCGCTGGGACGTTTTGGCTGCCGACGGGTACGCGTGGTGGCTTCAACGCATCCGCTCAGTGCTCGAAATGGTCGACATTCTGCGCATCGACCACTTTCGCGGCTTTCAGGATTATTGGGAGATTCCCGCCGAAGAACCGACGGCAATCAAAGGGCGCTGGTTGCCCGGCCCCGGCGATGACCTGTTCAAGGCGCTGCGCCAAGGGCTTACCGGATCATCAGAAGGCGCACTTGCAATCATTGCTGAAGACCTGGGCATCATCAGCGACGAAGTGCGCGCGCTGCGCAAGCGAGTCGGCTTGCCGGGGATGAAGGTGCTTCATTTTGCCTTTTCCGAAGACGCTGACCACGAGTACTTGCCCCACAACTATGAAGGCAGCGATTACGTCGTCTACCTGGGCACGCACGACAACGATACGACAATCGGCTGGTTCAGCGCGCTTTCCCCTCAAGAGCGCGAGTTTGTGTTGCGCTACCTGGGTCGCGACGGGCACGACGTCGTGTGGGGTATGATGCATCTGGCCTTTATGTCGATCGCCGAAACGGCCATCGTCACACTCCAGGACCTGCTCAAGCTGGGCGGCGAAGCACGAATGAATACTCCCGGAACACTCGGTGGCGGCAACTGGGCCTGGCGATACTGGCCCGGCGCGTTGTATGATGGCATTGCTGGGTGGCTGGGTGATCTGACGCAAACCTTTGGGCGCGCACCCAAAATTGAGACTAGATGAACAGATTTTGATACCTCATAAAAGGAGCCGATGAAATGGCAGACAGCAAAAACCGCAAGCTGGAATCGCTGGTATCCTTACTTGAAGCTTATGACCGGATGATGCGGGAGGTTTCCTCAGAAGAGTTTGCTGCGTCAAACATCTTTGCGGTGTGGATGCAGCAGGTTGCCTCTACCTTGCTGATCACCGATATGGAGTTTGAGCGCCGTATCTGGGAAGAGGTTCGCAAGATCAAGGTTTCACTGCACGAGCGGCCGGCTTTTGACGCCTATGGGCTTGGCATGCGCGCCATGCTGGTGGGAATGATCCACAATATTGAAAAGGAGACCAATCAATGAATTATAAAGAAGAAATGCTCGAAATGTTGAGCAAAGCGGGCGAAATGCTGGTCGACAAGATGTCGCCGCAAGAGGCCCGCGAGTCCAATTTGCTCGAAGCCTGGCTGCAACAGGTCTCGTCGGCGCTCAAGGCTGTGAGGATGGACGAGGAGCTGGCCTTGTGGGATCAGGTGCGACAAGTCACAGTCAAAGTCGACAGCGAAGCCGGGTTTACCATTTACGTAACCTCGATGCGGGCGATCTTGCTTGGGTTCCTTTCCCGCATTGAAACGCGATGAAACTCTACATCATCACCGACCTGGAAGGCGTTGCCGGAGTGCAGCGCTGGGAGCAGACGCGCGAACGTGGCCCGCTCAACGAACAGGCGATCCGCCTACTGACCGCCGAAGTTAATGCTGCCATCGATGGCATTCTCGATGCCGAACCGCAAGCTGAGGTGGTGGTCTGGGACGGGCACGGCAGCGGCGGCATCGATATAGAGCGGCTGCATTCCCGGGCACGTTTTATCCCTCGCGGACCAATCGCGCCGCCTTATTTTCTCGATGAGGGCTTTGAGGCCCTCTTTTTTGTCGGCCAGCATGCGATGGCCGGCACGCCGGATGCGCCACTGAGCCATACCTACAGCTCTAAAACAATCGAGTACTATAAACTCAACGGCATTCTGATGGGCGAGTTTGGTTGCCGTGCGGCGCTGGCCGGCAGCCTGGGCATTCCGGCGGCGTTTATCTCGGGTGACGACAAGGCCGTCGCCGAAGCCTGTGCACTGGTGTCTGGCATCTATGGTGCGGTGGTCAAAGAGGGACGCGGCATTGAAATGGCGCTTCACCTCTCACCGGCGCAGGCGCGCGATCTGATTCGCGAGAGGGCAACTGAAGCCACCAGGCACATCGACGACATATCGCTTTTCGTCCTCAAAGCCCCCTATGTACAAGAGATTCGTCTACTCGAAAGTGTGGATGTAACGTCCTATGCTCACGATGAGCGGCTTGAGCAAATTGATGAGCGAACGTTCGTTCTGCGCAGCGAAAGCATAACCGGGCTGCGCATTTGACCAGGATCTGCCCATGCAACAATGTGCCAGGTTCACGTTGCGGTTCAAATCAACAGAACAAGACGTCATTTCGCAAGACGTTGTCTTGACTCAGCCAGTCACTGTGATCGGAAGTGCAGCTCCCAGCGATCTGATTGTCCGCGCACCCGGACTATCTGACACGCACGCACAGATAGAGTTTCGCCAGGACGGGTGTTATGTGGTCGATCTGGGCTCGGCACAGGGCACTCGAGTTAACAGTCGGCGTATTAAGCAATCTCGGCTTGAGCAAGGTGACATCATCCAGCTGGGTTCCGTGACTCTGCAGTTTGAGCCGATCTTTCTGGAAAATAACTTTGGCGAGGCTGCCGATCACAAAACCACAGCGATCGATCTCTCGGCATTCTCGTCTGATGCAGCGAAATCGAGCCCGACAAAACCCATTCAGCAGCCGGGAGACCAAATCGGTCGTTATATCGTGCAGGGAAACCTGGGCAGCCGCGGCCATTACACAGTTTACCAAGCTTATGACCCCGATCTTGATCGCGCCGTAGCGATCAAACTCCTTTCCCCTCGCTTTGTGACAGACAGCAGTTTTCGCGCCCAGGTTCTCGGCGAAGTCAAGCTTATCGCCGCCCTCGACCACCCTTGCATTGTCCAGGTTTATGACTATGGCGAGCACCAGGAACAACCTTACGTGGTGATGCCTTTGATGGCTGGTGGCACGCTAATGGCCGCTCTAGGCAAAGGCGCATTTTCTCTGCAACAGATGCAGCCGATCATCACCCGCATTGCTGAAGCGCTGGATGACGCTCACGCGCGGGGCATCATTCATCGGCAGCTCAAACCTCGCAACATTTTGTTCGACGAGCAGGGACTCGCCTATCTCTCGGATTTTGCCATTCCCTCGCTTGAAGCTGTCCTTTCAGCCGAACTCGACGACGAATTGGTGCATTACATCAGCCCAGAGCAAGCACAGGCATTGCGAGATAAACAACCGGCCCAGTTGGATGGCCGAAGCGACATTTATTCGTTGGGCGCTATTTTGTTTGAAGCGTTGACTGGACAGCCCCCCTTTCAGGCAGAGAGCAGTCTTGATACTGCTCTGACACGCCTAAATACGCCGGCTCCCCGACTTGCGGCCGTCAAGCCCGACTTGCCTTTTACTTTTCAGCGGATTTTTGATTTGTCGATGGGTTTTGATTCTCACAGTCGCTATGCGAAGGCAAGTGATATGGCCCGTCACATCCGGGATATCCTTACTGGTCGGGGCTTTTTGCAACAGCTAAAGGATGATCCCTCCGACAAATTCGGAACGTCTGACAAATCCGATGAGTCTAAAGTCGCAAAGGAGCTTCAACAAACATCGTCTGAATTATCCGGCGCAGCGATCGGGCGATATCAGGTAGAGCGCGAACTGGGACGCGGCGGGATGGCTGTGGTTTACCTGGCGTTCGATCCAGTGATCGTCCGTCATGTGGCGATCAAAGTGCTGCCACGCCGGTTGACCGAGAATCCGGGCTTCCGCGAGCTTTTTCAGCGCGAAGCACGGATCGTCGCCCGATTGCGCCATGAGAGCGTTGTTGGCCTGTATGACTTTGGCGAGTATAATGCCCAGCCATTTATTGTGATGCAGTATTTGCCTGGCGGCACGTTGGCTCAACAACTGGCGCAGGGGCCGATCCGTATGCGCAACCTCTCGATGATTGTTGAGCGTGTCGCCGCAGCACTGGACGAGGCGCACAAAATGCAAATCATCCACCGCGATGTAAAGCCAGCCAACATCTTGTTCAACGCAGAGCGACAAGCTTTTTTGTCGGACTTTGGGATTGCCGTGCTCTCTGCGGCAGCGTCAGAGACGGCGGGCGGATGGTTCGCGGCCGGTACGCCAGACTACCTAAGCCCAGAACAGGCCCAGGAATTGTTGGGGAAAGGCCATACCCAGCTATCCGGCCCGCGCCAGTTCTGGCATGCTTTAAAAGATCGTTTGGGGATTTCACATCAGGAGAAGGAAAAACGCGCGTCCACACCCGCCGGCGTGGACGCGCGCAGCGATATCTATTCACTTGGCGTTGTGATCTTTCACGCCCTGACTGGGCGGCCACCCTTTCGGGCCGAGACGCCCCATCAAGTGGCGATGATGCACCTGACCGCGCCGATCCCCAGCCTGGCTGAACTGACGTCGGGATTGCCCAAACACTGCCAGGCGATCATCGATCGGGCGATGGCCAAAAACCCCGATGAACGCTACCAGACGGGGAAAGAACTGGCCGATGATTTGAGCGAGTTGGCCACCGGACGCTGGCTGTTGCGGCAGATATCAGATTGATTCACCGTTTGAAAGGTATTCCAGCATGTCACGCGCAGCCTGGCGAACACCAGGGTCGTCATCTTGCTCAACAACAGAGATCAAAAGCTCACTCAACCCTTGAACATCCACAGCAGCAAGCAGAGAAGGAATCTCGACGCGCACATAGGCATGGCTATCGTGAAGGCGCTGGACCAACTCGGCTCGAACATCTACTATTTGGCCGTGGATACTCATTCCATCGTAAGGCTTGAACGCCGGCAGATGTCGTGAGGCCATCAAACGTGTATGTTCATCGCTTTGATTGTGCAAACATCTCAACATCGCCGGCCAACCGGAAGGATCGCCAAGTTGGGCCAGGTAAAAAGCAGCCAGATAGCTCTCCATATCGTCAGGAACATCAACATTGACCAAAGGCAGCAAGGCCTGCCGCGCAGTTTCAGGTTCACCGCACAGTGCCAGCGACATTGCCGCCTCAATATACGCCGGAGTCATCACATCAAGTGCGTCTGCCGGCAAAGAATTTAGCAAACCGTGAAGAAGGGCCGTTAAATGTCCCTGAACTTCTGGCGTATCAGGTTGACATCGCCCCGCTAAAAATGCAGCGGCCGGCAGGAGCAAAGCGTCCTTGCTGTAAAAGACTCGCTCGAGCATTTCCACCGTCAAGTTCCCTGTTTCATCCTCAAAGATCCCTTTGCCACGCCCCATCAATTGATTGACCATCAATGGATACATATTTTTTTCTCGCCGCAGGATAAGCGAACTCCGATGTGGAAAGCCGGCAGATGTGATACGCATGCGGCACTGTATTCCAGCGTCAGAATATACGACTAGTCCTTGGGCGTCAGCGGAGGATGGCACGCCATCGGGGGATAGTGAATGAATTTCTATTTGATCTGGCGAATGTTTGATCAATTTGTGCAAAAAACGCTTAATCATCGCGCAAACACCTTATTTCCAGAACTGCCACCACTTTTTCTTGGCTTTTGCTTCCAGCTTTTCACCTTGGGACTTGACGCCCTGGGCGAGTTGTTCGTAAGGCTCTTTTCCGTCGCCAAAAGCGCGCTCCTCGCCTGCGTATGACAGATAAGAGGTCGCCCCTCCGGTATAATATGCTGTGTTGGCCCGGCTCAACTGGGTGATGGCGTTATCCAGGTGCGCAGTCAAATCAGCTTGAATACTGTTCGAAGAAACGGTTTTGCCTTTCAGATAATTGATGACCAGCGTCCGGCCGGGCCCCTCAGTCCATTGCTTGTCATCGGTGCTGTGGTACTTTTCGTGGCGCTCACATACCTTTTGCGACCAGTATTGGCGACGTGGCGCCCGCCAGCATTTTTCGATCTTGACCGGCGTCAGGTCGGAGACAATCTGTTTATAAGATGCTGCGGTCACAATTGCATCGGTCGCCGAAGGGACATCGGTCTTTCCGCCATTGTTAACACCCCAAGGACAGTTGATATCAAGCGTAAAATCCAGCTTGAGCCTGCCTTCATTGACCGTATAGTTGGCGTTTTTCCAACTGGGTCGGTAAGCCTCTTCCCCAAACGGATCCACTGCCATCCCACCGGGATTTTTCCACGCCACCCGAACGTCCTTGCGGTTGGTCGTCGAGCCAGATGTTGTGACCCCAACATTGCTAAACCTGAAACCAATATTGCCCATTGCAATTGGGAGGTTCCCAGCAGATGGTGAGGCTGCCGATGGCGCAGATGCGGTTCGAGTGCTATTTCCGGTCCCATCCAATTTGACGCGATCATCAGGACCTTTGACCACCTCTTCTTCCTCGGTCGATTCATGCCCGGCCAGAGTGCCCGCATCAACCTTGCGCAGGCCAGGCTTGGGTTGACGACGGATCGCCGCCCCACCCTGCTGTACGACATGGGCCAGCTCGTGTGCCAGCAGTTGCTTGCCTCCAGCAGTTTCAGGTGCATAGTGCCCGGCGCCAAAGTGGATGTCGGACCCTAATGTGAACGCTTTGGCCTGGATCGCCCGATTCAGGGTTGCGGATTCACTCCCCGTATGCACGCGCACGCCGCTGAAATCGACGCCGAATTTAGCGTCAAACTCGGTCCGGGTAAAAGGCGGCAAAGGCTGCCCTTCGCCTCTGGTGCCGCTCAAGCGGCGTTCAAACTCGCCGCCAGCTTCAAAACTGCCATCAGACCGACGCTGAAGCAGAGATGTCATCTGGATCATCTCTTCTTCTTCCTCGGGCACTGCTTGTCGCTGGAGCGGCATTGTTTGCACTTCCTCTTCTTCAGGCACCGCTTCGCGCCGCAGCGACATGGTCTGGATTTCTTCTTCCTCGGGCACCTCCTGTCGCTGGAGCGGCATCGTCTGGACTTCCTCTTCCTCGGGCGCCGCCTGGCGTTGCACAAGAGGCGTGATCGTCGCGGCAAGTGGTTTGGTCTGGACTTCTTCTTCCTCCTCTTGCCGCTGCACGTTGCCTACCTGCTGACCGTTACTGACCGGCATCGGCATACTCATCACCCGTTCGGCAATTCGATCTGCTTCTCGCTCGTATTGATCGCCTGCCGCACCAACGGTCAGCTTGGCCTGGATCAGGTGCGAAACAGCGCGATTGCCCGTCGCACGCTGCAAGGCCAATATATGGGCCGGGCGGGCCTGTCGCAGATCCGTAGCCACGCGCTGGAGCATCTCCATCACAGACGGTCGCGACATCCCTGTCGATTCCGGCTGCACAAGAGCAGGTTGGGGCTGCTTGCGCACCGGCTCAAGAGATTGTTTACCTAATACCTTTTGATCTGCCATTTCACCTTTTCCTACTCGGACAAGCCGTCCGACGGCATCATATTATACCGAGAAGCTGCTTTTCTTTTTCTGAAATCAGTCCCGGATTTTGCTTCAAGTACTCGATATAAGCCTGCAAGCCGAGGGCCATATAGGCATCGGCGTTTTCTTGCTGCACGCCAATATCGCCACTGAACACGTCCTGATATGCCTTGCGGATCGCTTCACCGACGATGGCGCGCTGGCGGCCCTTGTATTTGATCTTTTCCATCAAATAGTATTCCTTGGCCTGCTGCCGCCGCTCCGATTTGCTCAACCCTCCTTTGCGCAGACGCGAACGGTTCCAGACCTCAAACTTGTCTTTGGCTTCGCGGTAGGCCTTGCGGTATGTGGGATCGTTCTGCAGAAGGCCGGCTCCCTGTTCGTAAAAAGCCATCCCTTCTTCGAGCAAGCCCTTAAACTCGTCGGGGACGTTTTCGGTGGGGAGCTGTTTGGCCGTCTTATAGAGGTCGGCCATCCCTTCTTGGGCAATGGTCTGCTTGAAAACCAGGGCCATATTTCTGCGTTTTTCGCCGGTAGTCGAACCGGTCGCTGTTTTGCCGACCGCGCCGACCATCGACGCGCCCGACGACATGGCCGGTAAGAACCACTTGGCGCTCATCTTGCGTTTTTCGGGCGGTGCTTGCAGCACGCTGCCGGGAAAAGTGATTTTCTTTTCTTTGGTCGCACCCACTTGCTGGACGAAACTAGCCAGCACGCCCTGTCCAAAGGCCACCCCCAAGACCAGACCTTTGCGGTTGACACTGGCATTGTCCGGCGCCCAGCCATCAATCGAGTCTTGCCCTGTCCTGGTCTTGAACACCTCGACGCCTTGCTTTTCCCATTCATATTCATTGAACGCTAAACGCGCATCATGGCCGGTAAAGGCATTCCCTTCGCCGTGCGATCCGCGATCTTCGGCCTGATGCAAGGCATCGCTGAGCACTGACATACCCTCGGCGTGCTGGTAACTCTTCCACAGGCTGACCGCCTTGCCGATTAAACGCGTGGTCACGGCTGCGTTTTTGGCCGCGGCATCATCGTCTTTGTACAATCCGGCCTCGCCGTGGCTCAACATGTAGGCCGGACGGCGATAGTGAATTTCGTTGTTGTTGTACATCTCGATCGCTTGCGGGCGAGTCTTTGTGTCCTTGCGCAACTTTTTATAGGCGTCAATTTTGCTTTTCGATTCGGCGATGCCCCGGTTCATCGTCGTGGCTTCGTCCTGGATGAAATCGATGTCGGGCGAGCGATCGACAAGATAGTCAAGCACTTGTTTGTCGTAAAATTGATCAAAACCGCCTTCTTTGATCGCCATTTCCGAGACCAGGCGATGTCCGGTCGGCCACCAGCCGCGAATATGCTGCGCCGCGCCTTGCTGCAAGGTGTGAGTCAGTTCGTGGGCCAGCAAGTGCTTGCCGGATACAGTATCAGGGGCATAAGCGCCACTGCCCATATAGATGTCGCGCCCGTGGGTGAAGGCGCGAGCGTTCACTGCACGGTTCAGTTCGGCGGCATCCGCACCGGTGTGGACACGCACGCTGCTGAAATCGGCGCCGAACTTGGGTTCGAACTCAGCCCGTAGCGGAGCAGGCAAGGACAGGCCGCCACTCTGGGCGCTGTTCAGGCGACGCTCAAATTCGCCGCCAGGGTCAAAGCTACCTTTCGCCACACGTTGGAGGGGCATAGCCTGTACTTCTTCTTCCTCTTCTTGGCGCTGGACAAGCGGCTTGGTCTGGATTTCCTCTTCTTCCTCCTGCCGCTGAACAAACGGTGTGATGGTTGCCGCAAGTGGTTTGGCCTGAAGTGCTTCTTCTTCCTCTTGACCCTCTTGCCGCCGTACACCGTCAGATGCTCCTTGGCTTACTGGCGCAGGCATATTGAGCACGCGCTCGGCGACACGGTCGGCTTCTTGCTCGTACTGGTCGCCGGCCGCGCCAACGGTGAGTTTGGCCTGGATCAGACCAGTCACGGCCCGGTTACCGGCGGTGCGCTGCAAAGCCAGGACATCGCGCTGAAGCGCCGACAAACCCAGCCCCGTCACACGCACAGGCGTCGCCTCGGTGTGATGAGGTAAGGGAGAATGAGCATGCGATTGAAGGCGAATTCTTTTACCGCAAACTGACACAGGTCTTCCTCCCTATTCAATGGTGATACTGGCCGTATCCGTGCTCGAACTATACGGCGTCGTGCCTCCTGCCGATGTCGTATCAACCTTGTTTCCCGCAACGCCGCTGGATTGATCCCAGGCGCGGAACGTGAACGCACAAGAACCGGACCCCGTTGGATTAAAGCGCACTCGATCGGTTGGCCCCAAAAGTAAGGCGCTGCTGACGCTCACCGGAGCGACAGCAGTCCAGTTCAGACCGCCATCGAGCGAATACTGCCAGTCTCCAATGCCACAGCCATCGGCGGCAACTATGGCAATCGCCTTGACGGCGACGCCATCCACATCACTGATCGAGCCATCGACCACAATGCCGGCGACGGTATCTGCGGTGTTGGTCAAAGGCAGCGCGGTAGAAATGATCGTGGTCAGCGTCGGGCTAAAAGAGGCATTCAGTACCGGCGCATCGTTTTCGGGAGTGATGACGACGTCGACGACAATTGTGTCCGTTCCGGTCAAACCATCGCTGACCTGTACGACAAAGCTATCCATCCCATTATAGTTTGCATCGGGTGTATACCCAATGGCTCTTGACGTGCCCGTGCCGCTTGCCGTCGCTGTGCCGTGACCGGCCGCCGAGCTGATGCTCCAGGTGATGGTGTGCCCATCGGCATCTGTGGCGTGCAAGGTTAAGCCAAAAGCGATGGGCGATCCATCTTCGGACATCGTGACCGTGATCTCTGCGCCTTCGGTGATTTGCGGCGCGCGGTTGATCGGATTGATAGTAACCTCGTCCTGATCGTCTTCACTCAAGAGGTGATTGTTCGGCGTGCTGTCCCAATCAGGCTCGGTCACGGCAATCACTTCGGCCACGTTGACGATGGCGCTGCTGCCGGTGACTGAGGCAACCAGCGTGAGCGTCACCTGTGCGCCGGCATTGAGCGTGCCAATGTTCCAATCTCCGTTGCCCGAATTATAGGAGCCGGCCGTAGCGGCGGCATTGACAAAAATCAAGCCGGCGGGCAACGCATCGTTGACAACCACACCGGTCGCCGTGGCTGTATGCTCGTTGCTAACCACGATAGTATAGGTAATCAAGTCGCTGATAAAGGGCGCTGTCGTGTTGACCGTTTTGCGCAGAGCAACATCGACCTTCACACCCACATCGGTCCCCAAGACGGTTTCGTTGGGCAGGTTGGGATCGGTCGTGTCGCTCGACATACGCGCCGTGTTGGTGATCCGCGTCTGGGCGAGCAAATCATTTGCAACGGTGACGGTAAAGACGATCTGGCCCGCCGCGCCGGGTGATAGTGAGGGCGTATACCAACGCACCCACCCGGCGACCAAGTTTTCCACCCGGTTCGCGATGCCCTGATTGACAACGCCACCCCAGGTGACGCTGAGCGGCAGCGTATCGGTGATATAGACTTCACGAGCCAGGGAGGGGCCGGCATTGGCATAGCTGATGGTATAGGTCAGGGTTTCACCGGCCGCCGTCACCCCCTGGATTGATTTATTGATCGTCAGATCGGCCCGTGCCTGCACCGCTGTGGTAATAGACATTTGATTGTCGCCCGCATCCGAATCGCCGACGCGACTGGTAATGGTTGCCGTATTGACCAGAATGCTTCCATCCGGCACGCTCGCATTGACGGTCACGGTAAAGCGGGTGGTGACGACAGCATCGACCGCCAGTTCGGACCAGGTCCACTCCACCACCTGCCCATCCGGTGATGGAGTGATGCTGGATGGCGCTGCGCTGCCGGGCAACATACCACCAAAGGTGACACCGGTCGTAAGCCGGTCGGTCAGCGTGATCGAACGCGCATACGATGGCCCTGTATTGGTGTGGATGAGCGTATAGGTCAGAACTGTCCCGGCCAGAACAGGATCGGGAGAATCCAGCTTGCGCACGCTGAGATCGGCCTGCGGCACCAGACTGACCCTGACCGAAGCCTGATTGTTGGACAAGTTCGAGTCCACGTAACCGCCCGGAACAGCAATATCTGCCGTGTTGGAAACCGACGAGAGCGTCGTTGAGGGAACAACGTTGCCAATTACTATATACGTGACTGTACCGCCAGGCTCCAATCGCTCGATCGAGTGGGCGAGCGAGCCAAAGCCACTGGTCAAACCGCAAGATGACCCCGGCGAAGGCTGGCATGTCCACGCCAATCCCTGGAAAAGGCCACCGGGCAGCGTATCCGAGGTCGTGGCATCCACCACCCGGACCGTTGCGCTAGCATTAGTAACGACAATCGTGTAGGTAACCGGCTCGCCTGGAGCAACCACGTTGGTCGAAGCCGATTTAGTGACCCGAAGATCGGTTTGCAGAACCACCGTTGTATTGATTGATTCATCGTTGGCATTCGGCCCGGGATCGGTTGTCTGGCTGGTGATAGTGACCCAGTTAGTGATCTCGCCCGGCAGGACCAAGCTGTCGGTCACGGTCACCGTAAAGACAATCGTGCCCGAGGCTCCAGCCGCCAGCGACGGTGTTACCCAACGCACCCACCCGCTTGACAGACTTTCTTCACGGGTGACAACGCTCGAACTACGGACACCGCCCCAGGTCACACTAATGGGCAGCGAATCTGTAATCGTAACCTGCCGCGCATAAGATGGCCCGTGGTTGGTGTAAATCAAGGTATAGGTCAGGACATCGCCAGCAACAACAGGATCGGGGGCATCCAGCTTGCTCACCTCAAGATCGGCCAGAGTGACAACAGTGGTAGTCATTGTATCGCTGTTATTGCCCAACACGGGATCTGGAACAATGCTGCTGATCTCGACCCGATTGACCAATTCGCCGGTTGCCCAAGGTGAAACCGTAACTGTGAAGACAACTGTGTCCGCAACCTGTGCCCCCAGTGTTGGCCTGGACCAAACCAGTTGCTGACCGTTCACGACTGGCAACAAGCCAGGACTGACGACACCCCTAAATACTGTACCAGCAGGCAGCGTATCGGTGATGAACACATCCCGTGAATCGGAAGGTTCTGTGTTTGTATATGTTATTGTGTATGTCAGGATCGTTCCGGCAATCACCGTATCCGACGAAGCAACCTTGGCCACTGCCAGATCGGCCTCTGTAGTAGGCGACTGTTGATCGGTTGCCTGATTGTTCTCCAAGATATGTTCCACTGCCCCAGGCGGCGCAGTCACAGTAGCCACATTGACCACATTGGCCGAGGCCGAGGAATCGAGCCTGCCGGTAATGATGTAGGTGACATAACTTTCGGCAGAGAGGGTAATCAGGTCTGTGAGTACCCACCCAGAGCCGCTTGCTGTACACAGTGCACCAGATGAGGGTATACACTGCCAGGATGGATAGGGATCACTGCCTTGTGGCAAGAGCTCGGTCGGCAAGGTATCCGACACGAGCGCACCAAACACATCGCTAGGCCCCAGGTTTGTGACTGTAATCAAGTATGTCACTGGCGCGCCGGCGATGAGAGGCAGCGGAGTACTGGTCTTGGCAATCGCAAGGTCGACCAATGGGAATTCAGCCCAATAGATTTTTTGATCGGCAGCAAAAGCAACATTCAGCCCATTCGCACTGATCGAGGGCCGCGAGTTGCTGTCGCCTTTTCCGGCCAGTCGCATGCGCACGCGCTCACCAACATCGTAAAACCAAATGCCGTCATTGTTCACATAGGCCACACGATAGCCGTCGCCACTGATCGAAGGCTGTTCGTTCACCAAATTGCCTGCCGTACTTGTAACCTGGGTGAATGTAAAGCCAGAAACATCTCTGACCACCAGGAATATCTCTTGGTTGCCATCCGCATTATCGCTGCTCAAAGTGCGATTGGAGACAAAAGCAATGTGGGTGCCGTTTTGATCGATCGTCGGCTGGATGTTGATCGAACCGGAGGAAAAAGTAGCGCTCAGGGTTGGATTGTTGGCATCCTGAATGTACCAAAGCTGAATCTCTGACGTGCCATCCTGCTTGAAACGGGCCAGTGCAACGTAATTCCCATCGCCGCTGATGACCGGTTGATCGTTGCTCTCCCTGTCCAGAGACTCTGTAATCTGCGTGATCGTAATTGCAGATGCACTGACCTCAGCCACAAAGATTTCCTGAAGTCCCTCGCTGTTGCTTCTGCCTGGCAATGCCGGGTTATTGTGCAAATTGCGGTCAGATGCAAAAACAACGCGCGTGCCATCGGCATTGATGGAAGGATAGAGGCTCACTCCCTCTTTACTATCGACAAGCTGTACAAAGGGATTGCCGGCCGCCAGCTCGTCGTACATAAAGATCTCAAAATTTTGATCGGCGTTCCTAGACTGTGTGCCAACCAGCGGATTGTATTCCAGATCCCGGTCCGAAAACAAGACCAGGCGGGTTCCTGTATAGTTCATCGAAGGCCACAGATTGAATCCGCCCAGAATACTACCCGTAGATGACGTCATCTGGGTGAATGTAACTTCGTAGGTTTGCGTGATCAGAGAAGAAACTCCCAGCTCGGCCAGGAAAACTTCAATATTTCCATCCGCATTGTTTGCTCCACTATCACAACCCAGATTCTTGCTTTTCAATGTGCCGGGTCTGATACACCAGTCTTGACCACTATTCGTATCGTCTCCGCGCCCTAATGTGTCATCCACGCCAACTACGATCGTGCCCGGATTACTTCCCTGCCAGATCGCACCTAAAGGAGGAGCGATCATCGAACTATCCCAACGAACAAAGTCGACGCCACGTCCATACGCATCCAACAGGCCTACGGCTCCACCTGAGCCAGGAACCCAGTCGACATTCTGGCCAAGATAAAGATCGTGGGCGGTGTTTATGCCTGTAGACTCGTGAACGATGATATAGTCCCCCGGCGCCAAGCTGAATGCTGATGGAAGAGCATAGTTGATCGATCCTCCATTGTGTGAAATATTCAATTGCCAACCAGTCATATTGATCGTTTGGCCGCCATGGTTGTAAAGTTCAATCGCTTCGCCTTCGGGCCTACCGAGATCGACCTCATTGATGACAATGGTCGGAACAATGACATTTCCCGATCCGCAAAATGCAATCACGTTGGCCATGGCCTGACTGCGCACCTCAGGGGTGGGCAGAGCCTCAAAGGGGAAGGCCCAGAACGTTGTCCTGTAGCTCGAAATTTTGGCTACAGCCGCAGGATTCCACTTCCAAGACGAGTCGAGGTAGTCATATCCCCAACCGAGAAAAGCTTGTTGAGCCGTGCCACTCGGAAAGATCCAATCACTGTAATTGAGAACCGGGTATGCCAACGACCGGGTGCCCAATCCGGCAAAACTTCCCACGCCTGTGACCGACGAAATAGAACGATCACCCTGCACCGAGCCGACCCCCAGATAGGCGCTCATAAAGCCGGTCAATCCGCGATCATAATGATAGTCCTGGCTACTGATGAACAAACACCGACTGCCAGAGGACAAAAATGAACTCAGCGCAGCTTCACCGCTACTCCCCGGCCCGGCATAGCCGCCGTATTCGTCGCCTGTAAACCAAACCACGCCCAAGGAACGTGCCAGATCGGCAGCATTAGGCTCATAGTCACTGTTGTGGGTGTCCCAGACATCGTAGGTAATTCCCAACGCATCAAGCGCACCCTGGTAATAAGCGCGCACATCGGGATAATTATCGTCATCGTCAACCAGCAAAACTGTGGGCACGAGGTAATAGTTGAACCGGCTTCGATTTCCACCCAAATTGCCCGTCGACCAAAACGCGATGCGCTTGCCGGTGCCATTGATCGATGGCTGGCTGTAAATGCCCGCAATGTCTCCAGTCACGGTAAAGAGGCTGCATGGCGCAACACAACTGGAATAAACCGCCGTATCGGCGAGAAACGTCGCAGCCACGTCGTCTGCTTGTGCCGTGAGGGAACCAAATGCAGGCCGCATCATACCTGAAGATGCAAGTTCGTAAATGTGTCCCCCATCAACAGAAGAGATGGGTGGTTTGGCTATTGCCGAATCATCCACGACCTCGCGCACTGCCACCGACGAGGCGCCGGATTGGGCCGCTTTGAGCACAAGGGGCAGATAGATGTTGGGAACACCCGATCCAACAACCAACTGTTTTGTCGCTGTAACGATGCGCACCACCGGACAGGGTTGCGTTTTTACAGATAGTGAAACATTATATGTATTAGGATATGCATAAATATGGCTAATTGACTGCCCCTGTCTCACCGTGCCATCGCCCAGATTCCAGTTGAAGGTGAGCACGCCACTTCCCTGACTGATCGTCCCCATCAGGACAACCGTTTCTCCAGGCTGAGGATTTTCGGGGAACGTCGTAATAGTCGGATGCTCCGGCCACACACACTCATCCGTCGCGCGCACGCGAAATGGAGGGCTGACCGAACTGGTGGAGGCATGTTGAACAGAGCCGGCCGGATCGAGGTAAATTGCCGTTACGCGAAAGAGGACATTGTCGCTAAACACCTGATCCGAAATAGCGTCCCACTCAAAAGTAAGCACCCGGCCAGAACGACCCACCGTAACACTCGCCGTTGGCGTTACAGCCGGCGTCGCCGTCCGCCAGGTACCACCGCCATCCGCCGAATACTCATAAAGTGTTGTATAAATCTCGCTAATGTGCCCGAGATCGACGCCGCGCCGGGTTTCGTCGGGGTCGTATAGCTCGTATTGAATAGTAATTGTAGGCTGCACCGAGCCAGACAAAAGTTCGTGAGACGAGTAAAAATAAGCGGACTTGGTTGTGCCGGGACGCGTGAGAGCCACATAAGGTGGGTTGTTGAGCAGCGGCATCGTCGGCGTGAAAACGCTCGCGAGATGCGACGGCGTCCAGTGGTGATTGATGTACACCCCATTTCTGTTGAGCATGTTTCGCTGGCTGATCGCCAGGTCGAGATCGCCATCGCCATCCATATCGCCCCAGGCAACCCCGGTTGTCTCCAAAACCTCATCGGAGCGCCAAACCCAATCCAGTTGAATGATACCGGTCCCCACGCTTCGGTTGGCATAGACCTGATCGGCTTCGCCATCGTTACCGACAGCCAGGTCCAGGTCGCCGTCGCCATCCCAGTCGCCCCAGGCTAGGCTCATTGTCTTGCTGTATTCAACTGAAACCCATGCAGGAGTCTGGCTAAAGGAGCCATTTTGATTGGCATAAATCAAATTTGGCGCGCCATAGTTGCCCACCGTCAGATCGAGATAGCCATCGCCGTTAAAGTCAGCCCAGGCAACACTGGTGGTATTGGAAACAAGGCTCGTAAAACTCCAGGCCAACACAAAGGCCTGTGCGCCCGTGTTACGATAAATACGGACCGGCTGCCCATAGTTACCCGCGGCAAAGTCGAGATAGCCATCCTGATCGTAATCACCCCAGGCAATGCTGCGTGTATCATCTGTTTGACTTGACGTCCAGACCGGCGAAGCGGCCAACGCGCTGCCCTGGTTGAGATACAGTGCGATTGCGCCGTTGCTGCCGACAAGCAAATCCAGGTCACCATCACCTTCTACATCACCCCAGGCCAAACAATTGGCTGACAAAGCAACCGCCGGCTGCCAGGGTGCAACCGACAGTTGTCCATCATAATAGACCTGAACGCCAGAAGCCGTCCCGACGGCCAGCTCCAATTTGCCGCCCGAATCACGGTTCACATTGGCAAAAGAGACGTTTGCTACCGGTCCATAGGCATAAGTCCATTGAGGCGAACCTTCAAATGTGCCATTCCCGGCGTTGCGATAGACCCCGGAGCGCAGAGACTGCCCGCCAGCGCCAAAGAACAGGTCTAGCGCACCATCGCCATCAACGTCCCCCCACGCGACGCTGTTCGCGGCCCAGCTTGAACCCACCGCGGACAACTTGCCGGCCAGGAGAGGGGCAAACGTCGTAAACAGCACGCTGGCGCCATCGCGATTGCCCAGGGCCAGATCCAGATCGCCATCATTGTCCTGATCGGCAGCAGCGATGCTCCATATCTGCCCATCTATGGCATCGATTGGGAAATCGACGACATTGGATGCGGAAAACGGCGTGCCAGCACCTCCACTGTTGAGATAGACGACCGGCGGTGAATCGGCAACGACCAGGTCCAGGTGCCCGTCCAGGTTAAAATCGGCCCAATCGAGGGCTAACGGAGTGTAAAATAGATCAGTTCGAAACTCGAGGTTTGGATCGAACGAGAATGCGCTTCCACCCTCATTGTGATAAATGCGCACGCGGCGATCCATCGGAAAGGCTGCGGCAAGGTCGAGGTACCCATCGCCGTCGTAATCCCCCCAGGCAAAGTCGTAGGGCAAAAAGGTCGTTGAATCATCGACAGTCAGTTGAGTCAAAGCAGAGGGTGGACTGACCAACGCCTGGCCGACATCGACCAGCAGCACAACTTTGTTGGGAAACTGTCCCAAAATAACATCGAGCAAACCGTCGTTGTCGTAATCGCCCAGCGCCAGGTTGGCCGTTGCATAGATGCTGACGCAGCGACCAATATCATCAAATGCGCCGCTGTTATTCTTGAACATCCGCACCGGACAAGCCGCATCGATCGCATTGGTGCTGGCGATCATGTCCACCTGGCCGTCGTTGTCAAAATCGCCAACCTCCACCCGCAAAAGCTGGTATTCAGAAGTAAAAGACGATGACGTCGCACTGCCGTCTGAATTCACAGAATAAATATAGTTTGTCCCCGATGTCACAGCACTGTTGCTGATACTCTCGCCAACAACGATCAACTCCAGATTGCCGCCCTCAAGCACATCAACCCATCGAACACCCAATGCATAGTGCGTGTTTCCCCAAAAACGGGTCAGATAACCGCCTTCATTCTGGTACACCGTCGTCCCACTGGTAGAGCCCAGCGCCAGGTCCAGATCACCGTCATGGTCAAAGTCACCCCAGTCCAGGCCAATCGTGCCGCCTAAATCCACAGAAAGCCACGTCGGCGCATCCGACACACCGGCGACACCGTTGCCCGTGCTCCGAACGCGCACCGTTGTATAAACTCTGGCGCTGAAATCGAACTTGATATTACCACCAAGTGTGTAAAGCACATAAGCATCGTTCCCGATGATCGTTCCATCGGGTTGACCGGTGACACGCCCCGAAAATGTGCGCACAATTTGTTCGCCGGGCGCTAAAACCAGGTCACTGCCATCGCGTTCACCGAGATCCCAACTCACCTTGGTGGTCACAGTCACCTCAACTGAATTTCCCAAAGGCGTCAGAACTTCTCGCGTATCGTAATCCAATATGCATTCTTCAACGCAGGCGACCTCATCGACCTGAACCTGTCCCCATGCGTCCTTAGGCAGTTCGTTTGCCAGAATGACGTCAGAGATTGCAACAGCGCCGGCGCCACTGTTTGACAGGACTACCGTATAGGTGATGCGCTTTCCATTAAACACAATGTTGTTATCGCCCGAACCCGTCTGCGCAAAAACACGAACTGTAAGGCCGCTGCTGGTCTGAAACATCAAATCAGTGGGCGCATCCCCAGCTACATCAACATCAGCGACAAGCGATGGCAGCCGTGCGTTTTGCGGAACCTGGGCCCGACTAAAAGCCAGCCGAGGCAGAGACGCCTGGAAAGCAAATGTGTCTTGTGGCGGTGCAGCATCGACTTGGCCAATTTCAATCTCTGCCGGCGAAATAAGCCAAGCCAGGATCATCACAAGAGCTAATGCGCTCTTGAATATGGCATCACACTTGCGAATTTTATTCATAGGATCACCATCTAGTGGCCAGACAAGGAATTGAATCAGGGGCCACACGGCGAACTATACCAGCTTGTTGAGCTGGCATCGGTTTCTCGTTCTTCGTCGGCAATGATGTCTTGATACACGGCAACAACGTAATAGGCTTTACCGCAGAGATCGCTAACGCCGAGCGGATCAAAATATTCATAATTGACGGTCGGAAGCGCGCTGGTTTGAATCGCCACAAAAGCAATGTTCACGAAATCTGTTTCCGGAAACACGTTAGCGCGATAGACTCTGAATCCAGTCACCGGCATCTCAGTCGACGACGGGTACGTCCAGGTGATTGTGATCCCGGTCGTTCCCGCCGACACAGTTTGGCCATTGATGCTAGAAGGCGGTGGCGGCGGCGGCGGGAGGTAGACTTCCATCCGCACAAAAGCATTCACTTTGTTTAGCCCACCGTTATTTTCTGCCGTAAGCTGGTAGGTCTTGTTGGTGGTAAGTGAAAGTCCCTCCTGACTATCATCCAGGCCACGTGGACCGCCTAACCCAACCAAAAGCACCTGATCCGCATTGGTGACAGACCATACAAGCCTGAATACAGAGCCAGCCTCAACCGGATACACATAAATCGGACCACTCGCGCCTTCACTCCAATCACCGATACCGACGTCGCTCCCTTCAGCCTCAAACCGGATAATTCTGGGCGGCGGATAGGGCGTCGGCGTCAAGGTCGGTGTTGGTGTGGGCGTCGGTGTGTTGGTCGGTGTGTTGGTTGGCGTCGGTGTGTTGGTCGGTGTCGGCTCGATCGCCGATACTTCGATGGGCGCGCTGACGCTGCGCTCACCATTGTATGCCGTCAAAATAAACAAGGTCGTTTTCTCAACCGTGACGTCAAGGCCATCCGGGTCTTGCGGATCCAGGCCGCCCAGCTTGATGTTGGGAGCCGTAATTTCGACGTTGGTCGTCTGCCCCGTGATATTCCAACGCAAGTTCGCTACCTGGTTATCGCCAAGCACCACCTGCTTGGGGACAGCGTCAAATACCTGAATCACCGGCGGAGCCGGAGTTGGCGTTGGCGTGTTGACTATAACCTCTTTGATCACTGGCTCGCTCTCGACTCGCGTCGTACCGTCGGCGCCGGTGTGATAGGCAACAAGCTGATACCGTCGAAATTCAGGCGGCTGATCGCTTGTGTTTCCTTTGATGCCGAATCCACTGCCTAGTGGCTTGATCTCCACCTCTTCGGCACCAGAAACCTCCCATTGAAGCGCCACATTCTCGCCCAATGTTATTGTCCGAGGCAGTACATCAAACTGAGCCACGACCGGAGTTGGGTAAAGTACCTGAACTGTTTGAGACTTTTTGCCTGGAGCACTCCCGGAGCTATTAGTCGCAATCAGCGTAAAGGTCGTCGTCCTATCGAGCGGCACACTGTACTGGCCCCGTTCCAACTGATCAGATGAAATGCTTTCTTGAGTACCCGGATACTCAAGCACCAGACTCTCGGCGTATTTGACTTCCCATTGCAGAACCGCCACCTCACCAGCCATAATCTGGCCTGATTGAGCAGTCATCGTGATGACTGGTTGAACCGGTTCCACAAAAACGCGAACAATCTCGGATTCCCCTTCAAGGAACGGAATCCAAGTCCGAGTCCATAGCTGGTACGAATCGGTCGAACGAGGTGTGAGCGCAAGTTGCCCTGCAAAGTCATCAAGTGGATTGTCAGGGTTGTCGGATGCGGCCACAGTCTGCCAATCTTCGCCTGCCACAGACTTGTGTCGGAGCGTAACCTTGAGGAACAAACCATTGAGGCGGTTAAATATATTGCCTGGACTCCAGTCGGCAAACCGAGAGGCATTATACGTCAGGGCCACTTTGCCCCCCGGTTCGCCGAGCGTTCCGGGAGCGACTCGCAATTGGGGCGCGAGGTTGGGCATAAAAAAGAATGTGATCAACGCCAGCAGTGAGATCATAGTCAGCAAAACGTGCCAGGGTCCTAAAAGGGGAGCGCTTTTCAACTGTCCCATCACTGTGCGGGGCATCTGATCGCCGCCCGCCATCGACGCCGTAACGCCAAAAGAAAATTTCCGCTTGCGCAAAGCGACCACTTTGCGGTCAACTGGCGTGATGTAAATGGGCAGGGTCAATAACTCATCAGGAGACAGTTGCACACCCACCTGACCAATCTGGCGGGCCAACTGCCCTGGCACCTGAAACTCGAATTTGCAGGCATGCTCATCGTCAGCGCCTTCAAGCATAAACAGAGCTCTGCTGTTACCCAGGTTGGTCAGTGAAAAAAAAGTCTGTCCGGTATGCTTGCTCCAGGAAACGGTCTGCTGTTTGGGATCCAGTTCATCAACCCCAAACTCATAATAAGGGTTAATGATCAGACGGGCGGCGGTTCGGCTGACATGTCCGGGATAGTTGGGCGACGTGATCACAATAGCCAGGCGATACTCACCGGCGCGACTGGAAGGCATTCGCGGGGGCGAAATCGATATGGCAATCGTCGTCCGTCCGCCTTCATACAGGCTGACTTCGGGTGATGAGATCTGAACCCAACTCTCATCGATGCCCTGCACCTGGATGTAAAAGCCGGCGACGATCTGCCCGCCATTGATCAAGGTTAACTGGCACACCGCAGTCTGCTCGACATCAATCGCCCATTCGCGCACTGGCACTTGGGTCACGATTAACTCATCGGACTCGTCAAACAAGACAGTGCCCTCACTCGTCAAGGGCACAAGCGTTCTGGCGGGTGGAGGCGCAACAGGTATGCCGACGGCCGGAGTCGTTCGCACCTCTGCTGCCCCACGCGGTAAACCCGGTGCTTGATCCTGTAACAGGATCAACGAATATCCGTCCAGTTCAATCGTTCCCCAGTTATGCACATCGACAGGCACATTGGACGCGAGGGACTGGCCGTTCAGTTTGGGTGTTCCCGACTCGCTCAAGATAATAAACTGGACGGGAGATTGGCGGTAATCAAGCACTGCGTGAAAAAGCGCAATGTTGGGACTGAGTAGGATAATGTTGTTTTCAGGATCGCGCCCAATGTTGGCAATTCCCTGAACCGGGTCCAGATCGTAAAAATTGATCTCCCCATTTGGGCTGATAATCTCTACTTGACTTGCCATCTTGCTTCCTTTGACTGACTCACCTTTTTAACGAGTCGGAGCCAAGCGATTTACAGTTTCAACCAAAACCCAATGAATGCCACCGCCGTAATAGCGCCAGCGACAACCAAAACCGACAAGATGTGAAAAAACCACGAGACTCTGGGCACTTGAATATATCCCTCTTGTGTCTGTACAGGTGCGCTTTCCTGCTCGATGGATTTCGAGATCACTTTAAAGGTATACATTCCGGCCCGGTATAGCCGGGTGGGAACCACTAACAGCTGGATCAACAGATTCTCGCCGGCTTCTGCAACTGGCGTCTGGCTCCAAGCCCTGGTCGCGTCGACCCGTGTGACCGTCGGAACTTGGACGCCGCCCGATGGAGACGCGCCTCGCGGCTGGCCCTGAGATCGACGAGCCGTAGAAGCGCCAGCGGCTCGAGTTGCAGAATCAGATACACGAGACGAAGCATAATCGACACGATTCATCGTCATCCGACCTCGTCGAAACGTGCTGCTGAAACTGAGCAACGAGCTTCGGAGTGATCCCGGCAGCAGATAAGCCACCGTAATCAGCAAATCGGCCAGCATATCACCCAGACGTACCACTCCTCTGATCTTTTCCAACGGATTCTGGCGAACCTTTCGAGTTCGCGAGTCCGCCACACCTGGCAGGCCCGACGATGCGCCAGGACGCTCTGCCTGGCGTGGTTCACCTGATTCGACCGGTTCAATAACCTCCGTATGCTCAACGACTTCGCGCCTGGGCAAATCAGCGCCGTTGAGCAAGAAGCGGGTCTTGAGCGCATTTTCCAGAACCTCGGCGCGCAATTCATAGCGGCTGGGCACATTGCCGAGATTCGCGATTTCGAGCTTAAAAGTGCCTTGCCGCCGGAGCCGCTGCCAATGGAAAAGTCCAGCCAGCAAAAACAGTACCGCCACCAAAATGACGACGATCGACAAGATGCCCACCGTCGGCTTGAGCCACGCCGGCTCAGATGGCAGTGGTGCAGGAGTCGGCGTAGGCGTGAGCGTTGGCACAGGTGTCGGCGTGAGAGGCGCAATAAAATGCACATTCAGGCCGGCCTCTGCGCTCCGTCCCAGACGGTCTTGGGCACGCACGGCCATCAAGTGATCGCCCGGCGCATATGGACGGCTGTCTACAGCGAGTTCGTAGACCCCAGCACCAACTGCGGTACCCGTGCCCAAAGATCGACCGTCCAACAAAAACTCGACCCGCGCCAGCTCGACCACAGCGTCGATCTTGGCCTGAACGGTCAGGCTTGCTCCGGGCTGGACGCGATCTGGCGCAGTCAGTGCCGTGATCACCACTGGATGTGCCACATTTAACTCGATGCTTGCCCACCCCTCGTTCCCGGCAGCATCACGGGCCTGGACGGTCAAAGTATAAGTACCAGGCGCATCACCGATACTGTCCCACTGCACGCGATACGGAGGCTTGACTGCCTCACCGATTAAAGCATCCTCCAACCAATAAGTCACAGACTCGATCAGGGCCGGCGCTATTGCGCTGGCAGTCAGATCGACGACTCCGCCCACCGTTTGCCCGGCGGCCAACTCGAGCAAATCAACCTGCACCGGTCCAGTCTGAGCCCCAAGTTGACCGTCACTCCGCCCCTCCAGCCCTTCATAGGCGACCTGAACGGAAAAATCGTGTTTGACGCCGTCAGCCAGATGGTTTGACTGAAACGTAATTCTGTACCCCTGATGGAGCAGCAAGGCAAGCGCTTGCAACGGAGACTGGACATCCTGAAAAGCGAGCAAGATAAAGGCTTGCCCACCCGTGACCTGGGCGAGCCGCTTGAGCTGATCTACTCCTGTTCGGGCCATCTTGGGGCCGTAGCCCAGAATGTGAATGGGCACGTCAGCTGCTTGAACCTGGCTGAGCGCCGGATCGAAGGCCAGTTTGCCCGCGTTGTCCGGGCTGTCAGTGAGAATGATCACTGCTTTGCGCGGCGCTGAAGATGTTTCCAACAGTGCCACCGATTGCACAGCGGCCTCATTAAGCGTGGTAGAAAGTCCGGTGATCGTCAATGTCCCTGTGGCCTTGAGCGCCTCTTCCGGCGTGGTCAAATCCTGCACCACTTGCACCTCATCGGCAAAGGTAACTACGGCCAGCCGATCCGTTGGATTCAGCGCATGAATAAATTTGCGCACCGTTTCCTGTATCTGTGGCAGCGCACTCGCTTCAACGCTCACATCGATGGCCAAAACTAGATCGAGTCCTTGCGTAATATCGGGCTGCACGACAATCGGCGGCGACTCGGGCAGCCCCTTTTCGACGATGGTCCAGTGTGTCTCGGTCAGACCATACACCGGCAGGCCATTTTGATCCAGCACCGAAACGTAAACCTCGACCTGGGGAAAGGCTCCGCTTTCGACCCGCACAACAGTGACCGACAAACCATCGTTTTGAGCATCAACATGCGTGTGAATGCCGCCACTTGCGCTCAATGCCAGCGCCAGAGCCAATATGATCAAAAGAGCTGTCCTGGAGTTGTTCATAGATGCTTTCCCAGTCAAACTAGTGTTCACGAAGAACAAGATGGACTTGATGGTCGTAAAAAGGATCGATCTGAATGATCTGCGAGATAATCACGCTTTGCCCCGGATATTCTTTGGGCGCAGTCGCCCGAATCAGAACACGATGTTCTCCGGCCAGCGGACGCGGCTTTCGCGGATGATAAATGCGCAATGCGACATCCTTTTCGGCGTTAGGAAACAGGATCGGCCCTGGTCCGATCTCGTAATCCGCCGAGTCAAGCCCTTCCACATCTAGCCTGAATTGCACACCGGGCATCTTGCCCTGGTTGCGCACGATCACGGTGCCGTCGATGGGATGGTCGACACTCAGCCTCGTTTGGGACAGAAAAACCTTTAATCCGATATCTTGGGCCTGTTCCACACTCTCACTACCAGACGGAGACCCAAACGCCATCTCGGGCACATAACCACCATCTTGGATTTCGGGCGCCTCAAGACGGAATCGCAATTCAAAATCGCCCAAGCGCAGGAAATCGCCATCCTCAAGATCGCCGGCCGCCCGAGGAGACAGCGATCTATCGCGGAAGACGAGATCGCCATCGCTCAGATTGATCAGTCGATACCCTGCCTTTGCTCCCCTGGCATACACAAGCTGAAGGTGCCGTGCGGCCACACCGGCGCCTCTACCGCCAAGCACAATGTCGTTGCTGGGGTCGCTGCCGACGTGAACCAGTTTTTTATCCAACGGGAAAATCCGGCCCCAGCCGTCCTTATCGGTCACTTGGATTCTGTTTGACGCTTCCATCTCTCCCCTTGTTCTGTCTTGTTTCCCGATACCCAATTAGCCCACCAGTAAAGATGCCTGGGCCAGCCAATGCAGTCGCTTTCGCACACCGTCGGTCACAATATCTCGTATCTCCTGAGCATTCGGAGCCGATCCCGCGGACCCGCCAGGTTCATCCTGATCATCTGCGCCGGGCGTAATCGTCAGACGCCCATCGGCCAACGGCCCGGCGATCAACGACTCAACCATACTTGCACAATCGTGACGGCCATCCAAATAGTGCAGCAAATGCCGGTCTAGATCATCGAGGTCGACCCGCTCATGACACAGGTTGGTGACTTTGGATATCTCACGGGCCTGCAAGCGGGCCACCGGGCTGACGATAGGTCGCTCACTGACTTGAAGGAACATTTCAGGTTGATAGGTGTGAAGCTCAACCAAAGTATCACTGTAGCTATAAGCCTGCAAAATATTCGCGCTCAACACATAAGCATCGGTCGACCAACTGGGATCCGCGCGATCACCATTCAACTCCAAACGCACGCGGGCAGTTGCAAGCAGATGATCAAAGGTGACAGACCTGGGCCAGATTTCCGCCAAATAAAGCATCGCCTCTTTGGTCACGGGATGATCAGTCGACAACGTCGCGCCGCTGCCCGCGTGAAAGCGAGCAACCTGAACTGTGTGAACTGCTTCGGCGTCAGGTTCGGGTTTGGTGCGCGAGGCGATATAAAAAGGCAAGACCTGTTCGGGTCGCAACGCACGGCTGATCTTGACATGATCGTGGCACAACAGCGTCCGTCGAAATGTACGATCCCGCAGAAAATCCATGTATTGTTCCAACTCGATGACATCATTGGACATTTGCTCCAATGTTTCCGATACTTGCAGCGGAAAATTGCTGCTCACCATAGTGTGAAACTCGGCGTCACCAAGATACTGCAAGCCTTGCTGCTTTGCCAGGACCATGAACTGGTGAAAATAAAGCGGCTGGTTGATCTCTTCGAGTTCGTCATGCAACAAAAGTGCGTCGCCGCGCTCACCGGCGCCCTTAAATTCGCCCTGCAAAAGCCGGGCATACATATTTAGCAAACTGCCATAGGCCCCACTGTCAGGAGAAACCGCCTCCGCTAAAAAGTTCAACAACGCTCGAGCCCGTGTGGCACGCTCCTGCGGATCGTTCATCTCGCGGGTATGATAGAGCATCATCTCGCGGATCACGCCCAGTTGCCGCCAACCGGGATAGGTGTTATAGCTAACATAGGCCACGCCATTTGCAGTCAGGTTTTCCTTGCAGATCGACAATACCTTGTCTCGCACTTGCGTCGGTACCCACGAGAACACCCCATGCGCAATGATGTAATCAAATTCGCCCCGACTTTGGTCAACATCCAGAATATTCAAGTGTTCAAGAACGATGTTCTTTAGGCCCAGAGCTTGAATGTTTTCCTTGCCCGCCTCGATCTGAGCGCTCGAATAGTCGATGCCCACGAACTGGCTTTCTGGCAACGTATAGGCGAGCGGGATCAAATTTCCACCGCTGGCACAGCCCAACTCTAGCACGCGACAGCGCTCAATCGGCGTCGGCTTCATTCCCAATAAAATGGCAACCGTCGCCAGACGATCTGGATAGGTGTGCGAATAAGACAGGCCAGGATACGGAACCTGATCGTAGGCGTTGAACGTCATTTCGTCGGTCATGCACCGTCTCCGTCGGCGGACTGCCGACGACGCGCAAGGGCATAAGCGATGACATTGCTCCCCCATTCCTGCGCCGCGCGAATTTCCTCGCGTGTCGCGCGGGTCTCGTCGCGCGGCGCGATCTGCCCGCGCCGAACTCCTCGCCACAAACAGCCGTAATCTAGGGTCGACCAGATCACACCTTCCCCAACGCGGATCTCTCCCCCGCCGCCCGTCTCAAACCCTGGCGGTGGCGCAGCAAAGAGAAATGGCTCGATCAGCATTCGGTGATCGACAGGCAGAACCTCAGTTTTGAGGCCGAAAGACGCAAGCACATCGGCAAAAGAGGTATCAGCGGCCGGCTCACCTTCGATCGTGTTGCTTCGACAACTCTCAAAAAACACCGTCCCGCCTTGCTGGAGATAGGCATACAGCGCTTTTAGCTCATCCTGACCCAGTTGAAATCTGTCCTGCCCGACCAGGTAAAGCAACACATATCGATTCAGATTGTCATCAATAGCCACGCCCTCATCGATCCAGGTATGACACAGCCCGGATTGCCGGAGAAAGCGCGCCAGGTGGCCGACCCCCTGAGCATGTCTGGTATTCGCCCCACCGCCAACATAACTCACCCCGATGCTCAGCGCCTGGGGCAGCTTGGCGCTGACTATTTGCCGGAAGCGCAGATCGATCTCGTTCAAAACGGGCAACTCCGGGTTGGAGGCATCGCGGATCGGCGTATCGCGATCCTGTCGCCAGATGCGGCCAAGTTCGACATAGGGCGTATCTGGAAGTGCAGCCCGCGCTTCGATGCTGAACTGTGTGCAAATATACATCGAGCCAGCTGGCTCTTTGTTACCGGCCTGTGGCCGGCTTTCATCATAGGCGAGGAGCAGATGCAAAAACCCGTACGAGTGCCCGAGATCATAGGCCACCGGCTCGTGAAGAACGATGGTTTGTCCCAGGGCATCCATCGCAATGCCTGGCAAGATGTACACCGAAGAATCGGGTGGGTCGCTGGCCATCACATCCAGGCCGATCAAAATACCCGGCCCGTGGCTGAACAGCGCATGCACTTGCTGGCTTGAATGGTGATACTCGTGGGCTTCGGCCCATACCTCAGCCGTGATGGCCATACCATCAAAGGGACTGATCCTTTTGCCTGGAAACTTGCGAATCACCTCTTCTTTGCTCACGGCTTGTCTCATCCTTCTATTTGTTCAATCGAATCGGCTTGCCGAACAAGCGATTAGGCGGCTATCGATCTTTTTCAGCCAAGCCCTTGTTTGGGTTCAATACGCAATGTATAAGCCGCATGGGCCGGTTTTTCTGTTTCAATGATCGTCTCGATCAAGCGCCGGTGTTCTTGAGCTAAACGTGCATTTTCTGCCTCAGATTCAGCGCCGACAACGGGAGACAACGACAAAATCACAGTAAACGTGTGCGGCATATTCTCCCGTCCTAATGCGATGCTCAAGCCCAGCTTGCCCTCTGCGCCCAGGCGAAAATTGTGCGCCATATGTTCGACAATGACCGGCTTGACACCGGTAAAAATCTCCAGATAGCGTTCCAAGGCCCATTTTGTGCCACGGCGGCGATACAGCGTAGCGGCGGACTGAATCAGCAGCCGCCGTCGCTCCAATGACCAGTTCTCATTCAAAACCAGGCCTAGCCAGGAAGCCAGCCAGGACAGCAACTCGGGCGGCGTGAGTTTGGGATCAAAGTAAACCGGAATCTGGGCGATCTGTCTATCGATGGGCGACCAAAAGCTTTCAAAGAGCATCAGAAAACGTCCCATCAAATCATCAGATTGATAAATGGAGGGCAGATATTGCAGATACCGCCCTTTAGCCGAGACGGCAATGGAAACAGCATCGGAAACGGACACGGATTCACCATCGGCACCCGGCACAACGACGGTCGCCCGGCTCGGCAAAACAACATCCTGCAGCGTGGGCGAAACCCTGGCAATGGCATGATACTCATAAACGCCGGCATCGAGTGGCGCATCTACCTTCCAGACAAGATAGGTCATTTCGGCAGTTACCCCAGCCTGGGGAATCACATTATCGGGCGCATATGTATTACCTGGCACCAGGCCCTCTGGAAAAGAGATGCGAAGTGTAAGCGCGGGCACTGATCGCCGCACTGTGATCCGCGTGGATAGAGTCACATCATCGCCAGGATAGCGCTGATAAAAATCGGCGATGTGTGAAACCTCGACTGTGTTCTCAGTGTCTGTCTTGCTGGCTAATCCTTGAGCGTCTTGCATCATTGTTATCTCACAAAGTAACCACTTGAATTTCGTGCCCGAGCGAACAGACCAATGTGTCCGGGGGAACTTGAATCACTCGTTGATCTGACACTGCCAGTTGCTCGACGACTACCTCGATGGTCTCTTTCTCCTCATCCTCGGACTGGCCAACCTGCTCGGTTGGCGGGCGCTCGCGGCTGGGCATCACCGGCCGGGAGCCCAACTTGACATCGAGGACGTGCTTAACACCAGGAACCTGCTGAATCAACGAATAGATCTCTGAAACGTACAGATCGCGGCCAAAAGGCCATCCCTCCCACTCAGGGCCCAAGAATTCAATCAACGGTTCGTCTTGCGTTTCCAGGGCCAACGGAGAAACAAAATGATCCAGGAACTCGCGAACCCGGGCCACCACAGGCTCTGCCCGGTGATATTCCGAGAGGACGATCTGCGCCTGGACCTTGATTCCCAAATAGTGCGGCTCGCGGATATTCAATGTGGTCGTCAACAGGCGATACTGATCGAGATGCGCACGCACCGTCTTGATCAGGGCTTCGTCCAACACCAGCCGGGATCGGTCACCCAATCTGAGCGCATCAAAAGCCGCGGGGACGACGATCAGGTCAATCATACCGGGTGGAATCGTTCCACTGACCTGACCCGGCGCATTGCACTTGACGCGCGCCACCCGGCGGCTGGCAACGCGTCCCAGGTTTTCATAGTCTTCCGCCGTGACCGCTCGCTGCTGAGCGCGCACCTCACGCTGGGCGCGCAGCCGGGCCTCTTCAAGACTTTCCTGATCCCGCCCACCGATCGCCCGATACAGGTTGCTGACCCGGTCGACATAGGGAATTGCAGATCGAAGCACCTGGAGTTTACCTGCCGGCACATTGCCAATAACGCCACCGCCGTGACGATACTGGCTCATCCGAATCTGGAAGCCAGTTTCCGGTACGCGCCCATATTGATGGACCGTGCCATCCGGCTGGCGGACGCCAAGGCCAAACCCGATCTCCCCGGTCGCCTCATCGAGAACAAAGTGCCGGCTGTGTCGGTCGGAGCGAGAGAAATCGGGCACACGTTGCCAGGGAATAAACACCATCTCACCATCGCGGTCTTCTTCGACCTCGATGGTCTCGCCGGATCCAAGCGCGAGTACCGGTGCATGCTGGAGGTTAAAGATCTGCCCCGGTTCGCCGGAACTGCGACCCAACGCCTCTTCGCGAACCACTGTCGCGTGAGTGGCAGTGGTTGTCGCCCCGACCGCGTATGCAGAAACATTGATGATCCGTGGCGAGCGATTATACGTTCCCTGTTCCGAGCGACGTGGTTCGAACCGACAGCGCACCCAATACGCATTGCGCCCTTGCACCAGATCGGGCCTGATGGTAAGCGGCAAGTACAGGACCAGCCGTCCTCTGGCGTTGTTCAGACCGCCGGTTGTATCCTGCTCGCTGCGACGAGAACTAGGGGCGATTTCCTGCCACTGACCATTGCCCAACGAACACTCCCAAATCAGGGGCGGATCCTCGCGTCTGATGCCTACGCCCTCAGTCTCCCGGCACTCAAACGCCAGTTGCAGCACGTACCCGCAGAGGTCTTGACTTTCGTCAAAGCCCAGGTAGAACGTGTCGCCTATCTGGGGTCGATCCCGATTAAAGGCATAAAAATCTTCGATGCCCAGCCGAGGCAAATAGTTGCGGGTCAAATCGGCTTCGCGGCGCAATTGCGTCAGCTTGGGTGCGCGGAGGACTAATTTTTCATCGGTCGTAAAAATAATCGCAGGTTCTTCCTCGGTACTCCAGGTAGATACCTCAATTCCTTGCGGCACAGTCGTGATCGTATCGTCTTCCGGGCCGAGCGGAAAAGGTGCAGAAAGCCAGAAGGTCAATTCGGTATGAGCGCTGCCGGCAGGCTGAAGCTGGATGCCGAGCAACTCCATGAACTTGATATAACTTTTTTCCGGTATCCGATTCAGCCGATAAACCATCATTTCAGTCATCCAGGCAAAAAGCTCGATGAGCGTGATGCCTGGATCGCTCAAATTATAGTCTGTCCACTCGGGACAGTAGCGGATAATGCGGCGTCTGGCCTCATCGACCAAATCGCGTTGAAAACGCAAATCGTCCAGGTTGGGTGTTGGTAATGGCATACTCGCCGCGCTCCTTCAGACGGAACAGCCTAAATTTCCTCGTCCGTTATATAAAAAGGATAAACAATGCTTCGTTCGTCGTGCGTGTCCTTGGTCTGATACTTGATCTCGATCAACATCGTGCCATCTTGGACAGAAGGGGCAATATCGACGCTGCGCAGCGTGATGCGCGGCTCCCATCGATCCAATGCGCGCTTGATATAGTGGATCGCCAATCCCTCGGTGGCTGCGTCGTGGGGCGCGAAAACCAGATCGTGTATATAGCAGCCAAATTCCGGGCGCATCACCCGCTCGCCGGGCATCGTACCCAAAATAATCCGGATCGACTGCTCGATATCGCGCTCGCCAACTGCCAGAGCAATACCGCCGCGTGGAGTCAATTGCAGCGGGAAAGCCAATCCCTGCCCAAGAAATTCCCTGTTTAGGACGTTTTCACTCACAGCGCAAACTCCTCACGTTCGCCAAAAAGACTGTTCAACCAATCAATACCGTTGGACACCCGGCAGCGATCGAATCTGGCGGCCCGACACAAGTGGCCATATCTCCCATTCGTGCGGCCGGCTGCCCGCCGATCAGTACAGTCACACTTCCCAGTGTAATCGGTCCGCCGACATGTGGGATCGGGGGCACTCCTGGTGTTTGCATTGGACAAGTATGCATATCGCCCATTCGGGCGGCCGGCTGTCCCCCAATCAAAACAGTTGGACATCCGGCGACAATCACACCGCCATGTGCAGTCGAATCACCCATTCGGGCGGCTGGCTGGCCCATCTACGTTGCTCCTCTTTTACTTGACTCAGTTAATCTTGACAATTCCACCCTTGACCTCAGTCATCGCACTGCCTTCCACGCCGACTGTTGCACCTTTGAGCGTACTTTTGGCCGAACCCTCCACCGTCGTCTGAGTTCCTTTGACGGTGGCATTACCGGTGGCTTCTGCGTTTAAATTACCAGTTGTCTTGAGTGTCCCATTGGCTTTGGATTCCAGGGCCATATCGCCGGTGCTGGTAATCGACACTTTGCCTTTGGCCACCACGGTAAAATCACCCTCGACGTTAAAAGTCATCGAGTTGGCCGAAGAATCGATAATAATCTCGTTTTTCTCGGTTTTGTCACGGATGGTGATCTTTTCCGCGCCATCCGAATCGTCGAAAATGACAATGTGCCCGCTGGTCGATTTGAAAATGCGTTCTTTGACCTTGCCGCTCGCGGTCGCCTCCGAGTTGGGCTTGGGCGGTTTGTCGGTGCTGCTCCAGAGCATGCCCACAATGTAAGGGTGATGGACATCGCCGTGTTCAAAAGCGACCAAGACCTCGTCATTGACCTCGGGCAAATAGTAAAACCCCCGCTCGGCGCCGGCCATCGGCGCAGCAATGCGCATCCAATCGCTTTCGATATCATCCCCCAGCCAGCCGTATTTCACCTTGACCCGGCCCAAATCGTCGGGGTCTGAAAGGTTGGTTACCAACCCGGTGACCACGCCGCGCATCGAACCGCTTTCCTGCTCGCCCCCATTCCCGCCAAGCAGGTGGCTCAGGGTGTTGGGCCGCCGTCCGGTGATGCTGAACGTGGTTTGATAGCCGTCTTCAGTGTAGCGATGGATCGCCTGGGTTACCAAATACTTGCCGCCAAATCGAGTCCCCACGTTTTCAATGGTCACCGTGTAGCCAGCCTTGACACGCGGATCGCCCCGCCCCATCCCTTCTGCTTCCACAAATTCGCGGCTGATATCATTGCTCAACCCGATGGCGATTGCCGTGGCCTCATCAACGGTGAATACAGGCTGATCCGTAATGGTCGCTTCGGCTGCCGAAAAAGCAGATTGAGCCTTGGCGCCGCCAGTCTGAGTCATTCCACCCTGGTTCAAACTGCTGCTGGGCGTTTGCTGGTTGGTGATCGCCGTTTTGGCCTTGCCATCCCATCCCTTGACGATAAACTTGTCAGCCTGGTGGGTGGCCGCAAAACAGGGGCGAAAACTGCGCAAAGCCTCCCCCAGTTTCAGCTCCGGCCCATCGCCCAGGGTCGCATCTCCTTTTTTAAAGTAAAGCTTACCTTCAGCGGCGTAGACTTGGTAACCGATGCGCGCCGCACGGCCCAGCAGAAATTCCATATTGGTCTGGTTGTTCTGCAAAATATAGTCGTAGGTCACGGTGGTTGTATCTGCTTGCGCGCTCAACCCCGCCTCTCCGGCAATCTTTGAAACCAGATCGGAATCTTTTACTTGGAGAAAGGTGCGCGTCTTTTTGCCGCGATGCAGCCGATGCGATTTGTCATAGCCCCGGATCAGCAAAGTCGTCCTGCCTTCGGCGGAAAAATCTGGCTCCAGTGCCGTGATCTCGCCTTTGATCAGCACGCCCTCGAGTGCACCTTGCTCTTCACCCGTCTTTGTACTGATCTCGACTTCCTTGCCGATATCTAGCAATTGTGTGTCGTCAACCCATTTCAAATTGGCATCATTGAGCTGAATTGTAAACATACTCGGCAGATGCAGGCTGGTATCGACAACAACCTCGATCAGCGCCGCCATGAACTCCTGCGGCACATTTTGCCCACCAATTTTGATGAAAAATTGCGTCAAATATTTTTGAGGCATACCTGGCTGTCCCTCTTATGACAATGGAACCAGTTTGAGCACTTGCCCCGGATAGAGTGACCAGGGATTATCCAGGTTATTGGTCTCTGCAATATGCCGCCACTGGGCCGCATCGCCATATTCGCGATACGCAATCCAGTCCAGCCGTTCGCCTTCGTGAACAACCCAGGTCTTGCGTGGCTCACTGCGCGAGGTCGGGTTTTGACCTTGCGGCACGTCTCTGATCTTGGCAAAGGTCACTTTGACTTTGGCCCGTAGCGGCGTGCCATCCGGTTTGAACATCGTAAAATTTTGCGTGATTTCTGTGATCACCGCGTTAAATGACAGCATTCGCCCCCATTGAAACTGGCATGTCGGCGGCTCGGCGCGCCCCGTCGTCGTGTTTTCTTCACCTTGAGTGACTGAAGCAATTTCAAGCAAGAGGTTATAGCTGTCACGTACATCACTGCCTGTATCCGTCGTATCGAACAAAAGTTCGGGGATCTCCAATGTCTGCTCTCCACCGCCGGCAAAAGAATACGCGGGCGTATCCTCGCCAATGCTGGTTCTTCTGACCCAGCGAATTTGCGAGGAAATGTTGAGGTCCTTGGGGTTAAAGTGACAAACGACCTTGGCGCCTTCATCCACCGCGCCATTTGATTGCAGCTTGAAAATTGTTGCTTTTTGTACCTGCGGTCTTTCCGACATCGTTCACTCCTATCCCAAATAAATCGGAACTGAACAGAGATTGCTCACTCGGAAGAAAATTCCTGCAAAAAAAGCAACGATCTTGAGGTATAGGCCCTTATCGCCAACGGCATGTCCTTCGCTCGCGTTCCACAGCCAACATCCGTTTGATACGCGGATACACTTCTTTGGCCAACCGATCCAGATCCGGCCCGGCTTGTTCTTCCGGTGCTGCGCCCATCTCAAGCGATGTTGTTTCAACGCGCTGGATCGCATTAGCCGTATCAGAAGATTCAAAGGAACTGATCGGCACATCTTTGATCTGTCGCTGGATCGCACCTGCAAAAGGCGGCGTGCTTGTAAGCGGCAATGGCAGCCTCTCGCTCGCTTCTAAAGAACTGGACAGCCCGGCATCAAATCGCACGCCCTGGGTAATTGATGGCGCAGTTACTCCGGCTGCTACTGGCAATGGTTCGGCCTGTACCTCCGAAGAAAAACGACTCAATGGCGACGGTCGAACACCCGGTCGCACTCGCTGTTCACGTTCGGTCTGGCGTTGTATCTGTGCTAAAGGCAAAATCGTCGTTCGCTCAACAGAGCGCGTCTGAATCACGGACTTGGGCGATACGTCAGAGTGCAGTGCCAAAGGCGGCGATTGCTCTTGAACAGACTGCCGCTGGACAAGCTGATCCATCACCGTGACAGCCATTCCAGGACGTTGCGGTGACACAGAAGGCAAGAACAGATCGCCAGTGCCCGTCCCAGACGGCGAGCCCACAACCTGAGTGGGCAATGTCTCCTGTTCCAACTGCTGCAGCACAGCGGGCACGGAGACACCCGACACAGGCAAATCAGATGATACAAGAGTATCAGACGGAACTGGCGTACCGGGCGGAATCGCTTCTAGCCGACGTTGAATGACAGCTGGAGCAATCGGCGCGACCAGCGGCAAAGCGGCAGGCACGGCCGCTGCCTTTTCTTTCTGGACAACTCTAGCTGGCGGCTCTGTCGGCACGGATGAAGGTGTTGTTTCCTCAAACGGCCCGCTTTGCACAGCCGGTACGCTTATCTCCGGCGATCCCGTAATGGGCGGCGTCGGCGCACTGGATGGGCCTGTTTCCGGCTGGCGTTGAACAACATCTGGCGCGGCCGGTGCAGCCAAAGGCAAGGCGGAAGACTCTG
>JAFGEY010000561.1 GCA_016931365.1 Anaerolineae bacterium
CCGCTCTTTCACGCTCACCTCTTTGCCGGGCAGGAGAACTCGGGCAAGCTGGTCACGCTGGTCAAGCAGCAGGCCCGGTTGATGGGCCAGGATACGGGTGCGGCGCTGCTGCTGGTGGACGGCCCGCCGGGCATCGGCTGCCCGGTCATCGCGGCCAGTTCGGGGATGGATCTGGCGCTGCACGTCGTCGAGCCGACGATTTCCGGCGCGCACGACCTGGCGCGCAGCGTGGCGACGACCGAACACTTTGGCGTGCGTTCGTTGGTCGCCATCAACAAGGCCGATTTGAACTTAAAGCAAGCCCAAGAGATTGCCGCCTTTTGCGCGGAGCACGGCATCGAGATTGTTGGCCGCATCCCCTATGACGAAGTGGTGATCAAGGCGATGGTACAGGGCCAGCCGGTAACCGTCCATCAGCCCGATGGAGCAGTCGCCGCTGCGGTGCATCAGGTATGGGCGAAAATCCGGGCGCAGTTGGCAGAGTAAAGCGCGAAATGAGCATCATCTATGGACCGGCACCGGCCTGGATGTTGGGCCATCGATCGGGGATCGACATGATCTCGGCGAACGGCAAGTGTCTGTCGATCTCGTATCCCTGCACGCCAGACTGACTGTCCTATCCTCTATCGAGAAGGCAGGCCACCCAGGATGATCAATCCTGCAATAATCCCTGATTTCTGAACAATTCAGTCTTGACAAAACTTGATCTTTAATTTATAATAATTATAAATTAGTTGTTCATACAAATAAGGCGTCAGCATGCGAACGCTTGAGAGTCTCCTTGAATTGTTTCACCAAAACAAGCTCAAAATTACGCCGCAGCGGCGGGCGATTTTGGAATTGCTCACCGGCGACGACAGCCATCCTACTGCTGAAGAAATCTACCAGCGCGTTTTGACAACGATGCCCGATGTCTCCCGCACGACCGTCTATAACACCTTTGGCAAGTTGAGTGAGTTGGACGTGCTTACGCCGTTTCACGATTCAAGCGAAGGCGGTCAGCGATATGACATGAACAAGGAGACGCACCATCACCTGTATTGCATTCGCTGCCACAAATTGATCGACATCGAGCGCGATTTTGAGGGGCTGACCCTCGCGCCGGAAGAAACATCCGGCTACCACATCGTAAGCCGCCAGGTGACGTTTTACGGCATCTGCCCGGACTGTCAAGCCAAAGAGTGAAAATCTGACCCCGAAGGAGCACAACATGGCCATCGACCAGGCGGTACGAGAGCAACTGCTGGGTTTTCAACGCAACGAAATCACCGAGTATCACATCTACCGGCGGCTCGCCAAAACGATCAAGTCTCCTGAAAATAGAAAAATCCTGGAACAGATTGCCGACGACGAACTCGCACACTATAAACAGTGGAAGGCCCACACCGGGCAAGAAGTCAAACCGGATCGCGCGAAAATCTGGAAATTTTACCTGATCGGTCGCCTGTTTGGCTTTACCTTTGCGATCAAGCTGATGGAGCGCGGCGAGCAAGGCGCGCAAGAGAACTATGGCGCGTTGAGCGAGCACATTCCCGAAGCGGCGGCCATCGCCGAAGAAGAAGACGCGCACGAAGACGCCTTGATTGATATGCTCGACGAGGAAAAACTGCGCTACGCCGGCTCGATGGTGCTGGGCCTGAACGACGCGCTGGTCGAGCTGACCGGCACGCTGGCCGGGCTGACCCTGGCTTTCCAAAATACGCGTCTGATTGCCTTGAGCGGCTCGATCACTGGCATCGCCGCCGCGCTGTCGATGGCCACCTCAGAGTACCTGTCCACCAAGTCGGAAGGAACGAGCAAAAGCCCGATCAAGGCCGCGTTGTACACCGGCGCGGCTTACATCATCACCGTGCTGCTCTTGATCTTGCCCTACCTGCTGATCCAGAACTATTACGTTTGCCTGGCCATCACGTTGACCAGTGCAGTGGCGATCATTGCCATGTTCAACTATTACATCTCGGTGGCCAAAGACGAGCCGTTCAAACGGCGCTTTTCCGAAATGGCCGGCTTGAGCCTCGGCGTAGCCGGCTTGAGCTTTGTGGTCGGGCTGCTGATCCGCGAATTTCTGGGGGTCGAGATTTGACAAAGATGTCGTTGCGCAAATGGCTCTTGATCGCCATCGGCATTGCATCTCTCAGCTTGGGCTTGACCGGGATTTTTATTCCCCTGCTGCCGACCACACCGTTCTTGCTGCTCGCTGCGGCGTGCTTTTTCCACAGCTCGGAGCGGCTGCACGTCTGGTTGATCCACCATCGCTGGTTGGGCGATTATATCCGGCATTACCGCGAACACCGGGCGATCACGTTGGGGGCCAAAATCACTACCCTCTGCCTCTTGTGGGGCGTCATTGGCTATACGGCCTTTGACATCGTGACACTCTGGTGGGTGCGCGCGCTGCTGGGCATCATCGCTGCCGGCGTGACGATACACATTCTGTCGTTGAAAACACTGACTCGTAAGATGTTGATTCAGTTGCAGACCAATCCCAAAACCGAATATGAATCACAGGGAGGCTAATCTATCGATCAAAGACCCTGATCCCGAAAACACAAGTATGGACGTTCTGACAGAGAAACCAAGTACATGCGAGAGCATCGAAGGCTTTCGTTGATTATTGACCAGGAGCCAATAGCTCCAAGTTGTTTATGCAAGGAGAACAGCAATGAATAAAGAAAGCAAGTGCCCGGTAACGGGCAAATCTGCCAAATCGATGACCGGCAGAGGTACGTCGAACCAGGACTGGTGGCCGAACCAGTTGAACCTCAAAATCCTGCACCAGCACTCGACCAAGAGCAACCCGATGGGCGAGGAGTTCAACTACGCTGAGGAATTCAAGACTCTCGACCTGGCCGCCGTGAAGGAAGACCTCTACACACTGATGACCGACTCACAGGACTGGTGGCCGGCCGATTACGGCCACTATGGCGGGCTTTTCATCCGGATGGCCTGGCACAGCGCTGGCACCTACCGCATGGGCGACGGCCGCGGCGGCGCGGGCACCGGCAACCAGCGTTTTGCGCCCCTCAACAGTTGGCCGGATAACATTAACCTCGACAAAGCGCGCCGGCTGCTCTGGCCAATCAAGCAGAAATATGGCAAGAAAATCTCCTGGGCGGATCTGATGATCCTCGCCGGCAACTGCGCATTGGAATCGATGGGCTTCAAAACTTTCGGTTTCGGCGGCGGCCGCGAGGATATTTGGGA
>JAFGEY010000063.1 GCA_016931365.1 Anaerolineae bacterium
ATGTCGCGCCCCTCGCTCAGGCTGTAATCGAACAGATCGGGCACGGGCGGGCTGCGACGGATGCGGTCGATGTCCCCCACGCTCACCTCGACGCCGGCATACAACATCAGGGCGACCAGGTGCATCATCAGGTTGGTCGATCCACCGGTGGCGCTGTGGATGCGCACCGCGTTGGCCCAGTTGCGGCGAACGATCTCGCCCACACTGTACGCCGGCCGATTGAACAGCGCAAACAGGTCGTCGACGGCGCGCTCGATCTGCGCGGCCATCGCCGGTTTGGGCAGCAAGTCGAGCGCGGGATGGGCCAGCCCCAGCGCGGAGAGGACGTGACGGGTGGAATTGCCGGTGCCGTTGAATGCGCAGATACCGCCCTGGGCGTGGCAGGTGTGCGCGGCTAGCACATTTTCGATCGCCTTGTGTTCTTTTTCTTCCATCAGACCGATCTGACGGGCACGGGCAAGGATACCCTGAAAGGCTGCGTTGGAGATGCACTGCAAGATCGTACGCATCGCCGCGCGCAAATCCTGGGCAATGTCATCGTAGCCCTGCCGCTCCGCCTCGACGGCAAGCGCATCCAGCGCCTCAGCCAGATCGGGGGGAATCGCACCGCCGCGCAAGACGTGCGCCGGGGCAAACGCAGCCCATACCGATGCGTCGCCGCGACGCTGCCGGGTGCGGTCGAGCAAAGCCAGGCCAGAGGCGATGCCCAACGGCGTCTTGTCGCAGCCCGAAACGACGAACGCGGCGTGGTAGGCATGCGCCTCCATCTGGTTGATTGCCGTTTCGGCGGCCAGGTTGCGGCTGTGCAGGCTGTAGCTCATCCCGGTATGACTCTGCGCGGTACCGTCGCACAGCACCGGCAAGCCGAAATAAAAGGGCACGCCGCCCAGCTTCCAGATGCGTGTCGCCGCCCAAAACACCGTGTCCAGATCGACGATGTGCGCCGGGTGGTCGGCTGAGCCGCCGATCACGGCCACGCGCGGCGCGTTGCGATCCAGCCGCTCGACGATCTCGCTCAGGCTGTGCTTGACCGGCCCCAGCCCCAGCCGCAGCGCAGCGCGATCCAACAACGCGGCGACGGTAATCGGCTCATTGGCCTTGCCCTGCACCTCGTTGTGATACGGATTGGAGCCGGATTCGATGATCATTGGGGGCATGTTTACCTCCTGATAAGCGTCCACTGAAAAAAAGTGCTTTACCACAGAGACACAGAGTTCACAGAGAATATAAATAATCACAAAACTTTTTTCATCTACACCAATACTTGTCCACGCTCCGAGTTCTCGGTGTCTCCGTGGTGAAAATGGCTTTTTTTTCAGAGCAGTCTGGCGTGAAACAAAAAATGTCGATTCACCGCTCATAGACGGAGACATGGGCGTCGCTGCCAGACGTAAACGGCTCGCGAGTCCATCCCGCCCAGCGCGTTTTTAAGCGCAGTCCCGCGAGTCGCGCCATCAGGTCGAGCTCGCTCGGCCAGGCGTACCGTTGAACAACCGGATTCAAGCGAATCCCCTCGCGGGTGAGCGACACGTGGCTCTCTTCGATCACCTGCGTCACCGCGTCGTGGCGGAGCAGATCGAGCCGCACCTCGTCAACCTGGATCGACTCGGCATCGACGTATTGATCGTTGCGCAACCGGTAGAGAAAAGTCGGCACATAAGCCTCGATGACAAACACGCCGTCGTCGGCCAGGTGTGCGGCGACGTTTTCAAAGCAGCGCACCTGCTCGTCCTGAGTCAGCAGGTTAAACAGGGTGTTGAAAATCACATAGATCAGCCGGTAGCTGCCCGGGACCGGCACATCGGCCAGATCGCCGACCGTGACCGCCAGCCGGTCGCCGCCGGGCCGGGCGCGCAACTGCTCGACCATCGCCGGGGACAGCTCGACGCCGTCGACGCGGAGACCGCGCGCCGCCAGGGGCAGCGCAATCCGGCCGGTGCCAATGCCGAGCTCCAAGGCGGGACCACGACCTGCCAACTGCTCCAGAAATGCGACTGCTGCGATCTCGTCGCCGCGTTGAAAGTCAAGATACAACCGGGCCACGTCCTCGTCAAAGCTCATGGCTGGTTTATAGTCTTTCATCATCAGATATCGTGCTCCTTCTACATCCAATGGATCAATGTAGATGCCCCGGCGGGGCGTCTACTAACCAACAGCCCCCCAGCCTCGACGGAGATCGTCGGAGACCCGGTAAGGGCGAAGCATCCCCAGACGGAAACTGCTCGGACAGCATGGCCCGTCGGTACGAACACCCCAGTCAGCGAACCGTTGACAAGGGATGCTTCGTCCCTACGCCTAAACAACCGGAATCCCCAACCCCGGCGCGCCGACCTCGGACATCGTCGCCTCGGGGTAATAACGCCGCAAATGGGCCAGGCCGATCTCGGCGCGGCGCACGCGCTCGCGGCTGAGGGCGATCACGGTGCTCTCCAGGTGCGTGCCGCTGGGATACACATCGGGCGCGTTGCGCAGGCCGAATTTCAGATAGACCGGCGCGCACAGGCGCACGATCTCGCCGATCTCATAGTGGCGGACAAAGCCGCCGAACGGATCGGGCACTTCGACGTACAGGTCAATCGGGATGTCGATGGCCGCGCGGATCGCCGCCAGCTTGGGCAGGTCGAGGTCGGTAGGCACGTTGTAGGTGCCCGCGCCGAGCGTCTCTTGCAGACGCACGCTGACCGGGTTGGCCGCGCCCATCTGCACCGAGACCTTGAGCACCAGGTCGGCGGGCAACTCGCCCTGCCGTTTCATCTGATCGGCCAGCCAGAGCAGCCCCTCGTCGGCGACGAGCACGCTGCGCATGCCCAGCGCGCAGGCGCGTTTGATGTCTTCGACGGCGTAGACGAGCTGCTCCATCCCCCGCTGACGCGCGCCCAGGTTTTTGCCGGCCGGGGTGAGGATTTGCGCGCCCGGCTCCCATGCCGCGCGCGGCCCCACAAACAGGCTCACCTCGATCCACGCCTCGGCGCCCAGCCGGGCCATCTCGATGATTTCAGTGTCGGTGAGCAGCATCACCCCACTGCCCTGGCTGACGCGGTGAACGCGCACGCCGCGCTTTTCAGCCTCGTCGAGCACGGCCGCCAGCGCCCCTGGCCCTTCGACGCTGGGAATTTCGACGCGGCACTGTGCGCCGCAGGGGAAGCGCTTTTCCGACGTGGGCAGGTCAAACAGGTCGCCGGGTGGAAAGCCCAGACGGTGTAAAAAGGTGCGGGTTGCCTGCATACACAATCCTTTCACGACGACAGACCGCTGACGACAGACCGCTGACGACAGACCGCTGATGGCAGACTGCGGTCGGCGGTCGGCTGTCGGCAGTCAATCACATTTTTCTCACTACATTCATCAAAACACCGATATCTTCTATTTCGATGCTTATTTCATCGCCATCCTGCAAGGTGAACTCGTCGCCGGGCACGATGCCGGCGCCAGTGAGCAGGATCGCGCCATGCGGGAAATCAGCGCAGCGCCCCAGCCAGGCAGCGAGGTCGTCCAGGCGACGGTGGATCTTGGCCGTGTTCGTCTCCCCCTTGAACGCCGATTCACCGCCGCGCCGGATGTCGAGCCGGATGGCGAGCGCACTCGCGTCCACGTCCTGGGCCAGGACAATGAACGGCCCCAACGCACAGGAGCGGCGATAGACCTTGGCCTGGGGCAGGTAGAGCGGGTTTTCGCCCTCGATGTCGCGGCTGCTCATATCGTTGCCCACCGTATAGCCGACGATCTGCATGGCCGGGTTGAGCACCAACGCCAGTTCCGGCTCGGGGACGTTCCAACGGCTGTCGGGGCGAATGCCCACCCAGTCGTTCGGCCCGACCACCTTTTCGGGCAGCGACTTGAAAAACAGTTCCGGGCGTTCGGCCTCGTAGACCTTGACGTAAATCTCTTTGCTGGTCGCCTCGCGGACGCGCGCCTCGCGGCTCCAGGCATAGGTCACGCCGGCC
>JAFGEY010000064.1 GCA_016931365.1 Anaerolineae bacterium
GAGGTGCTGCCGCACCTGGCGTTTGGGCTTCAGGATGCGCATTCCAGCCGTCTTGTTGCTGCGTATCACACTTTGCGCAAACCGGATCTGGCCCGGCAGGCCGTGCCGGTGATCCGGCAGACGGTGAACGCGCAGCCTGAATGGCGCTGGCGGGCCGAGGTGGGCGCGCTGTACCGCATCCTGGAGCAGGGGCTTGAGGTGCAAACGCTGGCCCAGATTTCCGCCATCCAGCCGCCGCCAGAGGACGTGACCTCGTCGTTGCCGCCGGCGTTGGCCAAAAGCTGCGCCGGCGTGGGGCGCATCCTGGGCGAGTTGAAAAAGATCGAGCGGGTGGATGACCTCAACACCAAGACCATCTTTATGAACAGCGCGCAGGCGGCGCTGCTCGAACTGCGCCGCTACCTGACCGACAAACCGGACGATGCGCCCCAGGTCGAGTATCCCGAGGTGGGTGTGCTGCACGCGATGCTCGACGGCTGGCAGGCACTGATCCTCGGCGCCACGCACGACCTGCAGGGGCGCGCCTATCTGCAATCGGCGCGACAGATCGCCCGGACCGATTGGTCGGAGCGGGTGCAGCAGGCAATCAGCGTGACCAATCAGGGTCTCAACGTGGCCCAGCACGTCCGCCTGCGCGTCGATGACGGCGAGGGCTATGCCGTCGTCGAGGGCGCGGAGCAGCAGATCGACATCCTCAGCCCGCAGGAGACGCGCAGCTTTGAGGTGTGGCTCAGACCCGATTCGGCGCAGCGCATCCGTCTGCTGTGGCAGTTGACCTTTGACGACGCGGTCAACGAGGATCGCCGCGTCGAATTTGCCGACGTGGTCGAGTTCACCGACGCGGCCGAGGCGACGGCCAACGCGCGGCCCTTCCAGCGCATTTTTCCCATCCCCTACGTCACCGGCACGCCGCTGCGCTCCGGCGAGATGTTTGTCGGGCGGCAGGACGTGTTCGATTTTGTCAGGGAAAACCTGCTCGGCGCGTACCAGAACAACGCCATCGTGCTGCACGGCCAACGGCGCACCGGCAAAACGTCGATCCTTTACCGCCTGCAAGAGGTGCTGGCCGAGACGCACATCGCCGTGCTGGTGGACGTGCAGGGCAAGGCCGCGCGCGGCAGCGCCGATTTTCTGTACGCGCTCAGCGATGACATTGCCTACGAGTTGGAAAAGCACGGCATCGCGGTCGATCTGCCCCAACGCGAGGAGTACGAAAAAGCGCCCGAATTCGCCTTCCACTCCCGCTTTTTGCGCGCGGCAGTCGAAAAAATGGATGAGGCGGCGGATTCGACTGAGACACCGAACTCGACCGGGGCCGCGCCGCCCCGCAACCTGCTCTTGATGTTTGACGAGTTCGAGGAACTGCAAAAGCGGGTCGAGGATGGCAAGCTGGAGCCCGAAATTTTCACCTTTTTGCGCACGCTGATGCAGCACGAGCCGCGCGTCGATTTTGTCTTTTCCGGCACGCACAAGCTGGAAGAACTGGGCGCCGAATACTGGTCGATCCTGTTCAACATCGCCGCTTACAAGCGGATCACCTTTTTGGCCCCCGAGCACGTGCAGCGCTTGATCGTCGAGCCGGTGGCCCCGTATGGCGTCGAGTACGACCCGCTGGCCTTGCAGCGCATCGTCCAGGTCACGGCCGGGCACCCCTACTTTACGCAGGTCGTCTGCCACGAGTTAGTGGCCTATCACAACGAAACGCAGCGCAATTATTTGACCACCGCCTGCGTCGACAAGGCGCTGGAGCAAATTCTGGAGCGCGGCGAGGCGCATTTCAAGTACATCTGGACCGGCGCGACGCTCGACGAGCAAAAGGTGCTGCTGGCCCTGACCGATCTGCTGCCCGACGCCGAATCGACGGTCACGCCGGCGCAGGTCACCGCTGAGTTGCAGCGCAAAGGGCTGGTGCCGGCGCAAGACGTGCTGCTCGATGCACTGACCCACCTCTGCGCGCGCGACATCCTCACCCGCGCCGGGCCGCAGAGCACGCTGTACCGGTTCAAGATCGACCTGATCCGGCGCTGGATCGCGGCGACGCGGCCCATTGTAGCAATGGTCAGCGTTGAATAGTAGGGGCGAGGCATCCCAAGACGACACTCACCCGTTGAGCCTAGTTCTGCTATCCTGACATCCTGGTCAACGAACCATACACAAGGGATGCCTCGCCCTTACAATGTGACATTTCTCTAGTTGGCGGCGAACGCCGTTTTATGACACCTGTTCTGAAAGGAGAAAACAATGATTACGGGTATTGCACACGCGTGTTTTACGGTTTCCAACCTGGAGCGCTCCATCGCGTTCTACCGCGATGGGCTGGGGCTGACGCCTGCCTTTGATTTCACCGACGACAAAGGCCGCCGCTTTGGCCTCTACCTGCACGCCGGCGGGCGCAATTTCATCGAGCTGTTTGAGGGGGCGCTGGACGAGCGGGCCGAAAAGCAGTCGTTCCGGCATATTTGCCTGGAGGTGGACGACATCGAGGCGACGGTGGCGGCGCTGCGCGCGCGGGGCGTCGAGGTGAGCGAGATCAAGCTGGGCAAGGATCACAGCTATCAGGCCTGGATCGCCGACCCGGATGGCAATCGCTTTGAGCTGCACGGTTACACGCCGCAGAGCTGGCAAGCGCCGTGGCTCGAGTAGGGAAACGCTGTTTGTGAAAAGGAAAGCGGTCCATCTGTTCGGGTGGGCCGCTTTTATTGTTTCCCGAGTTGAAGCGGGTGCCAGGGGCAGTTGTAGTGTGGGGCACATCCTTTGCTGCTCCAGGCCCCCGTCCTCGGGGGCGATCCAATGACGTTAAAGAACACTGTTTGTTGGCGACGCTCTTGTCCCCGGGACGGGGACAAGAGCGCTTGCCCCAAACTCCGCGTGCACCCCGGGTGACAGGGAGCGTTTGTAGTTTGGGGCAAAGCCAGTAAAATGGCCGCATAAACTTTCAAAGGAGAACAAGATGACCCCAGA
>JAFGEY010000562.1 GCA_016931365.1 Anaerolineae bacterium
AGCAGGGGAAAAGTCAGGATGTCGCGCACCAGCCCGCGCGTGAACCCAAAACTCCCTGCGCCGATAAAAGTGATCTTGGTCATTCTATAGCCTCCTTGATTATGATGACGGGTCGGAATCAAGCTGTTCAAGCATCCACTGCCGGATACAGTCACTAAACTGATGCAAAACATCTGCTTGCTGCAAATTGTTATAAACCTCACCCCAATCGATGGCCACATATTCGTGGACAAGGACATTGCGAAACCCGGCCATAGGCGCCAGTCGGCGAGCAAACTCAATGGTCAGTATGTCGAGTTCGCCCAACCGCAACAGGCTTTCAGAATAGGTAGTGGGCTTGGGGGCATCTTGCAGCGAAATGATCCGATTAGCGATGTCAATGCAGCACTACACTGCGATTTCAAGGTTGCGTTCGACGATGTCGCGCAGGTACGGATCGGCGAGAAATTCATCCAGTGTCTTGTTTTGCAATGGCTGCAAGCGCAGCAAGCGTTCGCTCAGTTCGTCCAAGCGCCTCTCGATACCGCTGAATTCCGGCTTCACGCCGACCTCCCTTCAGAATGGCGTCCCGTTGAGCGCAAAGCACCGGCACATAGTCGGCATATTGGCTCAGGATGCGCGATTCGACCTCAATTCGCGTACCAAGATCGCGTTCATAAATCCGCTGGCCTTGAGCAATGATCGTGTAGGCCAGTTCAATGGGAATTTGATCGATAAAGACCAGATCGATCCGGTCAGTGTTCAGGATGCAGGCTAACTCGTAGATCAAACGATAGCGCAGTTGAGGAGTAGGGGAACGCACCAGCAGCCCCAGGTCATAATCGCTCATCGGGCCGGGCGTGCCTTGCGCCTGTGAGCCAAACAGATAGGCCACGAGCACTTGCTCCTCGCTGGCCAAGAACTGGCGAATTTGTTCTAGCACACGTTTCTGCATCTTGCCTTTTCAACTTTACGAATGATAGATGTGATTATAGCATATTCCCCGTGGCAATGACAAACATAGCTGCCGGCATAACAAGACCCAATACCTGTGAATAAAATCAAATTCTGACAGGATTTACAGGATGAACAAGATTATGATCATGCATTGATACAAAACATATCTCAAAAATCCTGTAAATCGTGCTAATTCTGTCCAAGAAGAGTTCGCTCACGGGTATTGCAACAAGACCTGGCATCAACAAGCATCCTGAACGCGAAAGCGAATCTGCGCGTTTCGAACCTACGGCGCAGACGGCGCGAGATCTGAGATGTCCCAAAGCTTGAGGTCGTCAAAGTGCACCTTGAGCAGGGATGCGTCGCTGCTGCACACTCCTAACTGGATCTTGCCCTGATCCGATGACGTATCTTCGGCGATCCACGCCGGCTCGCCGTTCGTATAGACTGCGATCCGCGTGCCACGAACGACCAATGTCAGGCGATTTGTTGCAAAGCCCTGTGAAAAGTTGGTTGCCTGTCCAAACTCATCCATCAGGTTGATTTGCTCACCGTCGTTGTGCTCCCACACGCGGAACCCGCCGTTCGGATAAAACCCGACACCATAGTGGATCAGGTAAGGCCAGGCAATTGTCCCCGGCGAGTCGCGAAAGAGCACATGCCAGGCCCCCCAATCGCCAGAGACAAACTTCCCCTTCACTTCCAGGACAAAATCTGAAAAGTACCGTTCCTGATTCAGGTTGACCCCGATACAGCCTCGACTCGAGATCGCATACGCACCCTCTTGGTAGCCCCACTCGTCCTCGCCGGCGGTCGCGCCGGTCGGCCACCCGCTGGTCGGATCGTCAAATTCGTCCTCGTAATCTGGCGTGCGGTTGGCGATGGCGGCCAGGATCGGTTCGGCAAAGGCACGAGCCAGGTCTGCTGGCGAGGGAGTTGGTGTGTTTGTTGGCTGTGCAGTTGGGGTCGCCGTTGCCGGAGGCTGGGTCAGGTTCGCGATGTCCCAGAGTTTGAAATTGTCGAAATGGACGCGGGTGGTCACTTCCTGGCGGTTGGAAGACGCGCCAAAGGATAGCTGCCCGCTGCCATAACGGTCGTCGTGAGCCAGACCCAGCGGCTGGCCGTTGACATAGATGGCGATATACGGTCCTTGGGCGATCACCAGAAAATGGTTTGTCTCGCTTGCCGGCTTGAGGTCGGCCTTTTCAAACGGGATGGCCCAATAACCGGTTTCGTCGGCGCTGTCTACCAACAATCCCACCTGACCACTTTGGTTGACCAGCATCTGGTAGCGATCGCGCCATTGAGACGGCGAGTTGCGAAAGATGAGCGACCATGCGCTGGATTCACCTTCGCCGCTCACAAACCGCGCGTCGAATTCGACCACAAAATCCGCATAGGCCAGATTGCGATTTCCTGACGTGCCTTTTCCCGGCGAGGCCTGCACCATATATTCGCCGTCTTTATAACCCATCTGGCCGTCAGAGTCGGATTGAACGCTCCACCCGCTCTCGGGGTCGCTGAAATCGTCCTGAACATCCGGCGCGCGGTTGGCGATGGCGGCCAGGATCGGCTCGGCAAAGGCGCGGGCCTGGACAGTTTGCGTTTCGCCATCCCACTGCGGCCAGTACTGGGAATACCACGCGTCGGGGACGGACTCTACCTCCACCATCTCGCCGCTGCCGTCGGCATTGAGCAGGTAGGCATTCCCCATCTCCTCAATGCCAATCTGCTTTCCATCCGGCGACCAGGCCGGCACGACACCTCCCTCGAACTTGGCCAGTTTTCGCAAGTTGGTGCCATCGCTATTGATAACAAAGAGAATGAAATTGAGGTCATCCGGGAAAGGATCGTGCCAGGAAACAAAAGCCAACTGCCGGCTGTCGGGCGACCAGGCGACCGTGCCGGGACACATCTCGTTGGAGCTGGGCACGATCACCTGTTCGTCGGAGCCATCGGGAGCAATGGTCACCAGATTGCAGTTGCGATGCATGGCGATCCGCCGACCATCGGGCGACCACATCGGAAACCGGTCGTGATGATCTCCGAACGTCAGGCGGGTCAGGTTGGAGCCATCGGACTGGATCAGGTAGAGCGATGGATCGTTGCCAGGTTGTCGTTCGTGGGCAGACTGGAATACAATGAATTGTCCATCGGGCGACCAGGAAAGCGCTTCGCTCCCCCAGTGGCCGCCTGACTGGAGAAAAGTGAGCTGGCGCACGCCCGAGCCATCGCAGTTGCGGACGTAGACATTCTCATCTTCCAGGTAAGCGACGCGGCATGGACTGGCCGCAGGCGTGGTCTCTGCCGAGGGCACACCTTCCCATTGCGGCCAATAGCAGGGAAACCACGACCAGGGGATGTCAGCGCCTTCGGTTATCTGTATCTCGCCGCTGCCATCGGCGTTGATGATAAAGGCACGTAGGACATCGCCCAGATCGTACCAGCCGGCGATCTGCTGTCCGTCAGGACTCCAACCAGCCTGGCCTACGCCTTGTATGGATGTTTCCAAACTGCGCACGAGATGGAGATCGCTGCCATCGCGGTTGACCACCCAAATCTCCGATGGAGTTGCTGTAACGCTGTGAAAAGCGATCCGCTGGCCGTCCGGCGACCAGGAAACCTGGGCCGCGCAAAACAGGTCGGCCGCGTCGAGGAGCAAGTGCCTGTCCGAGCCATCCGGGCGGATGAGCCGCAGATTGCACCCGCTCATATAGGCGATCCACTCGCCATCCGGCGACCAGGCCGGATCGGTATCGTCGGGTTCACCCACGGTCAGTTGGCGCAGGTTGGTTCCATCGGCATCGATCAGGTACAGCTTACGGTCGGCGGCACCAATCGCCGACTCGGCACTAAAGGCGATGGTTTGCCCGTCGGGCGACCAGGCTGGCACGGCGTCATGGGTCGGGACGTCGGCCAGGCGACGCACCCGGCCGCCGTCGCAGTCTTGCACATAGATATCGCCGTCCAACCCGTAAGCGATGCGGCAGCCGGTGCCCGTGACGAATATTGCCGGCGTTGGCTGCCGCGGGGTGTGTGTTGGAGCGATGGATGGCGTAGCGGTATGCGCAGATGTGGTCGCTGTAGCCGTGGCGGCACGCGCAAGTGGGGTCGAGGTGGCCGCAGCGGGAATGGGTTGGGTGGGCGTTGGGGTTTCGACCACCTGGACCACCTCCAACCGCCCGCCGGCGATCTGCACCTTGAGCGGGATGCGGCTGAACAGGATGAACAGGATGGCCAGCACAATGATGCCAGCAGCGATGCCGCCGCCGATGCGAACCCAGCGCGACTGATACCATTTGGGCCTGGCCGCTTGTTCTGAGACGACAGGAACAACCGGAAAGGGTGCGGCTGGCGGTGGAACCGCCATTTCGACCTGCTGCGCCGATCGCACCGCCGCGTCAAACGCTTCCGTCATTTCGCGGGCCGTTTGAAAGCGGTCGTCCGGGTTCTTGGCCATCGCTTTGAGGATCACGCGCTCCACTTCATCGGGCAGCTCCGGTCTGATGCTGCGCGGCGGCGGCAGCGGCGCAGTGATGTGCTGCAAGACGACGGCCAGCGGGGTTTCGGCCTGGTAGGGTACCTGCCCGGTGACCATTTCGTAGAGCATCACCCCCAGCCCATAAATGTCGCTGCGCGCGTCGGCGGCTTTGCCCTGTCCCTGCTCCGGGCTCATGTAGGCCGGCGTGCCCACGCCCACGCCCGTCGCCGTCAGCCGCGCCGATGTCTCCAGGATGCGCGCCAAGCCAAAGTCGGTCAGGTAGCAGTCGCCCTGGCTGTCGATCAGCACGTTGCTCGGCTTGACGTCGCGGTGGACGACGCCCAGCCGGTGGGCATAGTCGAGCGCGCTGCCGACCTGGCGCAGAATGCGGTTTGCTTCGACCAGCGGCAGCAGACGGCCGGCGATGCGTTCCTTGAGTGTGCCCGCCTCCACAAAACGCATCGCCAGATACAGCCGTCCGCTGGCCTGGCCATAGTCATACACCGGCAGGATGTGGGCGTGCTCCAGCCGGGCGACGGTTTTGGCTTCGCGCTCGAAGCGTTTGCGCAGTTCGGGGTCGGCGCTCATCTGCTCCGGCAGCACCTTGACCGCCACGTAGCGATCCATTGCCGCATGATAGGCCTTGTAGACGGTGGACATGCCACCCACGCCGATCTGCTCCAGGATGCGATAGGCGCCCAGTTCGCGACCAATCATTTCGCTCATCGGTCATTCCTTTATCAGAAAAACAGGAAACAGGGAGACAAGGACAAGGAGCTTGTTGCTTACTCTGGTTCCAGTGTAACATAGCATTGTTTCGGTTTGGTCACGAGAATGTAAACATCAGGTAAACAAAAAGGCTACCGGCTAAATTTTCGATAGTACCAGCGCAGCGCGCCTTTGCCCGTCCAGTAAAGCACCGGGATCGCGCCGATCATTGTCATCAGAAGGAGAATCAAGAGCATCACCTTGAGCCGCCAGCCATAGACGCCGCGATCGGTCAGCCAATCCCATCCTTTTGTGGACAGGTCGATCAAGATGTAAAGAAGCACCGCCCCCAGGATCATCGGAATCAAGGGAAGCCAAGATGAAGAATTGGCAAACAGGGTAATACTGTAAAACAGCCCGGCGTCAATGGCCCACAAGATCAAGCCGATGAAAAAGAGCAAGGCATAGACTCCGATCGTTGCGCCAGCTTTTCCAAGCTGCTCCTGGCTCCTGCCGGCAGGCGTCGGGGCAGTGGTTTTCAGTTGCAGTACGGCGGCAAGGCCGTCGGCGCGCAGCCTTTCATCTGGGCTGATGACGGCGTTGATGCTGGCCCTGGCACTTGATTTTTGATCGGCATCCAACCCGGCAAAGAATTCGTCCAGAGCTGCCTCGGCCTGGCGCGCGTCCTGGCTGGCCAGTTCCGCTTCGCCGGTTTCGAAATAAAGCTTGGCCCGCAGGCAATACAAGTAGACCAGATTTTGTCCAAAGGTTTTGCGGACATGGGCTTCGTTGTTTACGATCGAGTCGATGATCGTCGTGATTGTCTTGATGGCTTCAGCGGCATCGCCGGCAGCCACTTTGTCTTGCGCGACCTTGATCATCGCTTCCATCATGACTTCGGCAGTTGTTGCAGGGCACATCATAGACCTCCTTGAAATGTTGTTTTATTGTCCAATATTCCACAGCCGCGTTGTCCCATCCCATGAGGTTGAGACGAGCAGCGATCCATCCGGTGAAAAGGCCACGCTCTGCGCCTCCCTGCTGTGTCCCAGCAAGGTTTTCAGTTCGATTCCGGTGGCGGTTTCCCATACCTTGAGGGTCACATCGGTAGAAGATGTCGCCAGCAAGCGGCCATCCGGCGAAAAAGCCAGCCCGTTGATGGTGTTCTTGTGTCCCGTCCAGTTACGCACCTCGCGCCCACTGTTCACATCCCACAGGCGGATCGGCTGCTCACCGGTATCAGCGGAGGCCAGGAGCGCACCGTCGGGCGAAAAGGCCAGCCGGTGCGCCGACAGTCGCTCGTCGCCCAACCGGCGTATCTGCTGCCCGGTCGCCACGTCCCACAGGAACAAACCCTTCCAGCCTCCCGAAGCCAGGGTTTTTCCGTCGGGTGCAAAGGCGATGGCATATGGCCCGCCGGCGATAATCAGACCGAGTTCTTGCCCATCGGCCACATCATATAGTTTGATGACCTCGTCGATGATCACGGCCAAAGTTTGACCGTCCGGCGAGAAGGCCAAAAAATAGCCGGATGCCGCGCTGGTGCTGATGCGTACGCCGGGCAGGGTCGACCGTTCGCCGCCGGTGGCCACGTCAAAGAGCTTGACCTCGCCCATGATCGCGGCCAGCGTCTTGCCGTCGGGCGAAAAGGCGACGCCGCCGGCGCTGCTGTTGCCGAGGGTGCGCAGTGGCTTCCAGGTTTGGGTATCGAACAAGACCAATTCGTGCCCGGCGACGGCCAGAATTTTGCCGTCCGGTGAAAAGGCTGCCTGGTAGCCCCCCTGGTTCAGCAGAGTTGACTGTTTGAGTTGCGTGGCGTTTTCGGGCGAGATTGCCAAATCCGCGAGAGGGATCGGCGTTGGGATCGGTCCGGCAGTGCGCACCGGGGAAGGCGTCGCTGCGGTCTTGGTGGAGGAAGCGCCCCACAGCCGCGTTTCATCCCAGACTGTGGAGACGAGCAGCGATCCATCCGGCGAAAAGGCCACGTTCTCCACACCCTCGCTGTGGCCGATCAACGTTTGCAGCTCGCGCCCGCCGGCCCAATCCCATACCTTGATCGTCACATCATTGGACGCGGTGGCCAACAGGTGCCCGTCGGGCGAGAATGCCAGCCCGTTGACGGTGTCCTGGTGCCCGCTCAAAGTCTGCACCAGCCGGCCGTCGGCGGCGTTCCACAACTGGACATCTCCGCCGTGCACGCCGGCAAAGGCCAGCGTCGTCCCATCCGGCGACCAGAGCACCCGGTTGGCGCCCAGCATCATATCGCCCAGGCTGCGAATCTCTTGCCCGCTGGGCACGTCCCACAGTTTGAGGCCGCCGCTCCACCCAGCGGCAGCCATCGTCTTGCCGTCGGGAGACAGGCTGATGGCAAACGGCCCTTGAGCCAAAATCAGGCTCCGTTCCTCTCCGCTGGCGGTATCAAAGAACTTGACCACCTCGTCGATGATCACGGCCAGAGTTTGACCGTCCGGCGAGAAAGCCAAAAAGTAGCCGGATGCCGCGCTGGTGCTGATGCGCACGCCGGGCAGGGTCAACCGTTCGCCGCCGGTGGCCACGTCAAAGAGCTTGACCTCGCCCATGATCGCGGCCAGCGTCTTGCCGTCGGGCGAGAAAGCGATGCCATCGGCATTGCTGCTGCCGAGGGTGTGCAACGGGGTCCAGGTCTGTGTGTCGAACAGGATCAATTCGTGCCCGGCGACGGCCAGAATTTTGCCGTCCGGTGAAAAGGCTGCCTGCCGGCCGCCCTTGTCCAGCACTTTGAACAGCGTCAAAGGGGCGAACGGTATGGTTGCTTCGGCGGTGGGCGTGTGAGTGGGTTCGGGCAAAGGAGTAGATATCGACGCAGGTGAGGGGGTCATGGTTGCCGTCGACGCAGGTCGGGTCAGGGTTGGTTGAGGTTGCAATGCCGTTCGGGTAGGCGCTAAAGTGAATGTCGCGGTGGGGTCGTCAGCCTTGGAAATGGCTGCCGGGGATGTCGCCGTCGGCAGGAGAGTGGCGGTTGCCGCCTTGAACACTTGGAGTCGCCCGTTGACGATCTGCACCTTGAGCGGTACCAGAGTTAAAATCAGGCATAGGGCCAGCAAAAAGAAGGTCGCCAATCCCACGATGGCGACGGCCCACACCCACGGTTTTTTGAGCATCTGGCTGAGCCTGCTTGACCTGCTTTCAGACGCATAGGGCTCGACCGTCGTCTTGACCTGGGGTTCTGCCGTTGACGCGCGCACAGCCCGATCAAAGGCGACGACCATGTCACCGGCCTTTTGAAAGCGGTCATCGGGATTTTTGGCCAATGCCCTGAGGATGACCCGCTCCACCTCTGGGGTCAGTTCCGGGTTGACCTTGCTGGGCAGCGGCAGCGGTGCGCTGATATGCTGCAAGACTACCGCCAGCGGCGTTTCGGCCTGGTAGGGCACCTGGCCGGTGACCATCTCGTAAAGCATCACGCCCAGCGAATAGATGTCGCTGCGCGCATCGGCCTTGTCGCCTTGCCCCTGTTCTGGACTCATGTAGGCCGGTGTGCCCATTCCCACCCCGGTAGCGGTCAGTTTGAGCGATGCTTCCATAATCCGTGCCAGGCCGAAATCGGCCAGGTAGCAATCGCCGTGAGCATCGATCAACACGTTGCCGGGTTTGATGTCGCGGTGCACCACGCCCAGGCGGTGCGCGTGGTCGAGCGCGCTGCCCACTTGATGCAAGATGCGATTGGCTTCGCCCAAGGCCATTGGGCCGTCGCCCATGCGTTCTTTGAGTGTGCCCGCCTCGATGTAGCGCATCACCAGGTAAAGCCGCCCGCCGGCCTCGCCATAATCGTAAACCGGCAAAATGTGCAGGTGTTCCAGCCGGGCAACCACCTGGGCCTCACGTTGAAAACGTTTGCGCAGCTCTGCGTCGCGGCTCATCTGCTCCGGCAGCACCTTGACCGCCACATAGCGATCCATGGCCGCGTGATAGGCCTTGTACACGGCAGCCATGCCCCCCGCGCCAATTTGCTCGACGATGCGATACGCTCCCAAATCCTGGCCAATCAGGTCTGTCATACTGTTCACTCCTTTATCTCATAGGTGTCGTTTGGGATTTGTGCTCAGTATAGCACGGTTGTATAGACAACAGATCACAGATTTGTAAACATTCGGTAAACAAAACTGGCTGGGCCATTCGGCGCGCCGTCTGGCACACCGAACGACACGCTATCCGGTATGAGGTGCGGCTGTATTCCATCCGCCGGATGGAGTATATCCCAGAGAAAAGCGAAAGGAGGTACCCTGTCCGGGTTCGCTCTCCGCATCGATGTGCGTGCCGTGTTGCTCCAGGATAGCGCGCACGATGGTCAAGCCCAGGCCGGTGCCGGGCAGGTCGCTTACGTCGGGGCTGCGGTAGAGAGGGTCAAAAATGTGCGGCAGGTCCTGGGGGGCAATGCCGGCGCCGTCGTCGTGCACATCGACTTGTACTCGTCCCTCTACGGAGGTGAGACGCACCACGGCTTCGCCGCCATCGGGACGGGTGTACTTGATTGCATTGTCGAGCAAATTGATGAACACCTGGTACAACCGATCCCGGTCGCCCGAAACGCGCGGCAGGTCGGGCGGCGACTGTAAGGCCAGGCGCACGCCGCGCGCCTGGGCAGCCTGGAACAGGGCCGAGATCGCTTCTTCGACCACTGCGCGCAGGTTCACCGGGCGCTGTTGCAGTGGGGTCAGGTCGAGGCGGGAGAGGGTGAGCAAATCCTCCACCAGCCGGGCCAGCCGGTCGGCTTCGCTGGCGATAAAATCGCGCGAACGCCGCCAAAGGACCTCGTCTTTGCCTGGCTGGCAGCTTTTGAGGATGTCGGCGTGGCCTAAAATGGCGGTGAGCGGAGTGCGCAGCTCGTGAGCCAGCGTGCTGAGCAAGCGGCGGTAAGCCTCGGCGCTGTCCGCTTCGACCTGTGCAGTATGGAGCAAGATCAGCGCGCCCCGGCCCGTGGTGTCGCCGAGCGGCGATGCCGTTGCCCGCAGCGGCGTGGCCTGGGGCAGGGCAATCTCGGTTGTTTCGGCGGCCCCGGCGTCGAGGGCGCGCAGGGCCAGTAGGGCCAGGGGGATCGGCAAGGCCGGAGATGGTCCGTCCAGGGCCAGGGTTTGCGCCGCCGTCCGGTTCCAGGCCAGGGGACTGCCCTCTGTATCGACGACCAATGCGCCTTGAGCAAGTCCATTCAGAAGCGACTTGAGCGCATCGACGCTCCACGACGGCTGTTCGACAGCATCTTGGAAAGTTTCAGACTGCTGCTGTGTCTGGCCCCGTCGAGTCTCGACTCGATGGGCCTGGATGCGCCAAAAAAGCAGGGTGAGGAGCAACGCTGCACCACCGACAATCAGCAGCAAGACGACAACGACCACACCGATCGGTAGGCTCAAAATCGGTTCGCTGGCGGGTGGATTCACAGCTCCTCCTCGGCGGCAAACTTGTAGCCAATGCCGCGCACAGTCAGCAGATAGCGCGGGTTGGCGGGGTCGGATTCGATTTTTTGGCGCAGCCTTTGAATGTGGACGTCCACTGTGCGCGACTCGCCTATGTAATCATAGCCCCAGACCCGTTCAAGGAGCATCTCGCGTCCAAAGACGCGCCCGCGATCTGCGATCAACGTCGCCAACAGGTCGAACTCTTTGGGGGTCAGGTCAACGGGCTGGCCGGCGACTGTTGCCGTATGCCTGTCGCGATCGACGGCCAGATCGCCGGCCTGGATGATGTTTGCGGCCGGCTCTCCGCCGGTATGGCGGATCAACCGCAAAAGCGCGCGCACGCGAGCGACCAGTTCGCGGGCATTGAACGGTTTGGTGATGTAATCGTCGGCGCCCAGTTCCAGGCCGACGATTTTGTCGGTGTCTTCGGCGCGGGCGGTGAGCATGATGATCGGGATGTAGGGTTTGAGCGCGCGCACGCGGCGGCAGACCTCGAAACCATCCAGGCCGGGCAGCATCAGGTCGAGCAGGATCAGATCGGGCCGTTCGGCCTCGATCCGGGCCAGCGCGGCTTCGCCGCTGCGCGCAATCTGAGCGTTCAGGCCCTCGCGTTCCAGGGCCGCTTGCACAAAAGCGGCGATGGCTTTTTCATCTTCGACCACCAGGATGCGGGTTTTCAATCTGTGACTGTCCATTGCCTTTCAGCCCCACAACAGGATTGATACGAGAAACCGATAAACCCATCCAGCACATAAAATTGCAAGCCGTATGCAGGCGTGCCCGATGCAGCTATATTATATCACGCTTTGCCTGTGTAACACTAGCAAATTTTATGCCCCGTCGGCATGCGGCGCGGCAGGTCGCACCCCGAAACGAATTGTGACTTGCCTTCCGGCGCATAAAGCGGCTATAATCAGCGCAGAAAGGAATACCCACATGGATATTCAACTCGCGTGCGCCCTCGACGCCGCGTGGCGTACGCGCAAAACCCATTTTCCAGACCAGATCACCTTTGCCTATCCCATCGATACGGCGCTGATCAGCCTGACCGGGCCGCACTGTGCGCTGCACTGCGCCCATTGCGGCGGGCATTACCTGCGCCATATGCAGCCGATCGACGAGGCCAACGTCGGCGCTGCGCCCAGCGCGCTGATCTCTGGCGGCTGCGATCCGGCCGGCCGCGTGCCGGTGGCCGAGTATTTGTCACGGATACGAGAAATCAGCAATGGGCGACGGTTAAACTGGCACGTGGGATTGATCGACGAGGCGGCCATGCAGGCCATCGCGCCCTATGTGGATGTCGTCTCGTTTGACGTGGTCGGCGACGAGCAGACTATCTACGAGGTGTACGGGCTGGACAAAACCCCTAACGATTACGCGCAAACCTACGCCATGCTGCGCCGCTATGCGCGCGTGGTGCCACACATCACGGTCGGGCTGCGGCACGGTGAGTTGGGTCACGAGCGCCCGGCGATGGATATGATCGAGCGCATTGGCCTGGAGGCGCTGGTGTTCATCGTCTTTATCCCCACGCCGGGCACGCGCTACGCCGATTTCGCGCCACCGGAGGTTGAGCAGGTAGCTTTGCTCCTTGCCGAGGCGCGGCAGCGATTTTCCACCGTCCCAATTCATCTCGGCTGCATGCGTCCCAGAGGCCGCTACCGGAGTGAACTGGATCCACTGGCCGTCCGCGCGGGAATCAACGTCCTGGTCAGCCCGTCGCGCGCGGTCACGGAAGCGGCCCAATCGCTGGGGCTAAAGGCGATCCGGACCCGCGAATGCTGCGTGTTTGATTGACAGCCTTCCCGTCCCGTGATATAATTTATGCAACGACGATGAAGGAACCAAGTAAACTCGTTGCTGCGTGCAGAGAGTCGCTGGTTGGTGCAAAGCGACCGCCCAACAGGTTGAAATCCACTCCCGAGTCGGCAGGCCAAATGCCTGTCCGGGCACGCCCGTTAAAGCGTCGGGGTGTATGCTGGCAGATCGGGCCGCACCCACAGAGGACGTAACCTGATGGTTGCGTCAAAGAAAGGTGGCACCACGGGCCTCCCGTCCTTTCACGGACGGGGGGCTTTTTTATTTCAAGGTAACTGCTCAGACCGGGCAGTTTTTGACAGGATTGGTAAAATGAACAGGATTTTTCTGCGGTTCTTATCCTGTCAATCCTGTTCATCCTGTTGAATTTGAGATCGATTGAACGGTTACATTTCCAAGGAGGAATCGTATGCTGGATATCAAACTCATTCGCGAAGACCCCGCCTGGGTCAAGGCCGAAATTGCCAAGCTCAATGCCGACGCGCCCATTGATGACATTGTGCGCCTGGATGAGCAGCGCCGCGCCCTGCTCACCGAGACGGAAGACCTCAAGGCCGAGCGCAACCGGGTCAGCAAGTCGATGGGGTCGCTGCAAGGGCAGATCAAAAAGGCCAGCGGTGACGAAAAAGCGCGCCTGGAGGGCGAATTTGAGCGCGTGCGCGTTCAAATGAGCGAGGTCGGTGAGCGGATCAAGGCCCTCGACGAGCAGGTGCGCGAGATCGACGAAGCATTGGACGACGCGCTGCTCCGCGTGCCCAACCTGCCCGATCCGTCGGTGCCGGTGGGGCCGGACGAAAGCCACAACGTTATCGTGCGCCAGGAAGGTGGCCTGCCCCGCTTTGATTTTGAGCCGCTGCCGCACTGGGACCTCGGCCCGATGCTCGGCATCCTGGATTTCGAGCGCGGGGTCAAGATTTCGGGCACGCGCTTTTACGTGCTCAAGCGCGCGGGCGCGCGCTTGCAGCGGGCGCTGATCGCCTGGATGATTGACCTGCACGTCAGCCGGCACGGATATACCGAGATTTACCCGCCTTTTGTCGTCCAGGCCAAATGCCTGGTCGGCACGGGGCAGCTTCCCAAGTTTGACGAAAATCTCTATCACGACGTCGAGGACGATTTCTGGCTGGTGCCCACCGCCGAGGTGCCGGTGACCAACCTGTACCGCGACGAGATCATCGAGCCGGGCGTGCTGCCGATCTATCACGTGGCCTACACACCCTGCTGGCGGCGCGAAAAGATGAGCGCCGGGCGCGACGTGCGTGGAATCAAGCGCGGCCACCAGTTCGACAAGGTGGAAATGGTCAAGATCGTCGAGCCGGAAACGTCGATGCGCGAGCTGGAGACGCTGATCGACAACGCCGAGGACGTGTGCCGCATGCTCAAGATTCCGCACCGCATCGTTCAGATGTGCACCGGCGACCTCAGCTTTACCGCCGCGGTCAAATATGACGTCGAGGTGTGGGCCGCCGGCTGTGGCGAGTGGTTGGAAGTCAGCTCGTGCTCGAATTTCAAGGACTTTCAGGCCCGCCGGGCGATGATTCGCTATCGCAAGGAAAAGGGTGGGCGGGTCGAGTTTGCTCACACGCTGAACGGCTCGGGGCTGGCCCTCCCGCGGCTGATGATCGCCGTGCTGGAAAACTATCAGCAGGACGACGGCAGCGTGGCAGTGCCGGAGGTGCTCAGGCCGTACATGGGCGGGATCGAGGCCATTCGAGCGCCGGGAATGTGACAAGTACAGAATACGCAATACGAACTAGATGACCCATATTGCGTATTCCGTGGGAGGTTTGAGTGATGACGACGTTGTTGGTCAAAAATGCCGCGCTGTTGGCAACAATGGACGATGCGCAGCGTCGAATCAAAGATGGCGGCCTGTTCGTGCGCGACGGCGTGATCGAGCAGGTGGGGCTGACCTCAACGCTGCCTGCTACCGCCGACCGGGTGATCGACGCGAGCGGGATGGCCGTGCTGCCGGGGCTGGTCAACACCCATCACCATCTTTACCAGACACTCACCCGTGCGCTGCCCGCCGCGCAAAACGTCGAATTGTTCGACTGGCTGCGCACGCTCTACCCGGTCTGGGCGCGGATGGACGACGAAGCGGTGTACGTCAGCGCCAAGATCGGGCTGATCGAATTGCTGCTCTCTGGCTGCACCACGGCCAGCGATCATCTGTACCTGTTTCCAAACGATGCGTGCCTGGATGCCGAGATCGAGGCCGCGCGCGAGTTGGGCGTGCGCTTTCAGCCCTGCCGGGGCAGCATGTCGTTGGGTCGATCCAAAGGCGGCCTGCCGCCGGACGGTGTGGTGCAAAGCGAGGACGAAATTCTGCGCGACTGCGAGCGGGTGGTCAAACGCTATCACGATCCGGCGCGTTTTTCGATGTGCCGCATTACGATTGCGCCATGCTCGCCCTTCTCCGTCACTGAAGACGAGATGCGCCAGGCGGCGCAATGGGCGCGCGAGCGCGGATTGACCTTGCACACCCACGTCGCCGAGACGCTGGACGAAGAGCGATTTTGCCTGGAGAAATTCGGCAGGCGGCCCGTCGCCCTGATGGCCGACCTGGGCTGGCTCGGCTCTGATGTGTGGTTCGCGCACTGTGTCCACCTCAACGCCGACGAGATCGCGCTGATGGCCGAAACCGGCACCGGCGTTGCTCACTGTCCCTCATCGAACATGCGGCTGGGATCGGGCATCGCGCCGATCCGCGAAATGCGCGACGCGGGGGTCAGGGTAGGGCTGGCCGTCGATGGCAGCGCCAGCAATGACGGGGCGCACATGCTGGCTGAGGCGCGCCAGGCGATGCT
>JAFGEY010000563.1 GCA_016931365.1 Anaerolineae bacterium
CGCATCGCAACCTGGTCGCCGGCGGCGTCGAGCCGGCGCGGCCTTTTCGCATGTTCGGTCACGAGTTGTATCGCGAGCGAGGCGGGGTCAGGTACATCGCGTCGCGATACGGCGAGCTGTACCCGCTCGACAAAGCGCCGGGCACGTATCGCATCGTCGTCTTGGGCGGCTCGACCACCGAGAACAAGCACACCTATGAGCTGAAAGGGTATCACTGTCCGCTGCTGGTGCAGCAGCAGTTGCGCGAACAACTGGGCCGCGATGACATCGAGGCGATCAACATCGCCAATTCTGCGTATGCGACGCCGCACGCGTTGATTTTGCTCGAACTCGACGTGCTTTCCTGGCAGCCGGATTTGATTGTTGTCAGCCACAACGTCAACGATCTGCTGGCGGCTTATTGGCCCAACCCGACTTTTGACTATGCCAACAAGTACAGCCATCCTTTTTACGGCGTGCCGGACATCGAACACATTTATACCCCGGCGAACATCGTCTTTCAGCACAGCCAGCTCTACTGGGTCGTGCGCGATGGCGTCGAGCAACTGACCGCGTCGGGCGAGTGGCCGCCCTTGCAGCGCCGGTCGTATGGCAGCGAACCGCCCGCGCTGGTCGCCGGAGCTTTTGAGCGCAACCTGCGCTCGATCGTCGCCCTGGCCCAGGCTAACGGAATCGACGTGCTACTGGGCACGCAGCCGCTTCAGCCGAGCGAGCCGTATTTCCTGCGCCACATGGCCTACAAATCGTACAACGACGTGGTCGTTTACCCCGAGCACGATGAATTTGTGCAGCATCACCGCGCGTTCAACGAGATCATTCGCCGGGTGGCGCGGGAGACGGGCGTCTACCTGGCCGACAACGATCCGGTGCTGAACGGTGAGGAACGCTATTTCATCGACTTTGTGCATTACACGCCGCTGGGCGTGACCCGGCTGGCCGAAAATGTGACAGATGTGATCGTCGAGCAGGGGATTGTGGACAAGTAGGAGGAACGCAAGAAAGGGTACGAGTATGCGGCTAGAGATCGAAGACTATCAGGCCGAGTTGATTGAATTGTGCGAAGCGTTTGGCGTCAGGCGGTTGGAGATATTCGGGTCTGCGTCACGGGGCGATTTCGATTTCGGCCAGAGCGACATCGATTTTTTGGTCGAATTGGCCCCGCATGCGCTCGGTCCGTTTGAGCAGTATTTTGGGCTGAAAGAGGCCCTGGAACAGCTTTTCGGGCGATCGGTCGATCTGGTCGAGGAAAAGGCGATCAAGAATCCCTATTTCAAGCAGGCCATTGCGCAGGACAGGAGCCTGGTGTATGGAACTGGAAGCTAAAAGCTGACCTATAGACACTTGATAACATCGTCAAATATAGCATATCCCGAGCAAGAGGGGTAGACAAAAATGGCAACATCTTTGAGGGAACTTACAACAAGTGAGGATAGAAGCCAAAGTCCATATCATCATATAGATCCTGGTTTTATCAATTATCGTGAATGCTACACCTTGTTGGGAAGTCGGGGCGTTAGTTTCTTTGAACAGTATCGACGACCAGGCGATGACCATTTTGTCAGGCTTTACAATAATCGTTTGATGGTTGACTTGCTGCTAAAACTATGCAAAGAAGCCAACATTGAGACTCTGGGCGAAATTCTTAATCGGCCTCGTGAGGGAATGTTTTTTTCCAGTACTGAACTCCTTGAGGGAAATGACGATGTCTATGAAAAGAAAAGGATAAGGAATCGTATCTTGCTTCCGTACAATTATGACAAAGAGGTATATCTTGAGTTTAGCACAATGCATTTTGTTGCTGAAACGGGTCGAACTGAACAATGTGACGAACAATTAGTGTCAGTGATTGGAAAAATAAGAAAAGTCAGTGAGCGGGAAGTCATAGCTTATCCCCTCATTATGGGTGCTCCTTCCTTTGATCATCCTCTAAACAAAGACATATCAGTAAGTGTCGATTTGATGTGGTACGGCTATGACTGGTACGAGATTTTTCCGGAGGATATTAGGGAATTTGCACTGTGTAAAGATGTAGTTGTTGAGACGGCTGATGAGTGGGTCAATTATATGCAACAACTCCCCGAAAGAGAAGTAAAGGAAAGATTAGGTGCAATCCTTTCAGACTCTGTAAACAAAGATTGGGGAGGAGAGCAAGCAGACCATATGGCAACAATTCATTTTGGCGATAGACAAGCAAATGCTGCTTTTCTGTTGAAAGGGCCGGCATACTTTCGTGAGATGACACCAAGCATGCTGGGGAAAAATGGCGATCAGATTTACCGATTGGCTCAAATGCCAGTCCAGGTATTGATAGTACAGCACTGTCACAATATAGGACCGGCAGTGCGAGCTACTTTGAGAGCCTTTGCAGTTGCACCGCATAGTCCACGATGGTATTGCCTGATTGACGGAAAATATACATATCGCATCTTAAAAGCTTATGAAAAATTGTAAACTGCTATTCTCGAAGCAGGAGGCTGTTGCCGCTGTTCCTCTTTTGCAGCAGGCTTTTCGGCAGTGGAACTCATCCTACATAAATGAACATTGATTACATTTCTTCGACAAAATTAGGCAAACCATCGCGGCCATTGCCAGTTTGGGCATTAGCGGTGGGATCATTGCGCTGTCCATTTTCGCTGTCCGGCCTGTTGGCGTGTGGAAATACGAAACTCTCGCGGCCCTTTTCGGCGGGGTAGGGCTGCTGCTCATTGTCTGGCACCTGTCGACCGAGCAGTTCGAACGAGGATGGGTCGGTCTTGAGTTGCTCAAAAAAGGTTCAATGTTATGCCGCGCCGACGGTCTCCTCCGGCATAGCAACGACGGAGAGTGTTCATGGCTTCAATCGCTGCAATTCAATTGGACGGACTGAGCAAAACCTACCGCCAGCGCAACGGCCAGCCGATCCCGGCCGTGCGCGAGGTCAGCCTGACCGTGCCGGCCGGGCAGATGTTTGGCTTTCTCGGCCCCAACGGCGCGGGCAAAACGACGACGATCAAGATGCTCTGCGCCCTGGTCAGGCCGACCGCCGGGCGGGCCTTGGTCAATGGCCTGGATGTGTGGCGCCGGCGCGGCGCGGCGATGCGCCAAGTCGGGGCGGTGCTGGAGGGCACGCGCAACGTCTACTGGACGCTGTCGTCGTGGGACAACCTGATCTATTTCGGCAATCTCAAGGGGCTGGCCGGCAAGGCGTTGCACGCTCGCGCCGAAGCACTGCTGCGCGAACTCGAGCTGTGGGATCGCCGCAATGACCTGGTGCGCACCTTTTCGCGCGGGATGCAACAAAAGGTGGCCATCGCCTGCGCGCTGATCGCCGATCCGCCCATTTTGCTGCTCGACGAGCCGACGCTGGGCCTCGATGTCCAATCGGCGCGCACGGTGGAGGCGCTGATCAAACGGCTGGTGCAGGAGCAGCACAAGACGGTGGTGCTGACCACGCACCAGCTTGACATGGCCGAAGAGTTGTGCGACCGGGTGGCGATCATCAGCAAGGGGCGGATCATCGCTGACCAATCGGTCGATGAGCTGATCGACCTGTTCAGCAGTGAGTATTACGAGATCAAGGTGCAGGGCTGTCTGCCCGAGGGAGTCGAACCGGCCTTTGCGGGATTTACGGTTGCTGTGGAAGACGAGGATACGGTGCTTGTGGGGCCGATCGCCGATCAGGATGCGCTCTATGGCGTGTTGAACCGGCTGCACGAATTGGGGCTGCATCTGCTCTCGGCCCGGCTAGCCGAACCGGACCTGGAAGAGGTGTTCGTGCGCATGCTCGACACCGACGCCCGGGGAGGCGCACAATGAAAGCGCTGATCGTCACCTTTTTTGGCGAAGTTCGCAAGGGGCTGCTCATTTCGTGGACCTACCGGGCCAACACCCTGGTTTCGCTGCTTACCATCGGGTTTGTGTTTCTGGCCATCGGCTTTTTGATAGGCGATGGCCAGCTCGATCCGGCCCGACTCAGCTCGATGTTTATGGGCTACCTGACCTGGTTCTATGCCCTCAGTGCGATCAGCGACCTGTCCTGGGGCATTCGCGGCGAGATCAACGCAGGGACGTTGGAGCAGATGTCGATGAGCACGTCGCCGATTGGCGTGGTGCTGTTGGGGCGCTCTTTTGCCAACCTGATGATCACCACGGTGCAGATTCTGATCCAGAGCCTGGCGATGTCATGGCTGGTTGGCATCCGTTTGCCGATGACCTGGACGGGTGTGTTGATCTTGGCCGTCACCCTGATCGGCGTGTACGGCTTTGGCTTTATGTTGGCCGGGGCGACGTTGGTTTTCAAGCAGGTGGAATCCTTTTCCAACCTCTTTCAGAACATTTTGATGTTTATGAACGGCACCCTGCTGCCGGTAGCGTTGATGCCCGGCTGGCTGGCGGCGATCTCGTACACCTTGCCCACCACGCAGGGCGTGGTTGTGCTGCGGCGGGTCGTGCTCAACGGGCAGTCGCTGCTGGCAGTGTGGCAGGATGGCAACCTACTTTGGCTGATCGTCCACTCGGCAATCTATTTTGCCGCCGGTTGGATGATCTTTGTTTATTGCGAGCGAGTGGCCAAGGCACGCGGGTCACTCGGTCAATATTGACCGATGCGATACTAAAAAGGTGAATCATTCAGGGGAAAACGATGGGCAGCGAACAGCTACAGCGCTACTTTTGGCACTCGGTGTACGACAAATTGTCGCTGCTCTACGATGGCGTAGATTGGTTTACCGGCAACGCCACGCATCGTCTTCGGCTGCGTGTGTGGCCCTACCTGCCCCCGGCCGGCAGCCGCGTGCTGGAGATCGGCTTTGGCAGCGGCCGGCTGCACCTTCAACTGGCCGAATCGTTCGTGATGTCCGGGCTGGACCTGGCTGCGGGAATGGTGCGGCTGACCCGGCGCCGATTGGCGGCGCGCGATCTCGCTTCGACGCTGTGCTGCGCCAGCGCTTGTGCTTTGCCCTGGCCGGACGGCTATTTCGACGCGGTGATCGCCACTTTTGCCTTGAGCGCCATCCCCGATGCGGAGCGGGCCATGGATGAGATGGTGCGCGTGATCGGTTCCAGCGGCAAGGTGATCCTTGTTGACGCGGGGGAGGCGGCGGATGGGAACGCGATGGTGCATTTCCTGGCCCGTTTGTGGGAGCAACTCGGCGATTATATACGCGACGAGGCGCCCCTGATGGAGTCGCGCGGGCTGCGTGTCGTGCGCAAAGAATATGGCCCGTGGGGCTGCGTGCATATCGTCGTTGGAACGAAATCAACATAAAAATGATGAAAGGAAAACAAAATGATGAAATTCGAGCATCTGGCGATCAATGTCCCCGATGCGGCGGCAATGGCCCACTGGTACGTCGAGCAGTGCGAGATGCAGGTCGTCCGCGGATTGGAGCGCCCGCCCTTCACCCACTTTTTGGCCGACTCAACCGGACGGACGGTGCTGGAATTGTACAGCAATCCGGTCGCACCGGTGCCCGATTACGCCGCGCAGCACCCGCTTTACTTGCATGTCGCTTTTGCTGTGGGTGACATCATTTCCATCAAGGAGCACTTGATCGCTGCCGGGGCGACCGTCTTTAGCGACGATCACCTCGACGACGGCACGCATCTGATGATGCTGCGCGACCCGTGGGGCGTGGCGCTGCAACTCTGTCAGCGTTCGACGCCGCTGCCGTAGTGCATCCGCATTCAGGTCCATTTATTCGGGTTAGGAGGAGGGCACATTGCTACCATGGCTTGGTCACTCTCTTGAGTCTGTTTTTGGGCCTTTCCGGCTCTTTTATTCGTACCTCTTTTTGACCGGCTTTGGCGCGGCGCTGTCGGCGCTGCTGACCTGGCTGCTGCTGCCCAGGCTGTGGCGTCACCTGCCCACCGACAAGGGCCGCGAGTATGCTATCGACGCACAGCAAAGCGTGGGCAAGCCGGTCGCCGCTGGGGCGATCTTTGTGCCCATTTTCCTGTTCGTCGGCTTGCTGGTGGTGCCTTTTGATTGGCGCTACCTGGCGGTGCTGAGCTGTGTCTCGCTGTCGATGCTGGAGGGACTGTGGGACGACAGCAGCAAGACCAGGGGCGGCTTGAGCGAGCTTCAATTGGGGTTGATCGACCTGGCGATTTCACTCTTTGGGGCGATCATCCTTTGCCGATTCCAGCCGGTCGAAATCTGGCTGCCGTTGTTCAAACAGTCGTTGGTGCTCTCGCCCTGGTTGTACATTCTTCCCGCCACCGGCCTGCTCTGGCTGACGATCAATGCCACCAATTGCACCGATGGCGTCGACGGCCTCTCCGGCAGCCTGTCGCTGATGGCCTTTATTTACCTGGGCGGCATTTTGTATGGCATCGTCGGGCACAAGGATATCTCGCAGTATTTGCTCGTGCCGCATTACGTTGACGGCGCGGATTGGGCTTTGCTCGCTTTTGCGATGGCCGGTTGTCTGGCCGGATACCTGTGGTACAACGCTTTCCCCAGCAAAGTGTTGATGGGCGACGCCGGTTCCAGGCCGATGGGCTTTTTGATCGGGATGCTGGTGCTGGCCTGCGGAAATCCATTCCTGATCTTTGTTGTGGCGGGCATTGTGCTGGTCAATGGCGCGACCGGGTTGCTCAAAGTAGCTCTGCTGCGCTTTTTCAAGATCAGCATTTTCAAGAACGTGCGCTATCCGCTGCACGACCACATGCGCAAGAATCTGGGCTGGTCGCCGACGCAGGTTTTGGTGCGCTTTATGCTTTTGCAGGCCGTCGGCACGCCGATTCTGCTGGTATTGTTGTTCAAGGTGAGGTAAGAACTGCTGACCACTGACGGCAGACCGCTGACGGCGCTGCACAGTGACACAGATTATTCGATCTGGAGGATACGACGTGAGTTTTGAACATTTGCTGGCCAATCGCACCAAAGTGATGGGCGCGAGCGCGATCCGCGAAATATTAAAGGTGGTCAATCAGCCGGGGATGATCTCGTTGGCGGGCGGCATTCCCGCCCCGGAAAGCTTTCCGATGGAGATCATGAGCGAAATCTCGGCCAAAGTGATTGAGAAATACGGCCCTGGGGCATTCCAGTATGACAAGTCGGAAGGGTTTACGCCACTGCAAGAGGCACTGGTGCCCTATTTGGCCCAAAAGGGCATTGGGGCGGAGGCGTCCAAGATCGTCATTACCAGCGGCTCGCAGGCTGTGCTCGATGCAGTGGGCAAAATCCTGATTTCGCCGGGTGACAGGGTGGCCGTCGAAGCGCCGACCTACCTGGGCGCGCTGACCGCGTTCAACCCCTACCAGCCGCAGTATGTGTCGATGGCCATGGACGA
>JAFGEY010000564.1 GCA_016931365.1 Anaerolineae bacterium
GCCCTACACCGGCCGCATGGCCGTCGTCCTGCCCCAGGGCGCCCTCTTTCGCGGCGGCGTCGAGGGCGACATCCGGCGCAAGCTGCTGGAGATGGACCTGATCGAGGCCGTCATCGGCCTGGCACCCAACCTGTTCTACGGCACCGGGCTGGCGGCCTGCATCCTGGTCCTGCGCCGGCGCAAGCAGCCGGCCCGCGCCGGACAGGTGCTGATCGGCGATGCCTCGTCCCTCTACCGCAAGGCGCGAGCGCAGAACCACCTCGATGCCGAGCACGTGGCCACCATCCTGGGCTGGGTGCAAGCCTTTGAGGACGTCGAGGACCGGGCGCGGGTGGTGACCGTGGACGAGATCCAGGAGGAGGACTGGACCCTCAATATCTCCCGCTACGTGCTGCCGCCCATCGGCGAGGACATTCCGCCGCTGCCGGAAGCCATCTCCGATTTCAAAGCCGCGCTGGCCCGCGTGCGCCAGGCCGAGGGGCAACTGGCCGAGGTCATGGCTGAAGGGGGCTGGCTCGATGGCTGAGCGTTTGACCCAACAGGCGCTCGAATCCTACCTGTGGGGCGCGGCCAACATCCTGCGCGGGCTGGTCGACGCCGGCGACTATAAGCAGTACGTCTTTCCCCTGCTTTTCTACAAGCGTCTGTCCGACGTGTGGGACGAGGAGTATGCCGAAGCCCTGGCCTTTTCGGACGACGAGGGCTATGCCCGCGACACGGCCAACGACCGATTTGTCATCCCCGAGGGCGCCCACTGGGACGAGGTGCGCACCGTGCCCCGCGACGTGGGCCGTGCTTTGCAGAACGCCATGCGCGCCATCGAGGCGGCCAATCCCGACCGGCTGGACGGTATCTTTGGCGACGCGCCCTGGACCAACAAGGCCCGCCTGCCCGACGCCACCCTCAAGAACCTGCTGGAGCATTTCTCGGCCCACAGCCTGTCGCTGGCCGAGGTGCCCGAAGACGAGCTGGGCAACGCCTACGAGTACCTGATCAAGCAGTTCGCCGACGACAGCGGCCACACGGCGCAAGAGTTCTACACCAACCGCACGTTGGTGCACCTGATGGTCCAGATGCTCCGGCCCCAACCGGGCGAGAGCATCTACGATCCCACCTGCGGCACCGGCGGGATGTTGATCTCGGCCCTGGACGAGGTCAAGCGCGGCGGCGGCGAGCACCGCACCTTGCGCCTCTACGGCCAGGAGCGCAACCACATGACGGCCGCCATCGCCCGCATGAACCTGGTGCTGCACGGCGTCGAGGATTTCGCCGTCGTGCGCGGCGACACGCTGGAGCGCCCGGCCTTTACCGAGCGCGACCGGCTGCGCACCTTCGACGTGGTGTTGGCCAATCCGCCCTACTCCATCAAGCAGTGGAACCGCGACGCCTGGCAGAGCGACGTCTGGGGCCGCAACTTTCTGGGCACGCCGTCCCAGGGCCGGGCCGACTATGCCTTCTTCCAGCACATCCTGGCCAGCATGGATCCGCAGACTGGCCGCTGCGCCATCCTCTTTCCCCACGGCGTGCTCTTTCGCCGCGACGAGGCCGAGATGCGGCAGCGGCTGGTCAAGGCCGACCTGGTGGAGTGCGTGCTGGGCCTGGGACCGAACCTCTTTTACAACTCGCCCATGGAGGCCTGCGTCGTCGTCTGCCGCAGCCAGAAGCCACCGGAGCGCCGGGGCCGGATCCTGTTCATCGACGCCGTGGACGAGGTGGCCCGCGAGCGGGCGCAGAGCTTTCTCAAGCCCGCGCACCAGGCCCGCATCCTGGACGCCTACCGACAATTCGGGGCAGAGCCCGATTTCGCCGTGGCGGCCACCCTGGACGAGATTGCCGCCCAGGGCTACAGCCTGTCCATCCCCCTCTACGTCAAGCGCGTGAACAACAACCACGGCGGCGACGATGGCCGCTCGCTGCCGGAGCTGTGGGCTGCCTGGCAGCAGGAGGGACGCCTGTTCTGGCAGGAGATGGACGCCCTGATGGAAATGCTGGATGAACTCTCTGATCTCGAGAAATCTGGGGAGAAAGCTGAATGACCATCTCGACATTTGACAGCACAAAAACTGGATTGCAAGAGCTTCTGAAACGCATTGATGACGGGAAAATGCAGCTTCCCGATTTTCAACGCGGCTGGGTGTGGGACGACGATCGCATCCGCAGCTTGTTGGCTAGTGTTGCAGTATCGTTTCCCATCGGGGCAGTGATGCTCTTGGAAACAGGCGGCGAGGGTTTGCGGTTCAAACCTCGCCCGGTACAAGGCGCAAACATCCCCCACAGCAAAGAACCTGAAACGTTGGTTTTGGATGGACAGCAACGATTCACTTCGCTGTACCAAGCCTTGATGCTGCGCCAGCCTGTGCAAACTACCACGGTACAAAAGAAAAAGATCGAACGGTTCTACTATCTTGACATGATCCAGATGACGAACGGGGATGTTGATGAGGAAGAAGCGATCCTCAGTATTCCGGCTGACAAGCTAATCAAAAGTGATTTTGGTCGCAAGATAGACCTTGATCTACGTACTCCAGAAATGGAGTACCAAAATCATCTGTTTCCAGTCAATCAGGTTTTTGACTCAGCCGATTGGCGCACGGGCTACCAGGAGTACTGGAACTATGCACCTGACAAAATGAAGCTCTTCAACGCGTTTGAGCGTCAGGTTATCAAACGCTTTGAGCAATATCAAGTCCCCGTTATCGAGCTCAACAAGTCCACCCCAAAAGAAGCTGTCTGCCTCGTCTTTGAAAAAGTGAACACCGGAGGTGTCGCTCTCACAGTCTTTGAATTGCTAACCGCAACCTTTGCCGCTGACAATTTCCAACTACGCGACGACTGGCGTGATCGTGAAAGACGACTGAAGGGGCAACATAAAGCGCTCGGTTCACTGCAAAGCGACGACTTTTTGCAGGCAATTGCCTTGCTTGTTACCCAGGAACGCCGTTTGCGAGCCGTGGAAGAAGGAGAAACAGGCGAAAAACTACCAGGCATTAGTTGTAAACGGCGGGACATTTTGCGTCTCGAGGTGAAGGATTATAAGCAGTGGGCCGATGCTGTTGAACAAGGCTTTGGCCAAGCCGCTCGTTTCCTGCACACCCAAAACATCTATCGTGCCAAAGACCTCCCCTATCGCACACAGGTTGTCCCGTTGGCAGCAGCCTTTGTAACACTGGGCAAAGAAGCCGAACCGGTGGGTGCCCAAAAGCAGATTGCGCGCTGGTACTGGTGTGGGGTGCTGGGAGAACTATACGGCGGTGCTGTTGAAAGCCGGTTTGCCAGAGATTTGCCTGAATTGGTCACCTTTGTTCGAGATCACAGTGCCGAACCGAAAACCGTGCAGGACGCCAACTTTGATGCCAATCGCCTACTCTCGCTACGCACCCGCAACAGTGCTGCTTACAAAGGTATCCATGCCTTGTTGATGCGGGCAGGATGTCGAGATTTTCGCACTGGTGAAACAATCAAGATGCAAACCTTTTTTGATGACAGCATCGACATCCATCACATCTTTCCGCAAAATTGGTGTAAAAGCCAGGGCATTGATCCCTACAGATATAACAGCATTATCAACAAAACGGCCATCTCTGCCCGAACCAATCGTATCATTGGTGGACAAGCTCCTTCCCAGTACCTGCGGAAGATTGAGTCCGATGCCATGCTAGGTCAAGCTGAACTCTCGACCATTCTCAAAACGCACGGCATTGACCCCGACCAGTTATACAGTGATAACTTTGAGCAGTTTTTTGGCCAGCGTGGTGCAGCACTGGTTTCGTTGATCGAAGAAGCAATGGGCAAGCCTGTTGCCCAGGAAGGTGCCGACTTTTTGGCCGTGGTCAATCAAGACGAATATGAAGATGATCTCTTTGAGCTGGATAGCGAAAACGACCAGGAAGAGCCAGACGAGTATCCTGAACTTGACGACCTATCAGACAGTGCTGATGCAGAACAAACAAAGACAACCGTCTCTCAGGCTGATCTTGAGCAACAGTTCCATCGAGCGATGATTGGCATCTATGATACGGCGAAACGTGATACCAGCTACACCCCGACCTATTTCTTCAGAATGGTGTCCGAGGTCGGTGGCCTGGAAACAGCCCGGCGATTGCTGCAAAAGACCGATCTTTCTGATGGATTTGTCACGCTTTGGACAATTGGCCGACTCGATTTGACGGTTGAGGCCCACGTAATCAAACCGGAATTTCGCCCTTTGTTCACGTCACAGGAAATCGCAATTGCCGAACAACGGCTCAAAGAAGTTGATTATCAATTCGACTGATGACACATAAAGCAGATTGGACAACTGTCAAGTTTGGCGACGTGGTGCGCCAGGTGAAAGATAAGGTTGACGCCAAGTCTTCCGGGCTGAAGTGGTACGTCGGCGGCGAGCACATGGACACCGATGACCTGCGCATCCGGCGCCGGGGTGAGATTACCGACGACTACCTGGGGCCGGCTTTTCATATGCGTTTCCAGCCGGGACAGGTCTTGTACGGCTCGCGGCGAACCTATCTGCGCAAGGTGGCCGTGGCCGATTTTGAAGGTATCTGCGCCAACACGACCTTTGTGTTGGAGTCGAAAGACCCCAACACCCTTCTGCCGGAACTGCTGCCCTTTGTTATGCAGACGGAGGCGTTTCACGAGTTCTCTATCACGAACTCGAAAGGCTCGGTCAACCCCTATATCAACTTCTCTGATCTTACCGAGTACGAGTTTGCCCTGCCGCCGCTGGCGGAGCAACGGCGGATTGCAGAGGTTCTTAAGAATTCGCGATCCACAGTGGAATCCATCCAATTTGCGCTTGGTTCATTGCGCCAGCTACGGATATCTGCCATCGACACTCTATGTACAAGACACGACGGAAAACAAGTTCGGCTTGGCGATGTTTGCGAAATGCAGAATGGCCGGGCATTTCCTGGCAACCAATACCAAGAAACGGGTGTCCGCCTGTTGCGTCCAGGTAACCTGGGAATAAAAGGTTACTTCGATTGGGATGCTGACAAAACCGTCTGTCTTCCCGAGAGTTTCGAATTAGAGGCCCGAGACTACGTCATTGGGGCAGGAGACATAGTCATCAATCTCACCGCACAGTCGTTAGAAGATGGTTTCATGGGACGGGTATGCTTGGCAAGGGAAGGCGATCACAGCCTGCTCAATCAACGGATCGGACGATTCGTATTTGACTCCAAAGAGGTTTGTCCCGAATACGTTTTTCGCTCTCTTCAGTCGTCTCGATTCCAGCAGCACACTGTGTCGATGTGCGAAGGCACCAAAGTGAAGCATTTGTATTGGAGGCATCTTGAGCGATTCGAATTTGCGTTACCCTCCATTGATGAGCAGCGGCACGTAGCCAAAACACTGCAGGAAATCGACAGGTCGATTGATAGATTAGAGGATAGAGAGAAACAACAAGGCAAGCTTCACAAGTCACTACTGAACAGCGCTCTTGGCGCGGCTATGGGCATATGATTCGACAAGTGAGAAGGGAAAATGCCTTTCAACGAGTCTAACACGGTCGAAGCCTTCGTCCGCGATCTGCTCTGCGGCACGCAGCCCCTCGCCGGCCGGATAGCCGAAACGCCGCCGGTCTATGTCACCGCCGGCCGCAGCGGGCGCGGCTTGGGCTGGCGCTACGTGCCGGCTGCCCAGCTCCCGCGCCGCATCCAGGACGTTTTTGTCGAGGAATACGCCCGCCAAGCCCTCATCCGCCTCAACCCGGCCATCGCCGCCGAACCCAGCCGCGCCGATGAAGTGCTCTACAAGCTGCGGGCCATCGTCCTGGGCGTGCGCAGCGACGGCCTGATCCGGGCCAACGAAGAGTTCACCGCCTGGCTGCGC
>JAFGEY010000565.1 GCA_016931365.1 Anaerolineae bacterium
ACCCCCTCAGTGTGAATGATCGCTTGATCCATCGATACCTCCTGAAATTTGTACCTCGAATAGCTGCCTCGTCGAACGATGGCAGCCAGCGTACCTTCTTGATGTTGTATATGACTTGTCAAGCGAGCACTCGCTCGAATGCCGCCTTGATGCAAACCGAGAGCATCATAGCACCGAGTTGTTACAAAATAATGACCGGGTTGTGACAATCTCTTTGCGTTTGGGCCAGCCACAGTCATCACTTTGTAACAAGTTTGGAGTATAATCGGGATGATTCGGCGGACGTAATGGTCCGGCCTGTGCCGGTCGAGTGCCACCGCGCTCCTGGCGTATCGAGACCCGGCAGACGGCACGAACGAGCTTGGCAAAGGCATAGAGCCGGGTATAATTTGGATTGAACGAACAAATCCGAGGTAGGACGGCGCAATGAGTCAAACCATATTGATCGTCGAGGACGAGGAGCGCATCGCGCATTGGGTGCGCGCCTATTTCGAGCGGGCCGGGTTTCGCACTCTGGTCGCCGGGGATGGGCCGCGCGGGCTGCGACTGGCCCGCGCGGAGCAGCCCGATCTGATCGTCCTCGATCTGATGCTGCCGGGCCTTGACGGCACGGATGTGTGCCGGGTTTTGCGCACTGAGTCGGGCGTGCCGATCATTATGCTGACCGCGCGCGGGCGGGAGAGTGAGCGCATCTTGGGGCTGGAACTCGGCGCCGACGATTACGTGGTCAAGCCGTTCAGCCCCGGCGAACTGGTAGCTCGCGCGCGGGCCGTGTTGCGCCGCGCGGCGGGGGAGGCGCGTTCGCCGGAAACGCTGCGCGGCGGCGATGTCTGCCTCGACCTGGAAGCGCACACCTGCACCGTCGATGGACGGAATGTCGAGCTTAGCCCGACCCAGTTTGCGCTGCTGGAAGCGCTGATGCGCCACGCCGGGCGGGTGCTTTCGCGCCAGCAGTTGCTCGATGCCGCATTCGAGGGCTATTTTGAAGGGTATGAGCGAACCATCGATGTGCATATCCGCCGCCTGCGCACACGCATCGAGCAAGACCCGGCCAACCCACAGCATATCATCACCGTGTTTGGCATAGGGTATAAATTTGTGGAGTAATAAAAGATGTTTGCTCAATTGAGATGGAAACTGGTGGCTGCCTTTGGTGCGCTGATCTTGCTCGCCGTGCTGCTGAGCAGCCTCATCGCGGTCCAGGCGACCGAGAACCGATTTGAAGTTCTGATCACCCATGAAGGACAAACGTGGGTGGAGGATATTGCGCCGATCCTGGAAGAAAGCTATGCCTATTGGGGAAATTGGAGCGGGGTACGACAGCTTGTTACCGAGCAGGTATCGACGCCACGACGGCTCTTTGTGTCAACCTGGCAAAGCGACTGCGACTGGTGGCAGGTTGTCGCCGACGAGTTGGGCGTGGACAAGGCGACGTTGACCGGGTTGTGGCATCAGTTGAACAGTCTGACGACAATTGCGGAGGAACACGGCATCGATCCGGAGACCCTGGTCGCAGCCATCGTGGAGGCAGAACGCGTGGCGGCCGCTCAGGCCGTCGAGGCCGGCATGCTCGCCGAGCAGGATGCCGTCCTCCATCTGGCACAGGTCGAAAAAACGGCGCGCCAGTTTGTTCAACTGTCGGTACAAATCGTGCTGACCCAAACGGAAGCGCAGTGGGATCAGGTAACCGCCATCACGTTGGACGTGTCGCCGGAACAGATCCGCACCGCGCGCAGCGGCGGCCCAATGGTGGTTACGCTGGCCCAAGAACGAAACGTTGCACCGGACGTGCTGGTTTCGACATTGATTCAGACTCAAAAGGGCATTTGGATTGTCGACCGTATCCCGATCAGCGGGACAGAACCATCTGGTCGGCTAGACGCAGTCGCAGTGAGCGCTTGGAGCTACGTCAACCCGGCGGAACTGCCGCCGGTGGTCTGGCAGTCTGGCCCAGCTATGCTGACCCAGGATGGCGCCATCTGGATGCTTAACACTTTATTGACCGGCGACAGACACTTGCTGGTCGCCGATCCAGAAGGAACCGTGGTTTTTGACAGCCGATATGAACGCATCGGAGATCGCCTGTCGGAAAACACGCTGGCCTTTGGCATGCCGTTGTATCATCCCGCCGACGGCCAACGCATTGGGACCGCCACCGCCGCTGCCGGTGTCAAGGTGTACAATGTTCAGCAGACATCATTTCTGCGCACCGTTAACTTGTCACTGACGATCAGCGGCCTTGTCGGCGGTGGCGCGGCGCTGCTGGTCGGTCTTTTGATCGCACGACAGGTCACGCAGCCGGTGACAGCGCTGACTGTAGCGGCGAACCGCATGGCCGAGGGCGATCTCGAATATCGCGTGCCCATCCGCGCCAAAGGCGAATTGGGGCAAATGGGCATCGCCTTTAACACCATGGCCGACCGGCTGCAAGAGCAGCGCGCGCTGCGCAACCGCCTGGTCGATGACATTGCGCACGAACTCAACACCCCGCTCAGCGTGATCCAACTCGAACTGGAAGCACTGCAAGATGGGATGCAATCGCCGCAAGAGGCGAACGAGCGGATCAAGAAAGAGATTGCCTTGCTGCGCGAACTGATCAGCGATCTGGGGACACTGGCCGAAGCTGACGAAGGAACATTCCGCTTGACCATTGCACCGGTCGATCTGGCGGCGTTGGTCGCGCAGGCCGTCCGGCGCTGGCAAGGACAGGCCATGGCGAACGGAATCGTTTTGGCCGCCCAGTGTGCTGGTTCATTGCCCGAGATTCAGGGCGATGTGCGGCGGTTGAACCAGGTGCTGGGCAATCTGCTCACCAATGCGCTGCAACACACGCCGCCGGACGGGCGGATCGAGGTGCGCTGTGAAGTAGCGGCTCCAGTTCCCGGTGATTCGGAAATGGCGCCGGCTGGCGTGGATCGCTGCATCGTCATCACCGTGACCGACACCGGCGACGGCATTGGACCGGACGATGTGCCGCACATCTTTGACCGCTTTTACCGCGTCGATCGCTCGCGCAACCGGAACACAGGCGGGCGCGGGCTGGGGCTGACCATTGTCAAACAGATTGTGGAGGCGCACGGCGGGAAAGTGTGGGTCGAGAGCACACCGGGCCAGGGGAGCACATTCGGGTTCAGCCTGCCGATCACATCGGATGGATGACGGTCAAAGGCCGCCTACGCAGGCATATTGGGACCCAAATCGAACCCGCGCCAGATGGATAACCACTCAACATGAATGCGTTTGCCCTTGCAAAGCGACCGACAGCGGATCGTCCTCTTCAGCGCCAAGGCCCAGGTGCAGTCGTCGCCGCCAGCCCTCAGCGTAGACAAACCGCCCCGACATGTCGCCAACCTCGCGGCTGAGCGCCAGCATAGTCTCCAGATAGGCATCCATCCCCTGCGTGCGATCCAGCCAGACTTTCTGGCTTTGATGGTGCGCCAGCATGGTCTTTTTTTGCTCGATGACCTGCGTAATGTCCACATACAGATCGGGATAGACGCGCTGCCGCAGCAGATCGCGGTTGCCGTGTGGCTGGGCGTGGTAGAGGGTCAGCGGCTGCCCGGTCGGCGCGCGCGGCGGATCGGTGGGGAAATTGGGCATACCTCGCGCAAACGCTGCCGTCACTGCCAGGCGAGCTGTGTTCTGGTGATCTTCCATGTAATCTACCGGCGCGTGGGTGAGCACGACGTCGGGCGCTACTTTGCGCATCAGGGCAGCGACGCGGGCGAGCAGATCCACCGCGTAGAAAATGGTCAGATCATCGACCAGACTCTCGTGATAGATCGCACCGATGCTCTCCGCCGCCGCCTGCGCCTCGGCGCGGCGAACGCGCACGATCTCGTCGCGCGCCTGTTCTGCCGTGCCGCAACTGCCGTTGGCGATGGTCAAATAGTGCACCTCCCACCCGCTGTGGCGCAGCAAGATCAGCGTGCCGGCCATCAGAAATTCGATGTCGTCGGGATGAGCGGCGATGGCAAACACACGTTGAGTCACGATATCCCTCCCTCAAAGCTCAATGCATTTCCGCCTCGCAGGAGCCCAACCCCAAGCGGTAGTAATTGAACTGTACGTTGGGATGGTCGGCCAACAGCGACATCGGCACCGCGCTGTCGGGCACCTTGTTGGCGATCATCAACGCAGTCAAGCGCATGCCAAAGGGATTGTCGTGCGTGCCCGCCTGCCAGATCGACACTTTGTCCGCCCGCCACGTCTCCTCCGGGCCGACGGTCAGCGCGCGACCCGGCACGTTCTGCACCACGCCGCCACCCGAGGTGCGCGCATTCTGGATCAGTGTGATCGGGTGCAGATCGACAATGCGCGTGGTTAATTGGCGATATTCCTCAGGTGTTGGCGGCGCATCCTTGTAACGACCTTCACGGCGCACGGGGTCGTTAAAGGCCCAATGCTTAACCTCGCCCTGACCGCCTTGCATCACCAGGCAGCGCGCCTCATCCCAACTGGCAAGGTAGGGGGTCAGATCGGCCTTGGGAAAATGCAGGTTGGCCTCCGGCATGCGCAGATCGGGCCGGATGCGGTTGAAACACAGCTCGCGGTCAGCGCGCTCGAAACTGAGTGGGTGTTCGGCGGACACCTC
>JAFGEY010000065.1 GCA_016931365.1 Anaerolineae bacterium
AGCACTGGAGCGAGCGCTGAACGGCAATCCTTTCTATCCGTCTTTTCTTCAGCCACTTGCTGTGCCGTCAGGCTGAGCAGTTACAAAGTGTCAACCTATTTGTGAACCATCCCACTTGTCCAAAACTCGACGCGAGCGCAAAAGAGCAGGTGGGGCGCGGTCAACTGCGCCCCACCTGCGGAATCCCGACCATCCCGGAAGTTGGCCTCCCTACAGAATGCCAGAGTTTATGGGATGGTGATCATTGGGTCGGCTATTGTCCAGCGACAATCGCCGCCAAATCTTTTTCGACCGTGCCGATCGGCTTGATGTCAAAATGCTCGACCAGCACCTTGAGCACGCCCGGTGAGATGAACGCCGGCAAGGTCGGGCCGAGGCGGATGTGCTTGACGCCGAGTGAGAGCAGCGCCAGTAGCACCAGCACCGCTTTTTGCTCGTACCAGGCGATGTCATAGGATATGGGCAGATCGTTGATGTCGTCCAGCCCGAACGCTTCCTTGAGCTGCAAGGCGATGTAGGCCAGCGAGTACGAGTCATTGCACTGCCCGGCGTCAAGCACGCGCGGAATGCCGCCGATGTCGCCCAGATCGAGCTTGTTGTAGCGATATTTGGCGCAGCCGGCGGTCAAAATGACGTGGTCGGCAGGGAGCTGAGCGGCCAGTTCGGTATAGTATTCACGCTCTTTGTGCCGCCCGTCGCAGCCGGCCATGACCACAAAGCGCTTGATCGCGCCGCTTTTGACTGCTTTGATCACCTTGTCGGCGACGCTCATCACCGTGTGGCGGGCAAAGCCGTTGGGGATGGTGCCTTCTTCAAGCGGCGTCGGGCCGTCGCATTCGAGCGCCCGAGCGATGATCGCGCTGAAATCCTTTTGCCCGCCGTTTTGGCGGGGTGGGATGTGCGGCACGCCGGGCCAGCCGACCTGGCCGGTGGTCCACAGACGGTCCAAGTAGCTTTCTTTGGGCGGCACCAGGCAGTTGGTGGTCAGCAGGATCGGGCCGTTGAACGTCGCAAATTCTTTGTCCTGTCGCCACCACGAGCCGCCATAGTTGCCGACCAGGTGAGGGTATTTCTTGAGCGCGGGATAGGCGTTGGCGGGCAGCATTTCGCCGTGGGTGTACACGTTGACGCCCTTGCCCTCGGTCTGCTGGAGCAGCTCGTCGAGGTCGCGCAGGTCGTGCCCGCTGACCAGGATCGCCGGGCCGGGGCGCACGCCGATGCAAGTCTGCGTGGGTTCGGGGTGTCCGTAGGTGCCGGTATTGGCCGCGTCGAGCAGCGCCATTGCCTGCACGCCCATTTCGCCGCACTTGAGCACCCAGCCGACCATGTCTTGCGCGGCCAGCGTGTTGTCGAGTGTGGCGACCAGCGCCTCTTGCAAAAAGATCAAGATGCTGTCGTCGGCGTAATCGAGTACGTAGGCGTGCTCGATGTAGGCTGACAACCCTTCGAGGCCAAAAAGCAGCAGGTGACGCAGCGAGCGCACATCTTCGCCCGCGCTTTCGTCGGCGAGCAAACCAACCTCGATCCCTTTGGCGAGCAGCTCAGTTTGATCGCCGACCTGCGGACGCCAGGTGGCGGCTTCTGGCGCGTCGGCGATGGGCGGGAGCTGGGCCTTGAGTGCGTCGCGGCGGCGGATCGCCTCGTGGGCCAGTTCGACAAAGTAATCCGGGTCAAAGTTGGCGTTGGTGATGGTGGCGAACAGCACTTTGGCGACAAAAAGGTTTGTCGCCAAGTCTTCGATCCCCTGCTTGCGCCCCGCGATGCCGTAAAAGGCGATGCCCTTGAGCAGCCAGGTGGCCAGATCTTGCAGGGTGGCGACCTCGGCGGTCTTGCCGCACACGCCGCGCTTTCCGGCGCAGCCCCGGTTGCGGGCCGTCTCCTGGCACTGATAACAAAACATCGTCATTTTAATCTCCTCTCCTTAAAATGAAATAGCTATATCACCGGCGGTTGGGTGTTAGCCAGCGCCGCGCTGAACCCGCTGAGCAGCAGCACGCCTGTACCCAGCACCAGGTTGGACAGCAAAAGGGCCATTTTGACTTTGGCCTGCTGCGGGGTGGGCTTGCCTTTGAAGCCCAGGCTGCGCGCCAGGGCGACCGCGATCATCAACAGCACCAGTACGTGTTTGATGCCCAGAACGAGCGAATAGGTGTTGTCGAATTGAAACAGGCCCTGGAACTGCGGCGCGCGGCGCGACAAGAGCAGCCCGGTGACGAGCAGCCCGACGATGCTGATGTAAACCAGCACGCTGAGCCGTTTCTGGATCGCCTCGGTCAGCTTGTGTGTATCTGGACCCAGGCCCAGCACAGCCTTGATCGAGGGCAGCACGGCAAGAGCCAAGCCAAACATGCCGCCGATCCAGATGGCGGTGAACAAATCGTGCAGAAACGTAATCAACGCGAATACAACTTGTTGCATCAAAAACCTCCCATTGATGATTTCATATTGTTTCTCTCCTTGTATTATTTTTGGTATCGGCTCGGTCGAATTCGCTGCGCAGTGACGACTATATTGGGGCTGGCTTCGGGCGCGAAAGACGCGCCTTGCATATCACCAAACATGGTGGTGCTCTCAAATCCGGCGGACTGTAAAGCAACCAGTATCTCTTGTGCTTGCAGCGGCCACAACGCCGTCGATTCGACCTGCTGCTGCCAGGGGCCGCCGCTCTGCCGCCGGAGCGTGGCCACGTTAAAAGTGAACGAGCCATCGGCATTGAAATCGTAAAAGCGCAGGAACAGCCATTCTGTATCACTCTCGCGGTACGATTGCGGCGGCATCCAGCGGTCGCGCTTGAGGAGCACGCGGTCGAAATTGCGGTTCTGAAGGATCAGCAGCCCACCGGGGCGTAAGACGGCAGCAAAATCGCGCAAGGTGGGCGCCAAGTCATCCATCGACGCGATGTGTGGCAGACTACTGCCCAGGCAGAGTACAGCATCAAATCTTTCCTCGATTGTGGGGGCCAATTCGCCAAATCCGGCGACGATGAATTCAACGTCGACCGACTCGATCTGTGCGTTCTGCCGCGCCCGGGCAATCATTCCCGCGCTGACATCGACCCCGACGACCTGATAGCCTCGTTGGGCCAGGGCGATCACATGCCGCCCGGTGCCGCAGGCGACGTCGAGAACGCATTTCGCGCGGACGGCTTCAAGTTGGCGTTCGATGAAGGGCAGTTCGCCGGCCAATCGCTTGTCCCAATTGACAAAGCGGTCGTAATCGGTGCTGAATTGATCGTAAAGAGGTGTAGACATTGCAAAGCCTATCCGTGGATCAGTTGCGGCAGGCAGCGGGTGCAGACCCACAGGCTTTCGCCCGCCTTGCGGCAGGGCAGCAGCACGCGCTGGTCTTCGCCGGCGCCGCAGACGTGGCAGGTTTGTTCGATATAGATTGGGCCACGTTTTGCCATCTCCTGGTGCGCGGCGTGCGGGTCGAAGGCGGTGGCCTCGCGCTGTTCGACGGTCAGTGCGCCGGTGGGACATACGCTGAGGCAAAACCCTGCGCCATCGCACAGTTCCTCGCGGATCACTTTGGCTTTGCCGTTGATGATCTGGATCGCGCCTTCCGCGCAGGGCGTGACGCACAGGCCGCAGCCGGTGCACAGTTCTTCATCGATGCGAACGATTTGTCTGAGCATACATCCTCCAGTTTAACGATGTTTTGGGTTTAATGGTGCGATTTCGTATATCAACTCGATGGCTCCGACCGGGCAGACGTCTTCACACTGTCCGCAGTAGGAACAATCTAGGGGGCGCACAATCGTGGGTGCTTGTGAAACCATTTCTACCGCCCGCGTGGGGCAGTATTGGACGCACAGGCCGCAACGCGTGCAGCGCTCGAGTTGGATGGTGGGTAGAGTCCAGTCGGTCATCTGTCTTGCTCCTCGTGATGGCTCAAGTATAACGTATTTGAGAAGCCAAGTATGTGACAAAAGTTCCATCGAATTCCCGACTCTGGTCGGGAATTCGCTAGGTCTCGCGTTCAAGCGCTTGAGGATCGAGGAGGACGACTTGCTGGCGGTTCATTTCGATCAGGCCTTCCCGGACAAAAGCGCGCATCGTTCGGCTGACCACTTCGCGCACGGTGCCGATCTGGGCGGCGATGGCTTCGTGAGTCCAGTGAGGGGGCGTGTCGGAGCGGGCCTGGGTGATCAGAAATCGAGCCAACCGCCCGCGCACAGAGCGCAAGCTGAGATCGTGGGTGAGATTGGTGAGATGGACGAGTTTGGCCGAGAAATCGCGCAGTACGGCGAGGGCAATTTCGGGCGTCTGGCTGACGATGCGGCTGAAATCGGCTGGCGTGATGCACAACAGCCGCACCGCACCGACGGCGGCGGCGCTGACCGGCGCCGTCTGATCGGGAGCAAAAGCGGCCGGCATATTGAATGCCTCGCCGGCGGACAAATGGATCAGATTTTGTTCGCGCCCGTCGAGGTTGGTGCGAAAGGCGCGCACCGTTCCCTCGATGATGAAGAAAACCGGTGCGCCGACATCGCCTTCGAGCATAATGATCTGTCCGTCGTCATAGTCGATCGGTTTCACGACGGCGGCAAGGTGTTGCAGCGCGCGCTGAAGCAGTGGAGCGCACAGCGTGACCGTTTTCAATTGTTCGAGCAAGGAATCAGGAACTGCGTCCATGTCATTCGTCGCTTTGCGGATTGGCTGAAAAAGTAGGCGCGGTTTCAATACTGCGCACTCTTTTGTCCCATAGAACATCTCCGCGCTCTGGAAAGCGCGGCTACAAAATCAAAGATAGGGTTTTTCAGCGCGCTTTTAGGCAGATCATACCATCATTGGCCGATATTTTCAAATGGTTTTTTTGTCTCTCTGGCCGCGAGTAGGTATAATAAAGCTTTTCGCGAGCGGTTGTCATATCTTCAATTCAGTACAAAGGTGGATGCAGCATACGATGAACTATTTGTTTCGCCTGGAGGCCTCTTTCCTGCGATTCAGGACCCGGCTCGCGACGGGATTGTTCTGGCACGGCCAGGTCCCGGCGGCAGTGTCGCGCAACCTGCGCTGGTTTTGGCTGGATGGCTTTTTCAGCCAGGCCAGCGAGTCGATCGTCAACGCTTACCTGTCTTTGTTCGTGCTGGCCCTGGGGGCCAGCCGCGCGCAGATCGGGCTGCTCAGCGCCGTGTCCAGTTTCAGCGCGGCGTTAGTGATGTTGCCCGGCGCGGGGATCGTCGAACGGTGGGGTCATCGCAAAGAGATGTGTGTG
>JAFGEY010000066.1 GCA_016931365.1 Anaerolineae bacterium
GGCGGCGCGATGGCCGTGACCGGCGATGGCACGGTGCAAGCCTCTCTTCCTTTGGGCCAGAGTGGGTTGCTTTGGGTGACGTTATAGAATGAGATGCGGAATACGATGCGAAACGACGATCCTGCAATGACCGCCAATGACGTGATCGCGTTCGGGCGGTTGCTCGATCAACATCACAGCGAGCTGTACATCGATGATGTCAAATTGCCCTGCCGGCGCTTTGGCATCGAGATGCCTGCCGAATACGCCGTATTCGAGCGGGACGCACACGCCGAAAAGGAGGGCGAATGACAACACGCCCCACGCTCTTGGACACGATAGCCAGTCTTTACGACGTGTCCCCTGCTCAGTTGCGGCCTGCGCACGGACGGTCAGCGAGCCTGCATTTTGAGAATCACCCTGCCCAACACAGATGTCGATCTAGTCTCGATGCGCGCCATCCTGGAGTGGTTGGCCTTTCTGGCCGCCCACGACGCGCCGATCATCGCCACCACTGTTCAAGGCATCGCCCTTTTAGCTGCCGGATCCGCCCCCAGAGATGGATCAGTGTCACCGCATACAAGACGGTTAGTGTTACAAACAAGGTAACAAAGAGGCCGGCGAACCAGGTGGGATAGCGGTCCAGATGTGCCAGAAAAACGACCATCCATAGTGGAGAGGTCGCCATCATAACCGGACCGGTGACCCAAAGACATATCTGTTCTGTGCTGGCTGGTGCCGCGCGCAACGCTGGCAGCCCCTTTTTGCCAGAAACACAAGGCAATGGTACACTGTTTACGTCGAGTGCGCCTCGTCGCACCGCCCAAGATAATTGATGGGGAGGAGAAATGAGCAAAAATCCAACCCCCGAAACACTGACCGTTGCCCAAGTCGCCGTCTACCTGCGGCTGCACCCTCTGACGGTGCGCGCGATGGCCCGCAAGGGCGATCTGCCGGTTTTCAAGGTGGGCCGGCAGTGGCGGGCCAAATGCGATCAGCGGGGTGCATGGATCAAGCGCCAGTGTTTGGAGAATGTCAACCGGTCGGGCGACTGAAATGGCGCCACTGCCAACGTGGCCGGCCTACCCTGCCCGCAAGAGATCCAGACTCCGACGGTGATGATCGCCGCCAAAATATGCAAGCGGTAGCCACAAGCCTTGTTCCGCGATCCGACGGGGTGGTATGCTCAAGCCGTGATGGAGGCAAAGCATGTGTCGAATGCGGCACCTGCGAGAGCCACTGTCCTTATGGCCTGCCAATCCGGGAGCTGATCGCCGCCAGAGACTGCACCTGGATCGAACGAGCAGACAACTCATTCAGAGTCGTCTGCTCGTTCGTTTACATCTGCATATGCAAATCTTGATTTAAAGCACCGGGTGCGGCGGCCGGTTTATGGCTGCGCCATACGCATCACCTGGGGCAGCCATACGTCGAAATGGACCGGCGTTTGCGGCACAAAGACCGGCGCTTCGGCGATGCTCGGCGGCGCTTCGGGCAGCGATTTGCCGTCGCCCTGCGCGCGCGTGCCTTCTTCCAACGCCGTCACGCCCAAACTGCCCACCCCCGGCAACATGGTCAGGTTAAAGGTGGTCGCCTCAAAACCATAGACCCAGAAATTGATCACGTTGGTCTCCGCTACAGTCAGGATGATCGTGTCCGGCGCGACCCCGGCATTGCTGCTGTAACCGTGCGGGCTGCCGCCGCTCGGCCCGATCCAGGCGTACAGATCGGGGTCGCCCAACCCGCCGCACGGCGTGAGGGTGGTGGTGATGCGCTCCCCGGCTTGAGCCGTCCATTGATAGAGCTTCCACTCGCCCAGCGCGATGCCGTCGCAGGGCGGCGTATAGTTGATCCACGCCTTGGCCGCCGCCGAGATGTTCCACTCACCATCGGCCCAGCGCACCTGGATGTGCTTGATTCCGCCGCCCGGCGACAGGGTCCAGGGCAAACTTGCCGTGGGACTGATCCAGCCGCTCTCGTGCGCGATCTGCCACTGCCCGGCGGTCTCATCGAAGACAAACTCGGTCACGTACATCCGCTGCACCCCCGTGCCGCCGGGATTGTCCGTGGCAGAAAGAGCAATGTTGACCGCTCTCGACACCGTGGTCAGCGCGCCCAGGTTGACCGTGATCGCCCCGGTCGGCGCGACCGTGTCCGTCGCCGCCGGGAAGACCTGGATCGCCTTGTTTGCGCCGTTATCGCCCTCGTTGCTTTCATTGATCGTATTGTACGGATCAACGCGCACGCCGATCGCGTGCCCGCCCGGACCCGGCGGGGCTGAGGCAGGAATGCGCAGCAGGATGGCCCCGTGTCGCGGCACGTGGTTGATTGTATAGAGTCCTACCCCAACGGGATGCCCGCCGATCCTGACCTCGACCTCGACGTTGTTGGCATCGACGTCCGAATCGTTGCGCACGTAGGCCAGCACCTCGAAAGCCTGACCCTCGCGCACCGTGGGTGGGTTGGTCGAGATGTCGGCGGCCTGCACGGACAGGTTGGGCAGCGCCGGCGGCGTCACCGTGACCGTGAACTGCTGCGTATTGCCCAGCCAGCCATCATCCTGCCACAGCCCCCAGGTGATCGTATACACGCTCGCGCCGGGCGTCCACAGGCGCAGCGGGAACAAGATCGTCTCGCCCGGCGGGATGTCGCGGTTGAGCCAGGTCATCGACTCGCCGCCGCTGGCCGCGCTTGGTCCGGCCCACTGCCACTCGACGTTGAACTGAATCTGGTTCTGCCCGCCGCTGACCCAGGTTTCGCTGCCCACGTTTTGCACCTGCACCAGGGCCGGATAGGGATGGTTTTCTTCCATTGACGGCAGAATGTTGGCGGTCAAAAAGGCGGCGCCATAGGGCGGCGCGCCTGTCGCGCCGAGCACCACATCGGCGACGGTGTGCGTGCCGGAGAGGATGGTGGCCGGCGCGGTATCCAGCGCATAGCCCACCGCGTTGGCGGCGACGGTGTAGCTGCCCGGCGCCAAGGGCACGGTAAAGGTATAGTAGCCATTGGCGTCGGCGACAGTGCGGGCCAACGCGCCATCCTGGGTGAAGGCGCTGAGCAAGCTCGATCCCTGGCGCACAACGACAATCGCATGGGCGATCGGCGCGCTGCCGTCCGTGACCTGGCCGGAGAGCGTGCCCCCGACCTGGGTCGGCAGGCGCAGCGTGCCCGCCCCATGCCGCCCGCCCTGAGTATAGATCAGGCCCTGGGCGTAGCGATAGCCCTCCCGGAACGCTCGCACCAGGTATGGCCCGTTGAGCACCTGCACGCTGAAATCGAACGCGCCGTCGACGTCGGTGGTCCCGCCCGGCAGCGGGCCATTTTGATCGCAGATCGGGGCCAGCCCATACGCATCCCAGAGCTGCACATTAGCGCCTTCCAGGGGCACGTTGTCCGCCGGGTTGAGCTGGCGATCCGTGACCAGCCCCTCGATCGCGCTGACCTGCGAGGTGAGCACAAAGTTGAGCCGCCGCGTCTCGCCGTCGGCGATCGCAATCTCGGGACATGTCCCCGTATCGTATCCATCGCGCCAGGCGCAGACCCGCCAGCGTCCGGCGGCGACGCCGACGGTGTAGCGACCGACCGAATCGGCCCAGCCCAGGCTCCAGGGGATCACGTCGCGCCCGGTGTTGCGGTCATAGATATTGATGTCGGCGTTGGGCACCGGAAAGCCAAACTGGTCGATCACGACGCCGCTGATGATCGCCGTGTTGGTCAAGACGACCAGATCGACGTGGACCGTCTGCCCGTCGGCGACGGTAAAGGTGCGCGCCTCCTTGCAGGTATAGCCTTCGAGGTGGGCGTAGGCATCCCAGGCGCCGGCGGTCACGCCGGAGGTATAGGCGCCGGTACTGTCGATGGTCTGGTGGTGAATCCAGCCGCTGTTCCAGCGGCTGTCCACCCGCGTGTCAGCCTGCACCGCGATCGGCGGGCCGCCGTACGAGCCGAGCCGCACCGTGCCTTGCACCGTCGCCGTCGCCTTGTGCAGGGCCAGATCGACCCCGCCCAAGTGCTGCGCGTCGCCCACGACAACCACGCACGCCGGCTGGCTGACGTGGGTCGGCGGGCGGTGGACGTTGAGATGCCACTCGCCGGCATAGACGGACAGGGTGTACGTCCCGCCCGCGTCGGCGGTGGCTCGCGGCACGCCGCCCCCGCCGGCCATCTGCTTGGGATTCCAGGCGTCGACCCAGGCGCCGGGCACCGGCGCGCCAAACTGATCGCGCACCTGACCCGAAATCAGGGACGTGAGCGCGTTCAGGTAAAGGTCTTTGGTCGCCGTCTCGCCAACGCCGACGGTGAACTGCTGGTTGGGCGGCTGGACGTGATCGTCGGCCCAGGCGTTGATCCGCCATGTGCCGGCCGGGACGCTGATCGTGTACGCGCCGCCGGCGTCGGTGCGCACCTCGCGGTTCAGGTACCACCCCGTCGGTTCGTCGACCAGAGCCACCTGGACATCGTCAATGGGAGAACCGTCCTGCGCCCGGACGACGCCGGCGACGGTGGCCTGGTGCGGCAGCAAGATGATGTCGATGCCCGTCTCGACGTCGCCGCTGCCGATCGCCAGCAAGGGAATGGCGTTCATCGTGTGACCATCGGCCTGCCGCGCCCAGCGGTCGATCTGGATGCCCCAGGTACCGGCAGGCAGGGTGAGCGTGTAGGCTCCGGCGGCATCGGTGTGCGCATAGGTGTGGCCGCAGGCATGCATCCGGTTGGCCTGCACCTGGATGCCAGCCACCGGCGCGCCGCCCTGGTAGCGAACGTGCCCGCGAACGGCGGCGTCGCCCTGCGGCAGAGTCAGATCGATGTTGGCGACCATGCCGGGCGCGGTCACATGCACCGCATCGGCGGCATCCTGGCAGGGCTGATCGGGATAGTAAGTTTGTATATAGCCCGCTGTGTCGGCGCTGACCCGGTAGCTGCCGGCCGGCAGGCCGGTGAAGGCATAGCGTCCGTCGGGGCCGCTGCTGGTGTGCCGCTGCCAGTTCTGATCGTCCCACCCGTTGAGATGAATGTTGGCGTCGGCCAGCGGGGTGATCCCGTCGGCCTGGTAGACCGTGCCGGTGATCTGGCCGCCCGCGGCGAGGGTAAAGTTGATCTCGGACGTTGTACTGCCTACCGTTACGTTGATCGCTGTGGCATCATCTCTTGTTTGTACATTGTCGTAATACTCGTCGACGTAGGATTGGTTGTTGCAGCTGCTGCACGCATAGATGGTCCACTCGCCGGGGGGCAGGCTGTCAAAGGTGTAGCGACCGAGGTCGTCAGTGTTCGGCCCACCGTGCCATTCCCCATCGGAGACGCGGATCGCGGCAATATGCAGGTTAGCAATGGGCGAGCCGCCACCGGTTTTGACCCAGCCGGTGACGACGCCGCCTTGTTCGAGCGTAAAGTCGATGCCGGTGGTGATCTGCGGCGCGGTGACGACCACCGGCGAGGCGTAATGGTGAAAAAGGGTCTCGGTAAAGAACTCTTGGGCATAGCCGCTCAACCGGGCATTGACCCGGTACGCGCCGGACGCCAGCCCGCGGATGAGATAGCTGCCGTCGGCGGCGGTTTGCACCCCGTGATGGTCGTCTCCGCCGTCAAAGGACTCTGCACCGACATTGACGCCGGCCAGCGGCGTGATCCCATCTGCAGCGTGGACGTGACCGCTGATCGCCCCGCCGGCGGCCAGCGCAAAATCGATGTGGGTCGTCGTCACGCCGGCCGAGATGCTGAGCGCCGTCGCCGAGCTTTTGTCCGGCGTATCGTCATAGTACTCGCCGATGTAGGGATGATTGTTGCACCTGCTGCAGGCATAAATATAGATGTCAGTAGCGGGGACTTCGGTAAAGGTATAGTAACCGGCTGAGTCGGTGTTCGGTCCGCCGAACCAGGCGTCGTCGGAGCGACGGATGGCGGCGATGTGCAGGTCGGCGACCGGCGCGCCGCCTTCTGCGGTCACGCGGCCGGTGACCACGCCCGCCGGATCGAGGGTAAAGTCGATGCCGGACGTGGTGTCCGGCGCGACGACGGCGACGCGGCCGGCGAGATGATGCTGATCGCGCTCGGGATAGTACTCGCGAACATAGTGCTGGCCGGTGCACGAGGGACAGATGGCGATCCGGTAGTCGCCCGCGTCGAGGCCGCTGAGGGTATAACTGCCGTCCGGCGTCGTTTCGACGCCAGCTTTCCACTCGCCGGTGTCGTACACCTCGGCGTAGACGTGGATGTTGCCGATCGGTGTGGTTCCGTCGGCCTGGTAGACGTGCCCGCTGATCGCGCCGGTGGTCTGTGCGTTGAGGTCGGTGTGGGTCGAAAGCAGAAACAGGATCGCGATCAGGATGCCGCCCAGCGCAACGGCAGTCAGTGCGCGTCCGAATTTCATTCCCGGTTTGAACATTTTACCCCTCCTGGTGGATTTCGGAACCTGGTTTTTGCCTTTGCTCACGATCTCGTTGTCAGGTGGGGTGTCGAGCCGAAGCATTGTGTCTTGCATACCAGTATATCACAAGATGCCGCATCTGGCACACAAATTCCCTGAAAAATCGAGGCTTTGCATTCCGGTCGCGGTCGTTGTACAATTGTCGTTGCCTGGTCTGTGAGTTGATCGAGATGGAAGCCTGATGTGCACTGAGGAGGAGAAAATGAGCGAGAATCCAACCCCCAAAACGCTGACCGTCGCCCAGGTTGCCGAATACCTGCATCTGCACGCTCTCACTGTCCGCCAGTTGCTCAAAGATGGTACCATTCCGGTTCGCAAGGTCGGGCGCGAGTGGCAGATCGACCGCGCCGAGCTGGAGCGCTGGATCGTCGAGCGGACGAAGGAGAATTCCGCGTCGCCGGCGCGGTGAACGACCGGCGCGGTGCGCCTCAGTGCGGCGCGGCCGCTGAAAGGACAGCACAATGGCAACAGAACAGACCCATTGGGACAACGCGCTCGCCCTCGCCCGGCAGATCGACGCCGAAATCGTCGCCCTGCCCATCCAGAACACGCCTGCCATTCGCGCCATCCGGCGTAGGCACTCGACGGCGCTCGCGCCAGGTCGAGGACGAATGCGGGAGACCTGGCGCGAGCGCTGTGGCAGACGTCGGCGGCGAATTCGACCGCCAACCACCGCTGGGTGGCCTACGAGTTGATCGCCGCCCATCCCCGGGCATTTCGCAGCCTGGATGAAGCCGCGTTGGAAGCGCTGGGGCAAGGCATCGACAGTTGGTGGACCGTCAATGCGTTCAAACTCGCCGAGTTTGAGCGCACGCTGGCCGGGCCGGCCTGGCGGGACGGGCTGGTCCCCGATGCGCTGATTCACCGTTGGGCGCATGCTTCCGACTGCTGGCAGCGGCGCGCGGCCCTGGTCTGCACGGTGGCGCTGAACGTCCGCTCGCGCGGCGGGCAGGGAGACGCGCCGCGCACGCTGACCGTGTGCCGCCTGCTGGTCGACGATCATGACGAGATGGTGGCCAAAGCGATGTCGTGGGCGCTGCGCGAACTGGTCGTCCACGACCCGCAAGCCGTACAGGATTTCCTGGCCGAATACGATAACCGGTTGGCCGCACGCGTCAAGCGCGAGGTCAGGGACAAGCTGAGGACGGGACTCAAGAACCCGCGGACGTAGTTCACAGGCTGATCGGCACACCGGCCGGCAGCCACAAAGGAGATGATACGATGATCGACATCCAGGACATCATTCGCCAGTTGACCGCCTATGCAGAGACGATCCACACCCTGGTGCAGGCCATTTCCGACGAGCAGGCGCAGTGGCAGCCCGGCCCGGAAACCTGGTCGATTGCACAGGTGATGGAGCATCTCTACAACGAGGAGCGGATCGACTTTCGCCAGCACCTCCGGGAGATGCTGAACAACCCACCCCAACCGTGGGGCGCACTTCGCGGGCCATATGTCGCCGTGGCAAGCTGCCGCGAGGCGTTGGATTGGTTTCTGGCTGAGCGGGACGCCTCGGTCGCCTGGCTCAAAACGTTGGACTCGCCCGATTGGGACGTCCAGTCACAGATCTCATTTGGCCCCCAGGCCGAGATGATCACACTCAGCGCCGGCGACGTGCTCGTCTCGTGGGCCGATCACGACCTGGCGCACCTGCGCCAGATGGCCAGGTTGCTGCACGTCTGGCACGAGCAACGGTCGACGCCCTACTCGGTCGAGTACGCCGGAGGGCGGTGGTAAGGTTCGCTCCGTAGCGTAAATGCACCAGAGGGTGTGACGCGTACTTGAGGGGAAAAGAGGCCGGCTGCGGATCAGGGATCACGGCCAAAGGCGTTTGATCGTGGCCGGTCTTACCGGCCTGCCGAGCCAGAGACAAGAAGCCTGCCTACGGTCGAGCAGGA
>JAFGEY010000067.1 GCA_016931365.1 Anaerolineae bacterium
ACGCAGCAGCGTCGTCGGCGTTTCCTGGCCCGTTTCAAAGCAAAAGGTGAGGCCCAGCGGCCGGCAGTAATCGACCACCTCGCGCAAGGCGACCAACAAGCCTGGATACAGCGGGTTGGTCGGGCTTTCGGGGATAAAACCGACGTGGGTGGTGATCGTCGATACGCCCACCTTTTTGGCAAAGTCGGCGCCCTGCTTGAGTGTTGCAACACGTTCTTCTCGATATTGGGGCGGCACCAGGCCGATCGTCACGGGTCCTTCGATGAAATTCCACCGCGCCGGGCCGGGCAACCCCACCCACACCGTGGTGACTTGGACATCGTATTTCTTTGACGCTGCAACCAGCCGATCGGCCATCTCGTCGTTGAACAAACTGCGATCCCAGCACACTGCCTGGCAGGTGGGCAGGCCCAACTCGTGCGCCTTTTTCAGCTCTTCTTCCGGCCCTTGGGGCAGTGAGGCGATCACACCCAGCTTCAGTTTTGCCATCTCGAATCCTCCTCTAAATTCACCTGATCGTTTCGCCGCTTTCAGCGGCCTGTATCGTTTTTTCAACCAATAACATCGAGTCCCGCGTCGACTGCGGCGTACACCCGGCCAGCTCGCCACCGTTCCGCACACCGTCCAGGAAATACACGATTTCGTTCAAATAGGCATCACCTGGCGCATATTCGGCCGGCTGCGCCTCGACCTTGAGCGGGTCATCAAAAACTTGCAACGCCGGCCTGAGGCGGCCATCAAAACGGACAAAACCGCGCTCGAACCAGGCATCAAACCCGGCCTGGAAGGGAATTTGGGCATAGCTCCAGCCGCCCCGAACATGAATCTGCGGGCCGTCCGCGTAGGTTAGCAGCGCGTCGAGCGTGTCATAGCCACCCGTCGCCGGCGACTTTTTGGCCGCCGCCTGCACGCCGTCCGGCAGGCCGAACACGGCATTGACCCAATCCAGATCGTGTAATTGAAGGTCGAGCGGCGGGCCGCCGCTGCGCGCGGGATCGAGAAACCAGTTGTCCCACGACCAGATCGGCCGGCCGCCCAGACGGACCATTTCGAGCGCCAGCAGCTGCCCAAACCGGCCATCCTGGATGCAATCACGCAAAAAACAGTACTCGGGCCAGAAGCGGATGCACTGCGCGATCATCAGCTTGCGCCCCGCCATCTCTGCCGCCGCAACCATCCGATCGGCATCGGCTACGTTCAAGGCCATCGGCTTTTCACAGATCACGTGCTTGCCCGCCTCCAGCGCCGCAATCGCATATTCGGCATGCAAAAAGGTCGGCAGGCAAATGTCAACGACATCCACATCGGTTGACGCAATCATGCCTTTGCCGTCACCATATTTGGCAACTTGGCCCCAATTGAACGAATGGCTGGCCTCGGCCAGATTGCCCTGCACGCCTTCACCGGAAGCCAACCGCTCAGGGCGAATGTCGGCGATGGCGATCAACTCGATATCGGGCAGTTGCAGGTAACGCTTGGCATGCACACCGCCCATCACCCCCATTCCAATCAAACCTACTTTGAGCATAGATTATCTCCTTTATGGCCTGATTTCTGTGTACTCGAACCAATCAAAGTCAGCGACGTTATCGCTGGGCTTGCCATTGCTGCTGGCATACATCCCGATGTATGCACCGACAAAGCCGTCGGCGACCGGCGTACTCAAGATACGCCCATCGACCTTTTCGGCAAGCGGATGCCAGGCATCAAGCGCGTCGGCAACGTAAAAACTGTACGCCTGCCCATGCGCTTCGACCTTGAAATAGATACGTCTGGCTTGGACAGGCAACTCTGCCAGGACCGAATCCGTCCCGCCATCCTGTTGGAACCGATATCTGATCTGGTTTGCGGTCCCTTGACGCTTGATCAACCGCGCTACGAGACCATCGACGCACTGCGTTATCACCAACCGAAAGTGATAGTTGCTGTTTTGCATGAGCACCAGTCCCGCGCACTCGTCTTCGGCGTGAGGTGTAAATTCCATCGCCGCGCGGGCCGCAAAGTGGATGTGCTGCTGCCGTCGCCCGACAAAACTCGGGTTGACCCATTCGGACAGCGTGTGCGGGCGCAGTTTCAGGCGCAGATAGCCGGGGCGCTCGGTGAGGCTGAAAAGCGAGTCGCGCGGCGTGCGCAAGAAATTCCAGCACAAGTCCAATTTGGGCGACTCAAACTGATCGCACACGGGCTTGCTGGGCCAACGATGTTCGGGCAAGTTGGGCGCGAGGTATTCAAACTCGACCCGGCCAATGCCCGGGCTGACAATCGGCCAGCTCTCTTCCCAGCGCACCGGGGTCATAAAGGTCTCGCGACCCAGGTTGAAAAAGTAGCCGTCGTAGGGTCGCATCGCCAGGCAGACCATCCACCACTCACCGTTTTGCGTTTGCACCAGATCGGCGTGGCCTGTACCAACAATTGGATGATCTAATCCCAGATGCCGGTGAGTGAGAATGGGGTTGCGCGGGTTGCCCACATATGGCCCGGTGATCTTGTCACTGCGCGCAATGGTCACTGCGTGATTGTGCTCCGTGCCTGCCTCGGCAACCATCAGATAGTACAGCCCGTTGATTTTGTACAGGTGCGGCGCTTCGCAGTGCAAATTACCTTTGAGCGCGCCATCCCACAGCGAATACGTGGGGCCGGTAAGCCGCATCGCGCTCAAGTCAAGCTCTTGCAGCCAAATCTCACGGTGGCCCTCGTATTGTCCGCCTCCCGGCGGCGGACGATTGCCGCAGTACCAGGCGCGGCCATCGTCGTCAAAGAACAGCGAAGGATCGATGCCCGGCGCCTCCTCACCGAGCCAATATGGCTCCGACCACGGCCCGGCAGGATCGCTCGCCGTGACTATGAAATTGCCCCGCTCCTTTGTCCCGGCAACCAGCGTGTTGATCACATAAAACGTGCCGTCGCGATAGCGAATCGTCGGCGCATAAAGCCCTCCCGATGGAGGTACGCCATCCAGCGGCAACTGCGAGGGGCGATCCAACACGTGCCCGATCTGTCGCCAATGCACCAGATCGCGACTATGAAAGATCGGCAGGCCGGGGAAATATTCAAATGTTGAGGTCACGAGATAGTAATCCTCACCGACGCGGCAGATTGAGGGATCGGGGTAAAATCCAGGGATAATCGGGTTACGAAACGTTCTTGTCACCTTTGACTCCTTTCTCGATCATCGAGATCCATTGATTGTCCGTATTGCCTGGACTGGATTTTACAGGAATATCCAACTTTGTCAACTATCACCACAAAGCCATCCGAAAAATTGACAAATAAGGGCATCCATGATAACATGTACCTACTGTTGATTGAGTGGTGGGGTTTCAATGCGAGAAAGGGGGCATCGTGCGCCTTGTTGTCGATTCGGATTGGGCCAGGCAACACCCGGAACAGGCCGCCAAAATTCAGGTGGCCTATCTGCTCAGCCTCGTACGAGTAAGACGCGTCTTGCGAGAGCAGAGATTGAGAAAATCAAGAACCCCAGAATGGCAGAATAGGAGGTGGCCCGCCCTATCGCTTGATTGACTGAGCATTTGACAAGACGATATTTATATGATAGAATGCTCACGAAAGACGTTGAGCAGGAAAAGTAAGCCTTCAAACGGAGCTTTAGAGAGCCGGCGTCGGTGCAAAACCGGTGCTTACGTGGAGGTTGAATGGACCTGGGAGTCGCTTGCGTGAACGAACCCTGACCCAATTTTTGAGGGCCAGATACCAGTAACACAAGCCGGAATTGCCACCGTTACCATGGCAAAGGGTATCGTGCAATGTGGACATCGATGTAAACATGGCCCTGTACCCGCCAAAGTGAGGCTGGCCATCAGATGTGTAAACAAAACCTCTGCCATCACGGCAGGGGTTTTTTGTTTGTCTGGTGGAACGCCTAATAAAGGTGGCACCACGAGCGGTCGTAGACGCGCGTCCTTTTAAGTGAGGACGCGCGTTTTTTTTGGAACAGATCACATTATTTAAAGGAGGAACTATGTCAGACAAAATCAAGTTCTTGCTCGATGAATCCAGGATGCCCAAACAGTGGTACAACATCACCGCCGATCTGCCTTTTGCAGTGGACCCCATCCTGCATCCGATGACCCAGGAGCCGACGATCTTGCCGCCGCCGCTGTTCCCGCAAGCGCTGATCGAGCAGGAAGAATCCAAAGAGCGTTACATCGACATCCCCAAGCCGGTTTTGGAGGTGTACAAACTTTGGCGGCCCACCCCGCTGATGCGCGCGCGGCGGCTGGAACAGATGCTGGAAACGCCCGCGCACATCTATTACAAATACGAGGG
>JAFGEY010000003.1 GCA_016931365.1 Anaerolineae bacterium
CGCGGCTTGATCGGCAAGTACTGCAAGTCGCTGGGAGAGCAAGCCGCCGCATAGAGTACAAATCTTTTTCTTAAAAGCTATAGTATAATGAGTTTGGGCAAGGAAAGCAGTTATGATACAGTAAGTTGCCGGTATTCATTGTGAACGCTCCGAGCACATTGAGGTAGATGATTATAGAAAGGATTGCCGCGACCAGCAGGCCGCTGCCTGATTACTCTGGCGTGTCTATGACCAGCTCTCCATAACCCTTATTTCTAATATCGGGTTCGAGAGACATAGCGCTCGCACGCTCAATGTCAGCCAACGCACTATAAAATCGTTCATCACCTTACACATTCCTCTTTCATTATACCTGACCTGCCCTCTTTGCACAACATTGCACTTACTCGTCAAATTCCAGTTGCCCATACTCCACCTCTGTAGTATAATAGCCAGGATCACCCCCCTGTGGAGGCCCTTGTGGTATTCGGACTCGGAAAAAAGAAACTGACCGACAGCCTGACCAAAACCCGGCGCGGGTTCTTTGGTCAGATCATGCAACTCCTGGGCGCCAGCGACGTCAGCGACCAGATGTGGGACCAACTGGAAGAACTGCTCATCCTGGCCGACGTCGGCGTCGAGACGACGCTGGGCCTGGTCGAGCGGCTGCGCGAGCGGGTAGAAAAAGAGCACGTGCGCCAGGCCAACCGCGTGCGTGAGATGCTGCGCGAGGAACTGCTCCTCCTGCTCATCTACGACGCGCCGCGCAATGACCTGCAAGAGCGCCTGCTGACCGTGATCCTGATCGTCGGCGTGAACGGCTCCGGCAAGACCACCAGCATCGGCAAGTTGACCAGGTACTATCGCGCCCTGGGCAAGCGGGTCGTGATCGCCGCCGCCGACACCTTTCGCGCCGCCGCAATCGACCAGCTCAAGGTGTGGGGCGAGCGGGCCGGCGTCGACGTGATCGCCCACAGCCCAGGCTCCGACCCCGGCGCGGTGGTCTATGACGCGATCCAGGCCGCCCAGGCGCGCAACGCCAACATCCTCGTCGTCGACACGGCCGGCCGCCTGCACACCAAGTACAACCTGATGCAAGAGTTGAAAAAGGTGCGCAGCGTGGCGCAAAAGAACGTCCACCGCGCGCCGCACGAGACCTGGCTGGTGCTCGACGCGACCACCGGCCAGAACGCGCTCGAACAGGCGCGCAAGTTCAAGCAGGACGTCGAGATCACCGGGCTGATCCTGGCCAAGCTGGACGGCACGGCCAAGGGCGGCATCGTCTTTGCCATCGCCAAAGAGCTGCAACTGCCGATCCGCTTTGCCTGCACCGGCGAAAAGATCGACGACATTGCCGAGTTTGATGCCGAGGCTTTCGTCGATGGCCTGTTTGTGTAAGGCGAGAAAACAAGGAATAAAGAAAAGATGGAAGATAAACGATTGCTGGCCGATTTAGGAAGCCAATTGAATGACCTCCTGTCCCGCATTTTGAACCTTCACGAACAGCTTTGACTGGCCGATAAAGAGCGCCAGATCGGCGAACTGGAAGCTCAATCGGCAGAAAATACCTTTTGGGACAACCCCACCCAGGCCCAACAAACCATGCAGCAAATTTCGCTCCTCCGCGAAGAGACAGGCATCTGGCGCGAGATCGAGCGACGTGTCCGCGACGCGAGCGAGTGGCTGGCGATGGCGTCTGAAGAAGGCGACAACGCACTGATCGCCGAAATCAGCCAGGATGTGCAGCAGATCGCAGGTGACCTGGAAAAGCTCGAAATCAGGGTCATGTTCTCGGGCCAATACGACCGCAGCAACGTGATCCTGGTCATCCACGCCGGCGCCGGCGGCACCGACTCGCAGGACTGGAGCGAGATGCTGCTGCGTATGTACCTGCGCTGGGCCGAAACACACCGTTTCAAAACCGAGATCGTCGACTCGCTGCCCGGCGACGAAGCCGGCCTCAAGCGGGTGATGGTCAGCATCGAAGGGGCGTATGCCTTTGGCTACCTGCGCTCCGAGCGCGGCGTGCACCGCCTGGTCCGTCTCTCGCCCTTTGACTCGAACCACCGCCGCCACACTTCCTTTGCGCTGGTCGAAGTCTGGCCGGACATCCAGGCCGACATCGAGATCGAGATCAAGCCCGACGAAGTCGAGATCGAAGCGACCACCTCGGCCGGCCCCGGCGGGCAGCATATGCAGAAAAACGCCACCGCCATCCGCCTGACCCACCTCCCGACCGGCATTGTGATCACCTGTCAGAGCCAGCGCTCGCAGACCCAAAACCGCGAGACGGCCTTCAAAATCCTCACGGCGCGGCTGTACGAGATCGAACTGGCGCGGCAGCACGCTGAGCGCGACGAACTGCGCGGCGAACACGTCGACGCCGGCTGGGGCAACCAGATTCGATCGTACGTGCTGCACCCTTACAAGATGGCCAAAGACCTGCGCACCGGCTACGAAGTCGGCAATGTCGACGCCGTACTGAACGGCGATCTGGACGGCTTTATGGACGCCTATCTGCGCTCGTCCGTCGGAACAGAAATCCTTTGACAAAAAGACAAGGGCATACGCAACATGAAGCGTTGCCCTTTGCCCGCTGGGCCCCTACTTTTATCATAGACAAATCGTGCATCTTGTGATAACATAGAGATATTGAATTCACCCTTCAAGAAAGGAAGCTGAACGATGACCCAGGATCAAAATGCCGATTCTACCATTTCTCGTCTGGAAAGCCGCGCAGAAACCCTGCAAAAATCCGGACTGTTGAGCAGCATCCGCGATTCGCTGGAAGACCTCGACACCCAGATCAACCAAATGCCGTCCCAATTGACCGAGCTGCGCACCAAGGGCTATGTTTTCAAGCGTTATCTCGAAGAAAAAGCTCAGGCTCTCAAAACCGACTGGCCTACATTGCGCCAGCAAGTCCAGCGCGAGATCGACGCCCGATCGCGCGACCTGGAATCCGACTTGCACCGCGTCGAAAGCACGGTTCGCAGCCTGGCTATGTACAAAGGCAAAGCGCTGACATCAGCCCAGTCGGCGATCAACCGGGCCGAAAGCGAACTCGACAGCGCCGAGCGCCGGGTCAAGGCCGCCAACGACACCGCCAGCGGCATGTTTGACCGCAAAAAATCCGATGCTTACCAGATCAATCGCGAGATCGAACAATGCCTGGAATGGCTTGGCTGGGTCGACAAAGCCTCGTTTGGCTTCCAGCCCGGCGAAGCGCTGGTCGAAGCGGTCAAAGGCCAGTGGCTGCAAGATGGCAACAAGGAAGGGCCCAAAGGCATCCTGTTCCTGACCGATCGCAGAATCGTTTTTGAACAGCGCGAAAAAGTGGCCAAGAAAAAAGTGTTGTTCATCACCACTGCCTCAGAAGAAGTGCAAGAAGTGCAGTGGGAAGCGCCGCTGGGAGCCATCGTCGAAGCTCAAGCCTCGGAGCAGCGCAAAGCCCTGATTATGAAAAAGGAGCATCTGACGCTCAAATTCAAGCCGCCGGCCACGATACGCGAGGTGCTGGTCGAACTGAGCGGCGGCGACTCGGACGAATGGCGCGCGTTGATCAACCGCATGCTCTCGGGCGACGTTGAAAAGGAACGCATTGCCGGCGCTGCGCAGGCGGCGGCCGTGGAAGCGGCCATCGAAGTGCCTTCCAAATGCCCAAGCTGCGGCGCGTCGTTGGATATTCAGGTTGTCAAGGGCATGTCGGCGCTCAAGTGCCCGTTCTGCGGCACCAACGTCCCGCTCACCAAAAACGCCTAAAACACATTCTCGATATTCAACTTGTGTCTTGGACATTCTTTAAATAAGAACGGCTAACTCAGCTCAAAAGGAAGCAATTTGGGGCTTGACAATTCTTCCGGTTGTGGTATAATCGTGTAGTTGTGTTGTATAATATAGGTGTTATGTCACCATCAACAGGTTGTTTCCAGAGCGATGCGAAAAAGTGATTGATTCCCTTTTCCTCGCTCTTTTTGTGCGATAGGGCTCAACACATTGACGTTTTGCACGATGAGCCAAAATTCGATTACGGATTTGCTCTTTTTGACGCCGGTTCTGTCCGGATTAGGTCACAAACACTTGCTCAAGTCCAACAAAAACCCGTCTACATCCAACCTTGCACGCCGGACGACGCTGTCCATTGGCATCTAGTCCTCTGTCAAACCCGATTGGATAGGTGGCAATTTATTGTGTGCAAAGAAACCCCTCTATCCAGCCACGGCTAACTGAGTACTCGATGTCTTCTCCTGTCGTATTTTATCGAACTGGTCTTTCAGGAGGTTAGTTTGGAAACCAAAGATTTTCAGGCGCTTCGCGTTAGCCTTGCTTCTCCCGACCACATTCATTCGTGGTCGTATGGCGAAGTGACCAAGCCAGAAACCATCAACTACCGCCGGCTTCGTCCCGAAAAGGATGGCCTATTCTGCGAGGCCATTTTCGGTCCGACCAAAGATTGGCAGTGCTACTGCGGCAAGTACAAAAATGTCCGCTACAAAGGCGTTGTCTGCGACAAGTGCGGCGTCGAAGTCACGCGCTCGGCGGTTCGCCGTGAGCGTATGGGACACATCGACCTGGTCGCCCCAGTCGCCCACATCTGGTACACGCGCCGCGTGCCCAGCTACCTGGGCGTTCTGCTCGACATCACCCGCCGCAACCTGGAGCGCGTGCTCTATTTTGCCCAATATGTCATCATCACCGTTGACGAAGATGCACGCCAGCGTGCCTTGCGTCGATTGCACGAAGAATTCGACCGTAACAAGGAACGGCTTCAAGATGGGTACCAGGGACAGGTCACCGTCATCGAGAGCGAGATGAAATCACTGATGTCCCAGGCCACCAGCGAACTGGTGGGCCTCCGCCATGGCCTGGAAGATCGCCTTTCGGTGGAGACTGAAAAGATTATGAACGAAGCCAAAGGCCTGTCGCTCTCCCTGGAAAACCAGATGGGCAAACCGGCCCGCGAGGATATGTATCTCTCATTCTCCGAAGACGTCGTCGTCCAGCAAGGAGAACCCATCGGCCGGGAACACAGCACCAAGCTCAATAAATTGGTCCAGGAAAAATTGAGCCGGCTGCAAACCGAAATTGGCGACGAACGCACCGAGACCGCCAACCGCATCGACGCGATCAGCATGGATATCCGCGAGGCAACCAGCGAACAGAGAGGCGAGATTCAGACCTCGCTGGCTTCACAGCTGGAAGAAATCCAGGTCAAATATGAAAGCGACGTGGACGAACTCAAAGGCATCGCACCAATGCAGTTCTTTGGCGAAGCACGCTTTCGCGAACTCAAGGGCAAATGGGGCAATGTCTTTCGCGCCGGAATGGGCGCTGAGGCGTTCTATGAAGTGCTGCAAGATATGGATATGGCCAAGCTGTCTGAAGAGCTGTGGCACGAGGTGCGCACCACTCGCTCCAAGCAGCGCCGCCAGCGGGCGACAAAGCGCCTGCGCGTGGTCGAGGCACTGCGCCAGAGCAACAACCGCCCCGAATGGATGATCTTGACTGTATTGCCGGTCATCCCACCAGACCTGCGTCCGATGGTGCAATTGGATGGTGGGCGTTTCGCAACCTCCGATCTGAACGATCTGTACCGCCGCGTGATCAACCGCAACAACCGTCTCAAACGCCTGCTTGATCTCGGTGCGCCGGACGTGATTGTGCGCAACGAAAAGCGTATGCTGCAAGAAGCAGTCGACTCATTGATCGATAACTCACGACGCGGCAAGGCACTCTCCCGCCGTGGACACCGCGAACTTAAATCGCTTTCCGATATGCTCAAGGGGAAAAAGGGCCGCTTCCGCCGCAACCTGCTCGGCAAGCGCGTCGACTATTCAGGACGTTCGGTGATCGTTATTGGCCCCAAGCTCAAGCTGCACCAGTGCGGCCTGCCCAAAACGATGGCCCTGGAACTATACCGCCCCTTTGTGATCGCCAAATTGGTCGAGTATAATTACGCCAGCAACGTCAAGAGCGCACGCCGCATCATCGAGCGCGAGCGCCCCGAGGTCTGGGAAGTGCTCGAAGAGGTGATCAAGGATCGTCCGGTTTTGCTCAACCGCGCGCCGACGTTACACCGTCTGGGCATCCAGGCTTTTGAACCGCTCCTGGTGGAAGGCAAAGCGATCCACCTGCACCCGTTGGTTTGTTCAGCCTTCAACGCCGATTTTGATGGCGACCAGATGGCCGTACACGTGCCGTTGTCGCAAAAGGCCGTCACCGAAGCGCGCCAACTGATGCTCTCATCGCACAACCTGCTCAAGCCCGCCGACGGCGATCCAATCGTCGGTGCAACCAAAGATATGGTGCTGGGCTGCTACTATCTGACTATGACACGCGATGGGCGCAAAGGCGAAGGTATGTCCTTTGTCGACATCGATGAGGTCACGATGGCCTATACGCTGGGCAAAGTCGACATCCATGCCAAGATCAAGCTCTGGTCTTGGACTGAAAACCCCGCAAACAGCGTGGGTGCACCGATCGAAACATCGGTGGGACGTGTGCTGTTTAACGAAATCCTGCCCGAGAGTTTGCGCTTTGTCAACGAAGTGCAAGACAAGAGCACGCTGAAAGACTTGGTCGCCAAATGTCACCGCATAGCCAGTATGGAAGAGACCGCCGAAGTGGCTGACCGGATCAAGGGAATCGGCTTCAAGTACGCCACCCGCTCCGGCGCAAGCATTGCCGTCACCGACCTGATCGTGCCGGAGAAAAAGTTTGAAATCCTTGCCGAAACCACGCGCGAGGTCAATGAAGTTGCACGCCAGTACCGACGCGGCCTGCTGACCGAAGACGAGCAATACACGCGCACCATTGAATTGTGGAGCGATGCCAAAGACCTCGTCTCTGACGCCGTCAAAGACGCAATGGATCCCGAAGGACCGGTCTATGTGATGGCCTCGTCTGGCTCGACCAAAGGCGGCTTTGGCCCCATCGCACAGTTGGCCGGTATGCGTGGCCTGATGGCCGACCCTTCCGGGCGGATCATCGAAATGCCCATCCTGTCGAGCTTCCGTGAAGGATTGACCGCGCTGGAATACTTTATCTCGACACACGGCGCGCGCAAAGGTCTGGCCGATACGGCCCTCCGTACTGCTGACGCCGGATACCTGACCCGCCGGCTGGTCGATGTGGCCCAGGATATGGTCGTCAACGACATAGACTGCAACTCGCGCAGCGGCCTGTGGATCCGCACCGAAGACAATGCCTTTGATCCCAACCTGCCACAACTTGGCGAACGGATTTTGGGCCGTGTGGCTGCGGGCAACGTCTTGCATCCACAAACTGGCGACATTGTTGTCGAACGCGGCGAGCCGATTGAAGAAGAGCAAGTCGCCTCAATCCTTGCCGCCGGCGTGACCGAGGTCTTTGTCCGCTCTCCGATGACCTGCCAACTCGAACATGGCATCTGCCAAAAATGCTACGGGCGCGACCTGGGGCGAGGCAAAATGGTTGAACTGGGTTCAGCTGTCGGCATTATGGCTGCCCAGTCGATCGGCGAGCCGGGCACGCAACTCACACTGCGAACATTCCATACGGGTGGTATCGCCCACGGTGGCGACATCACACACGGTCTGCCACGCGTCGAAGAACTGCTCGAAGCGCGCAAGCACCCAAGAGGTGAAGCGATCATCTCTGATATCGCCGGACGCGTCGAAATCCATCGCAGCGACGATGGCATTCGCAAGGTCAAAGTGATCAACAGCAAGCTCATCCGTGACGAATATCCGATCAAGCGGGGATGGAAATTGCTGCTAGACGAAGAGCAAGACACAGTTAAAGATGGCGATGTCATCGCCAGCCGCGGCGACAAGGAAATTGCGGTCAAACATGGCGGTCGCGTAGTGCGTGAAGAAGAAACGATCATTATCGCCTACGACGAACAAGAGGAGTACGAGTACAACATTCCATCTTCGGTGCGCTTGCTGGTCAACGAAAACCAGATCATCGAAGCCGGTATGCAACTCACCGAAGGGTCCAAGAACCCGCACACCATCCTGGATGTCCTGGGCCGTGAGATCACCCAACTCTACTTGATCCAGGAAGTTCAAAAAGTGTACCGCTCTCAGGGCGTAAATATCCACGACAAGCACTTTGAAGTGATCATCAGCAAGATGCTGTCGCGCGTCCTGGTAGTGCACTCGGGTGATACAGAGTTGCTGCCTGGTGACCTGGTTGAACGCCACACGTTTTCGCGCATCAATGCCCTGGCTGTTGCTGAGGGCAGACAACCGGCGTCGGCCAAACCGATTTTGTTGGGCATCACCAAAGCTGCCCTGAACACCGAAAGCTTTTTGGCCTCGGCATCGTTCCAGCACACGATCAAAGTGCTCGCTGGTGCAGCCATTGAAGGTAAGCAAGACAACCTTCTGGGCCTCAAGGAAAATGTCATCATCGGCAAGCTGATTCCTGCCGGAACCGGGTTCCGAGTCAAACAGGAAGAGGTCGAACAAAAAGCTCCACCTAGTGAGTTTTCATTCGAAGATTTGCCCATTCTGGAAGGTATTGAACTCGACATCGATCTGGACGAGTTCGATTTGGACGACGAACTCGATCTGGAAGACCATGAAGACGAGGACGAGGAAAAAGAACCGGAAGAAATCGAAGTCATCGAAGAAGAAGAAGAAGAAGAAGAGGAAGAGGAAGAGGAAGAAGAGGATATCGAATCACTTCTAGATGACGAGTACGATCTGGACGACGACTAGATTTTTGCCACTAATTCTCTGCCGACTTGACAAGACTGCAAACCATTGACCGGGGGCAGACGTATCTATGTTGCCCCCGGCAGTCAATTACAGAGAATGGCCGCATCAGGCCGATCAATCCGGTTCAGAAAAGGCTTCAGACTCATCTTCCCAGCCTGGTGCTGGTGGCGCAGCCAAAATCTGGCGTGCCAGTGCGATATCTTGTTCCCGGACCAAAATGCGCACTTCGCTCAATTTTAAGCCAGGCGCAGTGATGCCAAACACCACGCCAGCACTTTCATAATCAAGCAACACCAGGATGCCCGCATCTTCCAATTGTGCCCGGAGCACCTGCGCATGGAGCATCCCGGATACCGTTGCAACAACAACGAGTTTTTCTTTATTGGTTTTATGCTGTGATCCCATCGCTCCCTCCAAAGTATATTATATCACGTTTATTCGCTGTGACAATCGCTCACGCCTGACGACTCAAATAGTTTAGTTCCGGAGGATCTTGTGACCGATCGCAAATTCAAAATAGAAGCAACCTGGCGAGACTCTTTTTCGATCAGCGACCAAGACATTGAGTCGCTCTTTCAATTGTTTGTCAAAGAGAATCGTCCCCTCTCATCAACTGAGCTAACCCGTGCCCTGATTGAACACTATTGCCAGCAAGAAAGGGCCCTGGTGCGCCGCAATCTGTCTGGAGGGGCCGTATATCGTCCGAACGGTACGTTTGCGGTCGGCGAGACGTTGATTTTTCCTCACCTCAACTTTGCAAAGGGCATCGTGCGCGATGTTCGCGAGGGCAATAATCCCGAATATGGCGATTTCCGTGTGATCACGGCTGAAATCAATCGCGAAAAGCGCGAATTCGCCGCCGAGTTAAAAGTTGAGCACAAATTGGCCTTCGCTGACGACGTTTCGTTCGAAGAGATGTTCGCGCCAGCGCCCGAGACTGTGTATGAGAAGCAGGGCGACGTGATCAAGGCCAAGATCGAAGCACGCCTCAACCAAGGCACCGGTTTTGCGCTCTTTCGCAGCAAGTGGATGGCTGTCGACTTGATGGCCGAGGTCAGTGTGGGATACCTTAACCTGGCCGAAGCGGTGCTCGAGATCCAGGACAAACCACTCAACACAGAGTCAATCCTTCCACAACTGGGTTTACCTTCCGAGATACCTCTGCTCATTCGGATTTTTTCTCTCAACTACCACCTCGCGCGCGATGATCGGTTCACCGACGTAGGCGCAAATGGAGAGCCTCTGTGGGGACTGCGTCGTTGGCTGCCCCAAGCCGTGATTTCGCCACCAGATTGGTTGAATTATACGCCGATACCCTACGATCGCACCAAACTTGACGTCACACATTTACAATTGGAGCGCGAGATTGATGACGAATATTCCAGACTTGTCGCCCCGCCAAGCGTCGCCGAAGCACCCTCGATGACCCTGACGTTGAGCTGCCATCATCGTCGACTGGGCTCGCTCCCGCTGACCGACCGCACCAAGACCTTTTTTCCGGCAGGCACACTGGAGCAACGCACGCAAATTACCTTTGTCGATCATCAAGGCAAAGAATTCCCCGGCTGGGTGGTACACTCGCACAAACTGGTTTACGGATTGAGCGAATGGTACAAAGAGGTCCCAATTCCGGCCGGGGCCTACATCAAGCTTGAAAAAACTGGCAACCCCAACCGCGTCAAGGTCGATGTGACACCACGCCGAATGCGACGCGAGTGGGCGCCGATGATCGTTCAAACGGCAGAAGGTCGTCTGGAATTTCAGATGCAAAAAGTCCCTATTGTCTGCGAATATGATGAAGCAGCATTGCTGGAAATCGATCCACAATTGGCAGAAGTTGTCTGGAAAAGCGAACGGACCCACCAGAATCGATCGCTAGAAGAGGTCATTCAGCACGTTTTCCTTGAAATTGCCAAACTCAGCTCGCACGGCACAGTACACGCCAAAACTCTGTACAATGGCGTCAACATCATCCGGCGGTGCCCGCCAGGGCGGATTTTCGCCACACTGTTCGAGCTGCCACATTTTGTGCTCGTCGAAGGCGCGTCTTGGATGTTCAACCAAAGCGTCTTGACAAACTGAGGGCCTATCCTACAAGATTCTTGTGCAATGGAAACCATCGCCTGTGCAAGGATTTTTGTGGATAGCAAAGCTGGTGGATGTAATACATCTGCATTCAGTTCCGATTTATTTGGGATAGGTGAGGTAAGTCTTTATGGCTCGTTGGACCAGGCCCACACTCGATACCAAGTTCCACATCGACTTTGATTGGTGGAAGGAAAAGAACCGTCAACTGCGCGTTTGCCTGCATCAAAACCTGTGTGCGCAATGCCGGGAATCGTATCCCCCGCATCGATCTCAAAAGGTCGATTGGATCAACCCGGACACGGCTGAAGTTCATCCCGTCGATGGTCTGTGGCAGGCATTACGCACCCATTGCAGCACCGAACCGGACTATATCACTCAAGATATGCCGCTGACCAATGCTGTATTTCGCATCTTTCTTGCCAACGGTAACACGCCACTGACTGCCGTCGAGTTGAGCGCCAGGATCGGACGCCCGGCAGACAAGATTTTGCAGACCATCGGTCATCTTCAGGTTTACGATGGCATCAAGCCAATATGAGAGTGCACAACAATGGATGCAATAACTGAGGCGATCCGTGCGTACACTTGTCAAATCGGCGGTATCGAGACCATCGATCTGAACGGATTAGCCCAGGTTGCTGCACAGTGTGGCCTCTCGCGCCGCGAAACCGAGATCGCTGCCCTTGAGCTGGGCATTCTCCCTCTCCGTTACCTGCGCAGTTATGGGACAGTCGGGCTGGACGGCCAGATCGCCCTTTTGCGGGCCACTGTGACCGTGATCGGCCTGGGTGGTTTGGGGGGATTCGTAGTCGAGGGACTGGCGCGGATGGGTGTGGGCAGGTTGGTGCTGGTCGACGGAGACACATTTTGCGATCACAACCTCAACCGCCAGCTATTGAGCGACGAGACAGTGCTTGGGCAAAGCAAAGCCCATGTCGCAGCCGGGCGCGTGCGGCGGATCAACCCCGTCATCGAAACGATTCCACACGCCGAATTTGCCACCGAGAGCAATCTGCCGGACATCCTCTCCGGCGTTGACGTGGTCGTTGATGCGTTGGACCGGCTGCCCGTCCGCCTGATGCTGCAAGCACAGGCAGCTCAGGCCAACGTGCCGATGGTGCATGGCGCGATCGCCGGTTGGATGGGACAGGTAATGACTATTTTACCCGGTGACCCCGGCTTGCGCGCCCTTTATGGCAACGGCGACGTACCCGCACAGGGCGCCGAAGCCGAATTGGGCTGTCCCGCTGCCTCTCCGATGATGGTTGCCGCCTGGCAGGTACACGAAACGATCAAGCTTTTGCTGCACCAGGGCGAACTGCTGCAAAACAAGATGCTTTTCATCGATACATTCGTCAACGAAATTCGCATCCTGGCACTGGGCTGAACCTCACCCGATCACTCGTTCGATCACCTCGGAAGCCAAATCCCGTCCGGTCAGCTCCAAAATGGTCAGTATTCCTCCCGGGCTGAGCACATTCACTTCCAGCACATACGGGTATACAAGATCGACTCCTGCAAAATAAGCGCCAACTTTGGTCAGATATTGGCCAAGCTGATCGCACAATTCAGACTCCTGTGCATCCAGACCGCACACAGAGGGCACCGCACCCTGATGCAAGTTGGTACGATGATCGTCTTGAGCCACGCGCTTGTACTGTCCCACCACCTGCCCACCGGCGATCAAAACCCGTTTTTCTCCCGACACGATCTCTGGAATATATCGTTGCATAATACAAAACTCGCCACCGCCATTCCCGGTCATATTTTGCAAAATGACCCGCGCGTTGACATCATCCTGACGCAGCAAAAAGACATCCCGGCCCAGGCTGCGCGCTGGCGGCTTGGCCACCCAGGTGCCGCCCTGCTCTCGAAACACTCGCCACAACAGATCGAAATCAGACGAAGCCCAGGTTTCAGGGTATTTGAACACATCATCAGCCAGGGAGCCAAGATGGTACTTGCTGTGCAAGTGCATCAACGCATCAACCGAATTGATCACGCACGTGTGATGGCTCAACGTCCACAACAATTGTATCTTGTCGAGAAATGACTCGCGCCGGCCAAAGCCCAACACCCAAACCGCATCCACTCCAGCCAGATCGAGCAGTTCGCTATCTGTGCCCTGAAATGTTTCGCCGGGATCGAGCGGCATATCGACGCACCACACCTGGGCCAACACGCCCCCTGCATGCAGCACCAACGCGTCGATCGTGCCCAGGTAAACCCGGTCGCCCCGTGCGAGCAAGGCGTTGGCCAACACCAAGCAGTTGGTCGGATTGATTGTTTCTACATCGTTGATCAAAAAACAAACCCGTTTCATCCAAACACTCTCCACAGGAAAAATCGCCAAGCACAATCTGTTTTTGCCACACGCCCGGCGATCGATGATTGTAAAGCAGTTTGACTGCAAAGTCAAAGTGCGACCTGTCTCGACACGTGGTGTTATATCTCACAGTCGATACGGCGATTTGACGTATTGATGGCAAGCATATACAATCAAGGCCGCACGCGACAAAAACGCCCAAAGGAAGCTCCATCACTATGGACAAACATCACTATTTCAACTTGTACATCCACGATGATCAAGAGCTTGCCGTATATATTGGTGGTGAAATTGCGGCAAGAGAGACGCTACACGAATGGCCGCTCTCGTGTGTCGCACGCGTGACCACCCGACAAGGCCAATGGATTTACAAATCGCAGTTCGGCCCGACCGTCGAAGCCGAGTTCTATGCCGCCGTCCGTTCGGATTTGTTGGGCCAGGTACAAACCATTTACCGGGCCGACGGGCACGCCTGCACGCTGCGCGACTATGTCGACGCGCCATTGATCGAAGACCTGAAACTGGACGAAGCGCAAGCCGCTGAAATCGTCCGCCAGGTGCGCGCCAGGATGAGCGAGATCGAGGGCGATTTGCCCTATCTGTACGACATCCACACACCCGACCGCTGGCTCGCGTTGGTGACAGGCACGCTTCAGGATATCACCGCACTGATTGCGCAGGGACAATACACGGTGACAACGCCAGAAATGGTTTCCGGCTTGCAACATTGGGCGCAATCCAGCAGCACCGTGGAGGCCGTGCAACGCCAGCCGGGCCTCGTCCACGGCGACTTTCACGGCGATAACCTGTTTATCCTGCCCGGCGGCGGCTATCGCGTCATCGACTGGCAGCGCCCTTTTTGGGGGCCAACCGAGCTGGACGTCGCCGCGATGATGGATTCGCTGGGCTTTGATCCGCTCAACCATGTCAGCCCGGGCATCGTCCAGATCGGCCATTTTATGCTGATCCACTGGTTCAGCCAATGTGCCACGCGCTGGTTTCCGGAAGCTGCCGAAAGCTATGATCGTTCAACTGTCGAATTGGCGTTAAAAATCCAATCCTTGTCATAGGAAACCGTCATGAATTCACAACCTGCACCCCAAAAACTGACCGCTGTGCTCGTCGGGCTGGGCCACCGCGCCCGCACCTACGGCTCGTATACCTTTGCCTGCCCGCAGGAACTCGAAATCGTCGGGCTGGCCGA
>JAFGEY010000068.1 GCA_016931365.1 Anaerolineae bacterium
GCCTTGTTCAAGGATCGAAGAGAGATACTGTAGCTTGAATTGGGGCAGTGTCAACTGCCTACAAAATCTATAATACCAGGAGAACAAAATGATAAAGATCACACGTCGTGAGTTTCTCAAGGTATCGGCCATTGCTACGGCGGGCGTTCTGGTTGGCGCGTGCGCCAAGACGCCTACCGAACAGCCCACAACTGCGCCCAAAACTACAGATGCAACCGCCACGCCCCAGCCACCGGCGCCTACTCTGGAGCCAGTCGCCAAGGAAGCACCGCTGCTGGCTGACTTGGTCAAGGCCGGGACGCTGCCGGCCCTGGACGAGCGCCTGCCCCAAGAGTCGCTGGCGATCAAACCGGTGGAGAAATTGGGCCAGTATGGCGGGACTTTTGTCTGGATGGCGCAAGGCGACATCCCTGGCGCGCTCCAGTTGGTGGGCTTTAACGATGGCTTTGCCAAGTATAGCCGCGAGGCGACGACGGCATTGCGAGCCAACCTGTGCACCAGTTGGGAGTGGAACGACTCGGCCACCGAGTTAGTGCTCAATATGCGCAAGGGGGTCAAGTGGTCGGATGGCGAGTCTCTCACCATGGACGACTGGATCTGGTGGTGGGAGAATATGGTGTTGGATGAGACGGTCAAGTACGCCCCACCCTCCGGCACTCGCGTCGCCGGGGAGAATATGACCCTGGAAAAGGTCGACGACTATACCGTCAAGTTGACCTTTGCCGGCCCCAACCCCCTCTTTATGTTCCACATGAACCGTGGCGGCGGCGATCGCGGCAGCACCTTCCAGATCCTCCCGGCTCACTTTATGGAGCAGTTCCACCCCAAGTTCAACACGGCGTTGGCCAAAGATGACGTAGCGGCACTAAGAGACCATCTCACGAATCGGAACCAAAAGGTTATGCCACACTTTGGTCCGTGGGTGGTCACAGCATTCACGGCGGGGCAAAAGGAAAGCCTGGAGCGGAACGCCTACTACTGGAAGCTGGATACGGAAGGCAACCAGCTCCCCTATATGGATAACATGGAAGCTCAGTGTGCCGCTTCCTGGGAGCTGATCGTCACCAAGATCATTGCCGGCGAGGTTGATCTCAGCTGGGATTCGCTGATCAAAGATTGGAGCGTGATCCAAGAGAACCAGACCAGCGGCGACTATCATACTATGATGTGGAGCACGGTAAACACCGTCGATACGGGCATGCTGTTCCACTACTGCTATGGTGATCCGGGCCTGTTCGCTTATCCGGACGGGCTGGTCTGGCAGCGCAATTTCCGCCGGGCAATGTCCGTGGCCCTCGATCGTGAGCGGATAAACGACATCGTCTATTCGGGCCTGGGCACGCCGCGCCAACTGGCTATGCCTGCCGTCGGAGCCGAGTACGCCAGCCCGCGCGGGCAGGAGATACTCAAGGCCTGGGAGACTCAGGACATCAAACATGACCCGGAGCAGGCCAAAAAGTGGCTGGACGAGCTGGGCGTCGTGGATAAGGACGGCGATGGTTATCGCGAGAGGCCAGACGGCTCCAAGCTGGAACTGATCCTCGACGTCGATGTGAACAATGGGAACTATACCAAGGCCGCCGAACTGGCCCAGGAAGATTATAAGCAGGTTGGCCTCAACATGGTGCTCAACGTGATCGACGGCACCCTGCTCGACGAGCGTGCGACGAACTGCGAGTCGATGTTCCGCGCGCGTGGTGGTGGCGCATCCGGACTCGTCGCGGCACCCGGTCACTGGGCGCCGGTCGAGAACACCGCGTACACCATTGCTGGTCCGCCTTACGGCAGGTGGTACCAGACCGGTGGCAAGGAGGGCCTCGCGCCGCCAGCAGGAAGCTTTATCGAAAAGCTGCAGCAGGCCTATGCCAAGGCCGTTGTCCTCGCGGACCCGGATGCGCAGAACGAGGCCATCCTGGACGCGTATCAGATCCACGTTGATGAAGGCCCAATTCAGCTCGGCTATGTTCAGTTGCCGAACCAATTGGTCGTTTGCAAGAATAACCTGTATAATGTTCCTGACAAGGGCATCTGGGCCACCTGGACTTTCGGTTGGCCCGGCGCCGGCGACCCGGAGCAGTGGTGCAAGTCGTAAAGTAATTCAAGTGTTTGGCTTGCCACCCACCAGGCCGGTGGGTGGCAAGCCCTTCCGGGCGCACCGGGTACGTGGCCTAATTGGTCGGGCCTTGTTGAGCGCGCCTGGCCAGGCGCGCCCAGAAAACGAGGTGCGGAATGCTGAAATACATCGGCCGTCGGATCCTGTCCATGATCCCTACGCTGTTTATCATCGTCGTCATCGGTTTCATCATCATCGAGCTGCCGCCGGGCGACTATCTGTCCTATTACATCACCCAGTTGGAGGCGCAGGGATATGAGGGCGCCCGGCTAGAAGCCGAGGCCTTGCGCGTGCGCTATAGCCTGGATGACCCGGCATACAAGCGTTTTTTCACCTGGCTTTTTCACTTTGTGCAGGGAGATTTTGGGGAGTCCTTCGGCTATCGCAGGCCGGTCCGGGAGTTGATCGGCGAGCGCCTGGCGATGACCCTGGTCGTCTCCTTCACCAGCCTCATCCTGTCCTGGGCGATCGGCATTCCGGTCGGCGTCTATTCTGCCACTCACCAATACGCTCTGGGCGACCAGTTCTTTACCGTCGTAGCCTTTGTGGGTGTGGGGGTGCCCAGTTTCGTCCTGGCGCTGCTGCTGTTGGTGGGGGGAAGCAGGCTCTTGGGTTTCGTGCCCTCAGGGCTCTTTTCGTCCGAGTTTGAGGATGCGTCGTGGTCGCTGGCCAAAGTGGTCGACCTGCTCAAGCATCTGTGGGTGCCGGCGCTGATCGTGTCCGTGACCGGGACGGCCGGCTTGATCCGCGTGATGCGCGGCAACCTGCTGGATGTACAGAGAATGCCCTACATGGAGACGGCGCGGGCCAAGGGCATCCACGAGCGCAAGCTGACCTGGAAGTACGGTGTGCGCAACGCCATCCATCCATTGGTGATGAGCCTGGGTATGTCTTTGCCGAACCTGATCTCGAGCACCGCGCTCACCGGCATTGTCCTGAATCTGCCGGTGATGGGCCCGATGTACCTGCAGGCGACACGGACGCAGGATGTCTATCTGGCAGGCACGTTTCTGATCCTGATTACGATCCTGTTGGTGATCGGGAACCTGCTGGCGGACATCTTGTTGGCGATCCTGGATCCGCGCGTTCGTTACGAGTCATTGTGAGCAGATTTTGTAAAGGGTAGACACTGTCCCTCCTCCGTAGAATCAGCGGCATCGATCGGGTCTCAGAGGAAATGACCATGGCAAATCGGCGCAAGACGTTCCGACGGCTCGCTCAGAAGGACATCACGACCATGACGGTGGGCCAGCTCACCTGGCTGCGCTTCAAACGTAACCGGCTGGCTGTGATCGCAGGGATATTGCTGATCCTCTTTTATCTGGTGGCAGCCTTTGCGGGATTCTTTTCTCCCTATGATGTGCGAACCATCCACTCTAAATTTCCGGGCGTCCCTGCCAACGGCATTCGCATCCGCGACCAGTCGGGCCAGTTCCGTTGGCCTTTTGTTTATGGCTACGAGTCCTATACCGATCCTGAGACCTTTCGGCGGATGGGCAGGCGCACGGACGAGATCTATCCGATGCGTTTCTTCGCCAAAGGCGAGCCCTATACGCTTCTAGGGTTTATTGAGGCCGATCTCCATCTCTTTACCGTCGACGACCCGGGTAAGGTCTTTTTGTTGGGCACCGATGACCTGGGCAAAGACCTGTTTACCCGCATCCTGTACGGCGCGCAGGTTTCCTTGACGGTGGGACTGGTGGGGGTTGCTCTGAGCCTGGTCATCGGCTGCCTGGTGGGGATGGCAGCGGGCTACTATGGGGGCGTGTTTGACGATATCGCGATGCGCATCGTCGAGGTGTTGATGGCTTTTCCCCAGATCCCGCTGTGGATGGCTCTGGCCTCGGCCTTGCCGCCGGGCCTGGATTCGGTCAAGACCTACTTTGGCATTACCGTGGTCCTCTCCCTGGTCAACTGGGGCGGCCTGGCACGGCAGATGCGAGCCAAGGTGCTGGCGATGCGCGATACCGATTTCGTCCTGGCGGCGCGGGTGGCAAACTGCAGCGATCTGCGCATCATTCTACGCCACCTGCTGCCCAGCGCATTGAGTCACGTGATCGTCGTGGCTACCCTGGCCATTCCGAGCATGATCTTGGGCGAGACCGCACTGAGCTTTCTCGGCCTGGGCATCCGCCCACCGATGACGAGCTGGGGACTCCTCCTCAGCCAGGCACAGGAGACGCGCGTGCTCTTGCAAAAGCCATGGCTTCTCTGGGCCATCGTACCGGTTATGATCACTTCACTGGGCTTTAACCTGGTGGGTGACGCCATCCGCGACGCCGTTGACCCCTTTGCTGTGTAGGACTGGCAGGCAGGGCCTCGTCCCGCTCAAAATGCCCCATTTGGGTACTAGACGGGCCGGAGAAAACCGGGTATCATGAGTCGATGTGAAAACCTGGACACGTTTTCTCTCCTGATCTCGCTCCGCTGCAAACGCAGCGGGGCGAGATTGCGTGTGGGAGAGTTACACCTCGTCCGGGTGAACGCGGGCCAGGTGCTCGGCATGATGGGCGCGGCCGGTAGCGCGCAGGTGTGCCAGGTAGGCGGGAAGATTGCCCCGCGTGTGAAACGCGCCGCCCTCGCGCAACACGGTCATCAGCGGATCGACATTGGTGGTGCTGGTCCTCATCATGTCTTGCTGCCACTCGGCAAGCATTGCCATCGCCTGGTTGACCAGCTCCGGGCGCCCATCGACCAGGCTGTGCTGTTCGTGCGGGTCGATGCTGAGGTTAAAGAGCATGACTGGATCGAGCATCTTGTAGCCGTCGTGGTAGGTACGCAGGCAGATGTACTCATCACCGTCGTGCCTAAAGCGCACCCCGCGTTGGCACGACCAGGCGTTCTGGCTGACCACCAGGTAGGGTCGCCCGGCATCTTGTCCGGCCTTGAACGCCTCGGTGAACGAGCGTCCGTCCCAGTTGGCAGGCACGCCGACGCCGAGCAGTTCGAGCATCGTCGCCGCCCAGTCGTATTGGTGGTACAGGCCGGTGTCGATTCGCGGCGTGGTCAGGCCGGGCCAGCGCACGATGAGCGGCACGCGGCAGGTGATTTCGTCGGCGGTCTGGTGATCGCCCCACACGTTCAGCTCGCCCTGGTTTTCGCCGTGATCCGAGCTGACCACAATCACCAGGTCGTCGAGCACACTCTGATCGGCGAGTGCATTGAGCAAGCGGCCCACATGCTCGTCGGCGTAGCGGATGCCGGTGTCATATCCATCTATCCATTGTTTTACGGCCTGCATCGAGTCGAGTTGAGCTGGGAGGCGTGGGTAGCGCGCAGTAACCTGCCGGTCCCACTCTTCCACGCCGTAGCCGTAAGGCTCCTGGGCGCTGTGCGGCCCAAAACCATCCCAACTGCGCTGGCGCACTCCCTCGGTCAGCCAGGCGGGCAGCGGATCGTTTTCGAATGGATTGCCAAAGGACTCCGGCGCGCGGTAAGGGGTGTGCGGATCCCAATAGTTGACGTGCAGAAACCAGTTGTCGCGCCTGGCGTTGCGCGCGATCCAGTCCAACGCATAGGGGGTGATGTCGTCGGCGCCTTCCATGCCACCCTTGCCGGGGTTATAGACCTCGCGCCAGCCGGCGTACCACCACCAGGCCGAGTGGCGCTCGCCAAATGGGCTGACGGTGACCGGGTACAGCCCGGCGCGGCGCAGGCCGGCGATCCAACTGGTGGCGTCGTACACGTCACGGAAGCCACGTTCCGGCCCCTGGATGAATGGATCGGCGGCGGTGCCACCGTGGTTGACCACGCCGGTGTGAAAGCCGCAGCGACCGCTCCACAGCGCGCTGCGCGAGGGCAGGCAAGGGGCATCGGTGTTGTAGCAGTGATCGAAACGGACGCCCTGGCTGGCCAAAGCATCAATGTTGGGGCTGGTGTTGCGGCCATAGCCATAACAGCCCAGGTGATCGGGGCGCAGAGTGTCAATGTCAATGTAGAGAATACGCATAAAAAGCCTCCTCAAAAAACGATAGGATTGTGATTGGACGGCGGGGAATGATTTGGTGTGGTGTATACACCGAGAATGGATTGTTGTCAATTCTTGTGCCCAAATCTCATTTGACTTTTTTGATTATTCACCTTACAATAACTGCTGTTTTTCCCTGTCGTGTCTTTTTTCATACGCCGGGACGGAGAAGAGAGAATCGATGATTGTCCAGAAAAAGCTAATGTATCTTTTTCTATTGTTGGCTTTCTTGGGACTGGGATGCCAGTTTACCCGTTTGACGCCGACGCAAACTCCGGCAATTTTGCCCAGTCCGACGCCGACCCACACGCCCGAACCGCTCAAGCCGGAAACGGCAACCCCTATTTCTGTACCGACACCGACACCCGTACCCGATCAACCGACGGCCACGCCGGGACCGAAGGCAACTCCCAAACCGATCGATGTATCGCAAGAGAACATATTGCGCCTGTGGAGCCAAGACCCCGAAACGCTCGATCCGGCGATCACCCAGGATTCGACCTCGCATCAGTTTGTGAGCTTGCTGTTCAGTGGTCTGGTCAAGCTCGATGCCAACTTGAATGTGGTGGGCGATCTGGCCGAGCGATGGGAGATCGATGCGACGGGCACGGTTTATACCTTTTACCTGCACAAGAACGCCAAATTTCACAATGGGCGCCAGGTGACGGCCCAAGACGTGCTTTATTCATTCGAACGTGCCTGCAACCCCAAGCGCGGCTCAGTGCAGCGCGCGCAGTCTTATCTGAACGACATTGTCGGGGTGATGGCGCGCACGATGGGCGAGTCCGGCTCTATCGAGGGCCTCAAGGCAGTTGACGATTTCACCGTCCAGATCACCATCGATGCGCCCAAGCCCTATTTCCTCGCCAAGCTGACCTATCCGACCTCATATATCGTCTGCAAAGAAAATGTCGAAGACGCCAAGCGTAACTGGCTGGCCAGCCCGATCGGCAGCGGCCCGTTTATGGTGGAAAAGAATGCGGCCAATGAGATGGTGCTGGCTGCTTTTGATGAGTATTACCTGGGCCGGCCCAAGCTGGACAAAGTGGTTTTCGAGTATCGCGGCAGCACGATGAATATGTACGAGCGTGGCGAACTGGACGTGATCGAGGTCGGCGCGGCCAACATCGACCGCGTGCTCGATCCGAACGATCCATTGCACCAGGATTTGCGCATTGTTTCGCAGCTTGATGTGTGGTACATTGGCTTTAATGCCTCGCTACCCCCCTTTGACGACGTGCACGTGCGTCGCGCCTTTGCCTATGCCACCAACAAGCAAGCCATCGCCGACATTGTGTTCAACAAGACAGTGATTCCGGCCAATGGCATCTTGCCGCCGGGCATGCCGGGGTACAACCCCGACCTGGAAGGCATTCCCTTTGATCCGGATATGGCTCTTGAGGAGATGGTCGAGTCCGATTACGGCGATGCCAGCGAACTGCCGCCGATCACGCTGACCGTCACTGGGGCCGAATTCGGCGAGACGCTGGCAGCGATGTACCTGCAAGTGCTCGGCGTCGAAGTCGAGGTCGAGGTAGTGGATTGGGGTGTTTTCCTCAGCGGCCTTGACACGCAAAAATACCAGATGTATTCGCTCGGTTGGATCGCTGATTATCCAGATCCGCAAAACTTTTTGGATCTGCTGTTCCACTCTACCAGCGCCTACAACCATGGCGCGTATAGCAACCTCGAACTGGATGCCCTGGTCGAGGAGGCGCGCGTTGAACAGGATTACGACGCGCGAATGGCGCTTTATCAGCAGGCCGAGGAATTGTTGGTCAACGATGTGCCGTGGATTCCCATTTATCACAGCGGCGGCTATTATCTGGTCAAATCTTACGTCAAGGGTCTGGTGATCACCGGTCAGGACACAATGAACCTGGCCGATGTAAGCCTGGAAGAATAAGAATAAATTCAGTTCGGTTTCAATCTGTCGCTCAGTCAAGAACGATCTGTTGTTCTAAAGCCTGGCGTGTAGCGGATAGATAGCTATCGGGGCATCGTTGACGAGTACTGACCTTTGAAACGAACAGCACATATCAGCAGGGTTTAAAGGAGAAAACTTTATGGTCACGTTGCTAGAGGTCAAAGATCTGGAGACGCGCTTTTACACCCAAGATGGCGTCGTTCAGGCGGTCAACGGCATTACATATAGCCTGGGTGAAGGCGAAACACTGGGCATTGTGGGAGAGAGTGGGTGTGGCAAAAGCGTCAGTGTGCTGTCTTTGATGCGTCTCATTCCAGAACCTCCCGGCAAGATTACGGGTGGCGAGGTGCTTTTTGAGGGACGTGACTTGCTCAAGATGGATATGGATGAGATCCGGCACGTGCGCGGCAACAAGATCGCCATGATTTTTCAGGACCCGATGACATCGCTCAACCCAGTGTTGACCATCGGCCGGCAGGTGACGGAAGCACTCGAACTGCATATGGGGATGGACAAAACCCAGGCTCGCAAGCGGGCGATTGAGTTGCTCGAAATGGTTGGTATTCCCAAGGCTGAGCAGCGCATCGATGACTATCCGCACCAGTTCTCCGGCGGTATGCGCCAGCGTGTGATGATTGCGATGGGGCTTTCGTGCAACCCGCGCATTCTCATCGCCGACGAGCCGACAACCGCCCTCGATGTGACCATCCAGGCCCAGATCATCGATCTGGTTAAACGCCTCCGCGACGACATCGGGATGACCATTATCTGGATTACTCACGACCTGGGCGTGGTTGCCGGCCTGGTCAACCGCGTCAACGTGATGTACGCCGGCTATATCGTCGAGACCGGCCCGGTCAAGGAAATCTATGCCCGGCCGCGGCACCCGTATACCATCGGTTTGTTGGGGTCGTTGCCACGTTTGGACGAGTCAGCGCGCACCAAACTCCAGTCGATCGAAGGTTTGCCACCCGACCTGATCTCGCCGCCTCCTGGATGTCCCTTTGCGCCACGTTGCGACTATGTGATCGATCGTTGTCTTGAAGAGAACCCCATGCTCGAACCAACGGGGATGGATCATCACACTGCTTGCTGGAACACCAGGGCGACCGAAGGATATACTCGCTAGAGACATAAAAATGCCCAAGACAGAGGAGAATGAGAGAATGGCAGAAAGAGAAGTTCTGGTTCGAGTTGAAAACCTCAAGAAATATTTTCCTATCACGCGCGGGATCATTTTTCAGCGGCAAATTGGCGCGATCAAGGCCGTTGATGGGGTTTCTTTCAATGTGTACCGCGGCGAAACGTTGGGCCTGGTGGGCGAGAGCGGCTGCGGCAAGTCGACAACTGGACGCACAGTATTGCAGCTTTACCGTCCAACGGAAGGCAACATCTATTTTGAAGGCGAAAGCCTGGTCGAGATGAAGGGCGAGCAACTGCGCCGCCAGCGCCGCAAGATGCAGATGATCTTTCAGGACCCGTACGCGTCTTTGAACCCCCGTATGACGGTCGGCAGCATCATCGGTGAGCCGCTCGAAGTACACAATGTTGCTTCGGGTAAGGAGCGCCAGGAGCGCGTGCAAGAACTGCTCAAGGTGGTTGGATTGAACCCCTACTTTATCAACCGCTACCCGCACGAGTTCTCCGGCGGCCAGCGACAACGCATCGGCGTAGCCCGCGCTCTGGCCTTGAACCCCTCGTTTATTGTCTGCGATGAGCCGATTTCGGCATTGGACGTGTCGATCCAGGCCCAGGTGGTCAACCTGCTAGAAGACCTGCAGCACGAATTGGGGCTGACCTATCTATTTATTGCCCACGACCTGTCGATGGTGCGCCACATTTCAGATCGCGTGGCCGTGATGTATCTGGGCAAGATCGTCGAATTAACCGATCGTGACAATCTGTATGCAAATCCGGAGCACCCCTATACTCAAGCGCTGCTTTCTGCGGTTCCCATTCCCGACCCTGTAGTTGAGGAAACGCGCAAACGTATTATTCTGGAAGGCGACGTGCCCAGCCCGGCTAGCCCGCCGCCGGGGTGCAACTTTAACACGCGTTGCCCTAAGGTGATGGATGTGTGCAAGGAAAAGGACCCCGAGTTCAAAGAGATTGCTCCCGGTCACTGGTGCGCCTGTCACTTGACGGGATAACGTTCAGTCAATCGCCCTGCGCCCCCAAAGAATTAACTTTACCCGCAAGTGAGATCATTCAAACGGGCGATTTATGTTTAACAATATCTGATGGGTATCTCGATCTTGGCAACGGAGCAAGATCGCGTTGAGAGGAGGTCAAAGGCGGCTCTAGCTCGATTCTTTCGGGTTTCCGCACCCGGCTATCGGATTTTTATTTCTTTTAGTCAACAAGGAGGAAAAATGTCGAACAAAAAGATAATGGCCTTGCTAGGTGTGTTGGTGATTGCGATGCTCGCCATCGCCGCCTGCCAGCCCCAAACCGTGATCGTTGAAAAAGAGGTTGAAAAGGTCGTCAAGGAAACCGTTGTCGTCAAAGAAACCGTTGTTGTTGAAAAAGTCCCTGAAGGCCCGGACGTGGTGACTTTGGACTGGAACCTGGGCGGTGAACCGCCGCAAGTAGACCCCGCGCTGAGCACCGATACCACCTCCGTGCAGGTTGATGAAATGCTCTTCCTGGGCCTGACCGACTTTGACGACGTGACCAGCGAAGTGATTCCCGAGCTGGCCACCGAGTGGAGCGTCTCCGCTGATGGTTTGGTCTGGACCTTCAAGATGCGCAACGATGTGCCCTGGGTGCAATACAACCCCGGCACCAAGGAAGCCACCGTCATCACCGATGAAGAGGGCAATCCCCGCTTGGTCAACGCCCACGACGTCGAATACGCCGTCAAGCGCACGCTCGACCCCGAAACCGGCTCCGACTATGCCTACGTGCTCTATATCATCAAGGGCGCGATGGCCGTCAACGCCGGCGAAGAGACCGATCTGGAAACCATTGGCGTCAAAGCCGTCGATGATTTCACCGTTGAATTCACCCTGGAAAACCCCGCTGGCTACTTCCCCGGCATCGCCAGCATGTGGGTGGCCCGCCCCGTCTACGCTCCCGTGATCGATGAATGGGGCGCCCGTTGGGTTGAGCCTGGCTACATCGTCACCAACGGCCCATATTTGTTGGAAGAATGGGTCCACCACGACAGCATGATCTTTGTCAAGAACCCGCACTACTATGACGCTGCCAAGGTTCAGATCGAGCGCATCGAAGCCACTATGATCGTCGAAGCGTCCACCGCCTTTGCGATGTACGAGAACAACGAACTCGACGTGACCGGCCCGCCGCTGGAAGAAATGGACCGCGTCAAGAGCGACCCCGTTTTGAGCAAAGAACTATACATCGCACCGCAGTTGTGCACTTACTATTATGGTTTTACCAACAATAAACCGCCATTCGATAACGTGCTCGTCCGCAAGGCTTTCTCGGCGGCCATCGACCGCGTGGCATTGATCGAAAACGTGACCAAGGGCGGCCAGCTTCCGGCCAACACCTTTGCGCCATCCGGCATCTTTGGCAGCGCGGCCGGCGATCCGAGCATCGCGCCGTGGGCGCTCGATCCCGAGCTGGGCAAAGAAATGGCCAAGCAGTGGATGGCCGAGGCCGGCTATCCGGACGGCGAAGGCTTCCCCACCGTGACCCTGATGCACAACACCAGCGAAGGCCACCGCGCGATCGCTGAGGCGATCCAGGCTATGTGGCGTGAGACGCTGGGCGTCGAGGTTGAGGTCGTCAACCAGGAATGGGGTGTCTACCTGGAAACAACCAGGAACACGACTCCGCTGGCTGATATGCCGCACATCTGGCGTTTGGGCTGGTGCGCCGACTATGCCGACTCAAACAACTGGTTGCACGAAGTCTTTAACAACCAGGCCGGCGCCAACAACCTGCGTCGTGGCTGCCTCGATGACACCTGCACCGAAACTGAAGAGCTTGAATACGACAAGATCACCAAGCAGGCCGGCATGGAGCAGGATCCTGCCAAGCGCAAGGAGCTGTACTATCAGGCTGAAAAGATTTTGAGCGAAGAAGAAGCTGCCTATGCGCCGATTTACTACTATACCACAGTTGTTGTGAACAAGCCCTGGGTCACCCGCACCTACCAGGCGCTTGGTGGACAGCACTGGGACAAGTGGACGATCGACTGGGCGGCCAAGAAAGCGGCCACCAAGTAACTCGTCTGCACGTTGTATGAATGTGCCATGCAGCCTCGATAAACTCGAGTTTGAAGGGCTGCATGGCTCTTTTCAATCTGACAGATATTCCGCACGCATGTTTGATCCCATAACCTGGTAGGTGCGTTTTCCTCAGCATAGATGTGTGCGAACACACGTGTTCGCGAACACACGTGTTCGCGTTGTGGAAAGCGTGGCTATGCGGCGTGCCTGGCTGTATCTGTGAGATATAGGAGGAAAAATGTATGACGCGATATATCATCCGTCGTATCCTTTCGTTTGTCCCGGTGTTGTTGGCTGTGACCCTGGCGACGTTTGTGCTCGTACGGGCTATCCCCGGCGGCCCGTTCGATCGCGTCGGGGATAGAACTCTGCCCCCCGAGATCGTCGCCAACCTGGAAGCCAAATACCACCTGGATGAACCCGTGTGGATGCAATACCTTCGCTTTGTCTATGACGTTTTGGTGCCACGCATCATCACTCTGGATGAAGGAGAACGCGCGCCCAGAGATGACCAGGCGATTGTCTTTGTTAAATTGAGTGAAAAGAGCTACCTGTTGTGGATCGATCTCGGCCCATCGTTCAGCTATCGCACGCAGACCGTCAACGCACTGGTCACCCAATCGCTGCCGATATCGGCCCACCTGGGGGCGATGGCCCTGGCGCTGGGGCTGGCAATCGGCATTCCTGCCGGGTGTATCGGTGCGCTCAAACAAAATACCATGGTCGACTATGCGACCTCCTTTTTTGCCATTCTGGGGCGTTCTATCCCTAACATTGTGCTCGGGCCGATCTTGATCTGGATCTTTGCTCTCAAGCTGGGCTGGCTGCCTGTGGCTCGATGGCAAGGGCCCAAGTATTGGATTTTGCCGGCCATCACTTTGGGCTACGGCCTTTCGGCGGGCATCGCCCGGTTGACCCGGGGCAGTTTGTTGCAAGTGATTCAGGAGGATTACATCCGCACGGCGCGCGCGAAAGGCTTGCGCGAGTATTTCGTCATTGTGCGGCATGCGCTCAAGAACAGCATGATCCCGGTAGTGACTGTGTTAGGCCCATTGTTTGCAGCGGTTTTGACCGGCGGTTTTACGGTCGAGATCATTTTTGGCATTCCCGGCCTGGGGCGGCACTTTACTACCAGCATTGGAAACCGCGATTATCCGATCGTGTTGGGGACGACGCTGCTTTATGCGGTGGCGATCGTGATTGCCAACTTGTTGGTCGATGTTACGTATGCCTGGCTCGACCCCCGCATCCGCTACGATTGACCTTGCTGAACAGCGTGTAGTAAGCTTGCATTTTTCACGGGATGACGCGGATGTATTCCCTCTGAAGGAGATATAGCGTGGCAACGAAAAAAGAGATGGCTACGGCCATTGATCTGAAGCAAGGGATCACGCGCAAACCGCGCAGTCCGCTGCAGGATGCGTGGATTATCTTGCTTCAAAATAAACTTGCTGTGGGCAGTGGTATCTTTTTAATCCTCTTGACCCTGGTGGCAATTTTTGCGCCATTGGTCGCGCCGGAAGGCGTCGACGAGCAAAAGCTCAAGGACAATTACAAGGCCTCCAGACTCGTGGATCCGAGCAGCCCATATCTGTTGGGGGCCGACAGCTTTGGTCGCGACATTTTGAGCCGTGTGATCTATGGCGCGCGGGTCAGCCTGTCGGTTGCCTTTGTCGCCTCGGCAGTCAGTCTGGCGATTGGCCTGGTTTACGGGTTGACGTCGGGGTACTTTGGTGGCGCAGTCGACAATGTGATGATGCGCATTGTCGATGTGTTGTGGGGTTTTCCTTTTTTGATCTTTGTCATCCTGCTGCAGGTCTACTTTAAGGCGGTGGCCAACCAGGGGGGTGGTGGTCTCATCGCTGCGCCGATGGTCGCATTGGATCGTCGGATGGGCGGGATGTTGTTCATCTTTATCGCCCTGGGCGCGCTCAACTGGATTGGGATGTCGCGCCTGGCGCGCGGGCAGGTGCTTTCGTACAAGCAAAAAGAGTTCGTCGAGTCGGCGCGGATGATCGGCGCCAGCGATATGCGGATCATTTTCCGGCACCTGCTGCCCAACATTTTGGGGCCGTGCATCATCTCGGAGACGATGGCTATACCTGGCTACATCTTTACCGAGGCGTTCCTCAGTTTTATCGGCCTGGGGGTCAATGCACCGACGCCAAGCTGGGGGATTATGATCGACAGCGGGTACCGGGCGATGCGCTCGCACCTGCATGTGCTCCTGGCGCCGGCAATTGCGCTGGTGCTGACCTCGCTGGCCTTCAACTTTTTGGGGGATGGCCTGCGCGACGCCTTTGACCCGCGCATGAAGGGGACATTCTAACGTTTGCTCTGAACTAACAAAGCCACGCGCTCGAGCGCGTGGCTTTGTTTTTTGTGCCTTACCGGGCGTTATTTCATCAATCCCACCTGCACGTTGCGAAAGCGCGCCGGGGCCGTGCCGTGACCGGTATGCGCGACCTGTCCGGGCTGGCCTTTGCCGCAGTTGGGCGTGCCCCACACGTGCCAGTGATCGGCGTTGCAGATCGCGTCGCAGCCGCCCCAAAACTGCGGTGTGATGCCGGTATAGGTGGCGTTTTTGAACATCTGCCCCAACTTGCCCTTTTTGACCTCGTAAGCCAGTTCGGTGCCAAACTGGAAATTGAGCCGTTTATCGTCGATGCTCCAGCTCTTGTTGGTGATCATATAGATGCCATCGTCTGTATCGGCGATCAGGTCGTCGAGCGTCCAGTCGCCGGGCTGCAGGCTGATGTTGGTCATGCGGATGATCGGGATGCGATTCCAGCCGTCGGCGCGCATCGTCCCGTTGCTGCGCGCGGGTGCGTCGGGAAGGATTTTCCGCAGTTGGCTGGCCGTCTCGCGCGAGGTGAGATAACCGACAAACAGCCCATCCTTGACAATGTCGGTGCTCTGCGCGGGCACGCCTTCGTCGTCATAGCCAAAGGTGCCCAGGCCGGTGAGCGTGGTCGCGTCGGCGGTGATGTGCACCAGATCCGAGCCGTAGCGAAACGAGCCGTATTTTTCCGGAGTGAGAAAACTGGTGCCGGCATAGGCCGCCTCGGTGCCAAACACGCGGTCGAGTTCGATCGGGTGGCCGCACGACTCGTGGATTTGCAGCGCCAACTGCGGCCCGTTGAGGATCAGCGTCGTCACGCCGCCGGGGCACTGCGGTGCGCTGAGCAAGGCGACGGCCTCTTCGCCCATCCGCCGCGCGTTGCCGACCAAATCCCACTGCTGGATGAACTCCCAACCTGCTGTGCCCTGATGCCGGCCAAATGAGTTGGGGTAGGAGCGTTTTTGCATTTCGCCCTGGGCCACTGCCACAGCGACCACGCCCAGGCCGCTTTCGACAATCTCTTGCTCGATATAGCTGCCCTCGCTGCTGGCAAAGGTCTTGCGTTCGCGTTGAAAGGCCAGCGACGAGGTGGCGACGGCGACACCCTTGACCGCGCGCGCCTCCTGGTCGGCGGCGAGCAGCAGCGAAACCTTGTCGTTCAACGGCACCTCAAAGGGATCGATTTCGACCGGTGTCCGATAGCTGCCGCTATGCACTTCCGGCGGGCCGATGTCAACGTCGCCGGCTTTGGTCAGTGCGCTGGCCTTGGCGATCTGTATCGCCAGCGCAGTGACACGGTCGATCTCTTGCGGGGTGAGCAGGTGGCTGCTGGCAAAGCCCCACGCGCCATCGGCGATGACGCGCACGCCAAAGCCCTGCGAGTTGTCGAGGGCCATTTGCTGCACGACGCCGTTTTTGATGGCAATATCCTGGGTATCGCGGCTGACGATGCGGATGTCGGCATAGGTTGCGCCCTTGACCTGGGCCAGGTTGAGGGCGCGCGCCGTAAACTCGTTCATAATGATCTCCTTGTCGCTTAAAACTCGGTGCTGCCGGTAAAGGTGAATCCGTCAATTTTCATCGCCGGCACGCAGACGGCAAACCCACCAAAGCCCATCTTGATCAATTTGGGTTCTTTGCCAAGCATCACGGCGTTGGCAAACGCCTCCAGGATGCTCTGCGTGAAACGCAGGTTTTTGAGCGGGCGGGTGATTTGACCGTTTTCGATCAAAAAGGTGCCGTCGCGGGTCATCCCGGTGAGCACGGTCTTGATCGGGTGCACGGGATTCGTATAGTGGAAGCGCGTCACCCAGATACCGCGTTCGGTGGCGGCGATCATCTTTTCCTTGGTCGCCTCGCCGGGGGCCAGGAACAGGTTGACCGGGATCGGTCCCATACTGTTCGGCGCGGGCAGACTGTGCCCGGTCGAAGCCTTGCCCTCCTCACGCCCGGCGGTGAACGAGTCATAGACCACGTTTTTGGCGACGCCGTTTTCGATCAGCATCACCTTTTGTTTGGACACACCTTCAAAGTCAAAAGGCATGGCGATGCCGCGCGTATCATAGGCGTCGTCCCAGATGGTGATGTTGTCGCCGGTGATTTTTTCGCCGAAATGGCCGTTCATAAAACTGCGCCCCTCTTGCACCGACAGCGCGCCAAAGCCCAGATAGCCGAGGGTAAAGAGCATGGTGGCGACGGCTTCTTCTTCGAGGATCACCGTATAGGCTCCCGGCTCGATGGCGGTGGGGTTGCGGCTGCGCAGTGCCTTGTCGACGGCGGTGTGGCCCACCTCAGCTGGGTCGATCTCGGTCACGTCCATCGATGAGGCGCTGGCATAACCGGAGCTGTTTTCGCCCATAATCACGGTGACCAGGTTGGCAAAAGTACCGCAGTGATAGGCTGACGTGCCGAGCGAGTTGGCGACCACCACCTCGTTGACGCTGGTCGAAAAAGCGCCGGAAGCGACCAGCCCGTTCTGCCAGGCCAGATCGCAAATCGTGGCGACGCTTCTGGCGCGCGTTTCCGGCGTGCAGGCGGCGGTCGATTCGGCATAGGCGAGCATCTCTTCGACCGGCTGCGGCGCGGGCAGCGAGACAAAGTCGGGGTTGTCTTGCTGAAAGCGGGCCACCGTTTCGGCAGACTCGACCAGTTTTTGCAGCGCCTCCTCGCTGAAATCGTTGCCCGAAGCCACGCCGATTTTCGCGTTGTGCGCCCCGCCAAATACGACGCGCACACGCACGGCGGTGTCGGTTTCGGACACGTTTTGATGGATGTGATTGTCGGCAAAGCGGGTAAGGTACTCGTCGCCGCTCATTACCAGCACCTCGGTCTGATCGGCGCCGGAGAGGGCAAGCACCCGCTGCGCGATGGCGGTGAGTTTGTCTCTTCCTTGCATCCAGTTTTCTCCTTTTTAGCAATAAAAAGCTTCCGACAGCAACGCTGTCGGAACCAGGGTAAACCAGTTATTTGGGCATCACCTTGAGCGCCTCGTAGGCGGGGCGTGTCCAGGGGGTGGGGTAGTTGGGATCGGTGATCGCCCACCAGTATTCTTCGTTTTCCTGCGTCCAGTACGGGTCGGCGATATAGATCAGGCTCATCAGCCCGATCCAGGGCTGCCAGTTTTCTTTGGCATATTGGTAGGCGCGCACCATATAGTCGGCCTGTTCTTGCTGGCTGACGCCGTGCCAGGCGTAAGGCGAGCCTTCGCGCGTGTCGGTGGTCCAGCCGAATTCGAGGATCGCCACGCGGCGTGCGCCATCGTTATGTTTCTCCACAATTTTGCGCATATCTTCGACGTGACGGAAACAAAAGAATCGTTGATCGCCGTAGGGGTAGCCCGGAGCGGCCATTAACTCATCGGGCGACATCTCGGGTGGGGCCTTGAACCCGGCGCCGTGCAGGCCGAGCATATCGCAGTACTGCTGGAACCCGGCCTGGTACATCCCTTCCAGGTAAAGGTCGTCGGGCATCGCCTCGGCGTTGTTGGTGCCGGTGGGGGTCAGCCCGGCGCTGATCACGATGGCGTTCGGGTCGACACTTTTGATCGCCTCGTAGGCTACCTTGAGCAACTGCACGTACTCGGCGGGGTTGGGCGGTTTGCCGCCCCACTCGCGGGCCAGATTGGGTTCGTTCCAGATCTGGTAAGCGTGAATTTTGCCCTTGTAGCGGCTGGCCAGCGCAGTGCAGAAATCGCCAAAATCGGCCAGATTGGTGGGCAGGCCGCTTTCACCCTGGCCGCCCGCCCAGACCGGGCCGCGATCGATGCGCACGAGCAGCTTGAGGCCGTAACGATTGACATCGTCGACGATGCGGTCGGTGGCTGACCAGTCAAAATGACCTTTGGCCGCGCCCTCGATGGCGTTCCAGGCGAAAATCTGCTTGACCCAGCGAAAGCCCATATCTTTGATCAATCCCAGGTCGCGCGTTGCCACTTCGGGCCGCCACCACATAAATGCCTGGATGCCATAGTCGGGCGAGGTCATCAACGATGACTGCGTCGGCGGGGGTGTCGCAGTGGGTGTAGGGCTTTCTGAGAGCGGTGTCGCAGTTGCTTCCACTGCCGTCGTTTCGATGGCCGGCGTTGCCGTTGCCTCGCCGGTCGCCGTTGGAGTGACGACGGTTGGCGTCGGGGTGACGGCCTGCGCGGCCACCGGCGGCGTTGCCGTTTGTTTGGACTCCCAGGCAACTGGCGTGGGCACGGTTTGTTTGGGTTGGCACGCCGAAAGCAGCAGACCAAGAATAACAACGACGAATAGAAACCAATTTTTATCCAGTTTCATGTCAAACTCCGTGAAAAATCAGGGCTTTGGAATAGGGACAGGCTGGGGTGAGGCATCCCAAGACGGAATCTACTGGTTGAGCATACCTCTGATGTCCGAGCATCCTGGGCAGCAAACCACGTACAAGGGATGTCTCGCCCATCCTCTCCAAAGCAACAAGAGCACGAACCGTCGGGGCTGTGCTCTTGTGTTATTCAAGCTGTAAAATGCCTACTTGGGCATATTTTGCAGGGCGGTGTACGCCGGTCGCGGCGACCAGTCACCGCGCACGATGCCGTACTTGGCCATTTCGTTGCCGGCGCCGACGGTGGGCCAAAAGTTGAGGTTCCACAGGAACATGGTCCCGGCGTGACCCCAGCTTTTCGACCACTGATAGGCGCGCACGATGTAATCGGCCTGCTGTTGCTCGGTCAGGTTGGCGGCGAATTCATAGCCGGCGTTGGGCGGCACGCCCATCCCGTCATTGGTCGGCCAGCCGAATTCGGTGGCCCAGACGCGCTTATTGCCGTCGCCGTTTTTGGCCATGATGTTATAGTAATCTTCCATCGTGTTGCGGAAGAAAAAGCTTGGGTGGTCGTCATAGCCGCGCGACGGGTCAAAGTCGCCGCCCTTATAATACACGTCGGGCGGGTTGGCGTACCCGCTGGGATGCGCGCCGACGGCGTCGCAGTAGTATTTCAACCCGGCGTTGTACATCTGCTGCAAGTAGGTGCGGTCGTCGATCGCCCACTGCCCGTCGCTGATGCCGGTGGGGGTCATGGCCCCGCTGATCACCTTGGCGTTGGGGTCGGCGGCCTTGACCGCCTGGTAAGCGCCCTTGAGCAGGCGCACGTAATCGGCGGCGCTGAGCGGCGAGCCTTCCCACTCGCGCTTGAGGTTCTGCTCGTTCCAGATCTCATAGGCGCCCACGCGGCCCTTGAAATAAGCGGCCATCGCGCCCATAAAGTCATAAAAATCCTGATAGTTGTCCGGCGGGCCGTCGCCGGTCTTGCCGCCGCGCGCCCACATGGGCGCGGCGACGACGCTGAACATCACCTTGATCCCGGCGGCGTTGGCCTGGCTGACCAGCCCATCCAGATCTTTAAATCCATACTGGCCTTTCGATCCTTCGGTGGTTTGCCAGCGCACCTGCTGCTTGATCCAGCCAAAACCGATGCCGGTGACCATATTCATGACCTGTTGCGACCCGGAAGGCGCATGTACCTGGATGCCATAGCCAAAGCCGGTGCTGCTGGTAGCCGGGACCGGCCCGCTGGGCTGAACGGGTTGGGTGGGCTGAGAAGGAGATTGAGTAGACTGCGGTGCAGGCGTTGGCGTTGGCGGAATCTGGGCGAGGGCGACGCCGCTCAACGGGCTGCTGAGCGTGACAAACTCGACGCTGACCCACGCCTCGACGCCGTTGCTGGCCGCGATCTTGATCCAGCTTCCGTTCTCGTTCTTGCCAATGACGTTCAGCACGTCACCCTGGCGGACAGCGCCCAACTTGGCATAGTTGGTGCCGGGGCCGGCGCGCAGGTTGAGCGTGGCGCTGTTGACCGTGGCCTGAGCGGCGCTCACCGGAGCCGCAGTCGGCGCGGGTGTGGCTGTCGGCTCTGGCATTGCGGTCGGTTCCGGGGTGGGCGTCGCCGTTGCTTCTGGCTGTGATTCGCCTACGGGTTGGGCTGGCTCCGGCTCGGGCGGGACGATGCCCTCCCCAACCTTGAGCTGGGTTTCGCTTTGCACGGTGGTGGTCTTGCCCAGATCGGACGAGACGGCGGCGCTGATCTGATACGTGCCAGTGTCATCGGTGGCCCAGCCGAGCTGCGGTTCGGCGAGCGAGGTGGTGAGCTGCTCAACCGTCGCGCCGTCTTTGCTGATCGTCCAGACGACAGTGAATTGATCGGTCATCTGAGGGATAGTCTTGGTGTGGAACTCGTGGACGACCTGCCACACCTGCTCGTCATTGCCATCGTCGAGCAGGTACTGGAAGGCGACGCCGCGGAAATTGTAAAAGGCCATCCGCTCCAATTTGTGCGCGATGCTGGCTGCGTTTTCCAGCCACACGGTGTGTTCCTCGTTGCGATCGTCGCGGTAGCGGAACCAGTAGGTGCGCGCGCCTTCGTCGTACATGATCCCCGTGCCGCCCTGGCCGGTGCTTAACAAAAAGACAACGTGCTCACCAACGTTAACCGCCTCGCGTCCGCCTTCGACGACGACGTTAGCAAAGGGTTTCATCGCCTCGATATAGGTCACATACTTGGGATTGTTCCCCTTGCGGTCGGCGCTGCGGGTAGAGAGGATGAACTGCAATTTGTGGCGGTGCACCTGGGTGACGGCCCAATCGAACAACTGATCCATCAATCCCTCGGCCACAAAGGCCTGCGGATCGGGAATGCTAGGCACTTGCAGCGCATCGACAGCCTTGCCGAGCGCCATCCAGTTGAATACGCCGGTGTCCCATTGATCGTAGGCCACCTGGCGTGGATACTCGACGCGGACGGCGAGTGTTTTGCCTTGTTGGTGCAAGGCATCGGCCAGCAGCGATACAAACTCGGTAAAAGCGCCGCGCAGGGCCGGGTTGATTGCCCGGTAGTCGAGCAAGATGCCCTGGAAATTGTTCTCTTTCACGGCCTGCACGATGGCATCGATATGAGCCTGGCGCAGCGTGCTGTCGACGAGCATATTGTCGACCAGATCGCTGCGGATTGCTTCGTTCTCTTGCCAGTTGGTCAGCATCGGGATGATGGTGTAGGGTGTGTCGATACTCAGATCGAGCTTGGCCGTGCCGATCACCCGGCCCTCGTCGCCGATCATCAGGGCGAGCGGGTTCAGTTCGACCACGGTGCCACCGGCTTCTTCGGGCACGGCATTGCCGGTCAGGTCCGCCGAGATCACCGGCGGGAGCAACTTGGTCTGCGCCACGACAAAGTCGAATTGCTCGGGTAGGCTGTCCAATTCGGCCAGGATCACATCTTCTTCGGCGATGACGCGGCTGGGAACCCAGGTCCAACTCGTGCCCGTCCAGGCATACATATCGAGGGTTTCGTAGGGCAGGGCATCGTTAGGGATGGGCACCGTCAGCAGCGCCGCCGATGGCTGTTCGCCGCGCAGCGCAAGCCGGTAAACCGGGCTTTTGATGTCGACATAGGTGGGGAGTGCGGCCGCTGCAGCGACAAGGTCCTCATCGCTTGAACCAGCGATAAAATCAGAACGGGGTACAGCGTAGAGTTTGGCCTTTAGCTGCCCGCGCAGCCCGTCGGGGAGCACGGTCAAGATCGTGCCATCAGCATCGGCAATCGACCAGATTTCTTCTCCCAAAGTGGTATAGCCACCCTCAACGAGGCGTTTGCCGATCGAGATCGGCGGCAGCCACAACGCGCTGACAACGATCACGACGATCAGGCAAAGATTGACGATCAGCGCACCAATGCGGCCTTTCATAAAGCCGCTTTTGGGGCGATCCAACTTGACTTCTTGGGTACTCATGAAGGATTGTGAACTCCTTTCCGTTTTTTTTGCTCACGCTGTCGCCAGGTGCCAAGTCATACGTCGGCCCCAAACGACTGTGGTGAGCCACGTTCGGTGAATTGATCGACCAGACGTTTACAAAAACGTTCAGGGGATTTTGCCGGAATGCCCCTGAACTCTCCTCCCCACGGTGGGATAGAATGAGCGCGTATTCTAGCATGGTTGACCCATTTGTGCAAATGATTGACAAACCCCATTGAGTGGGCTATACTCCTTTTTAGTTCTTCGATTCACAGCGTCTAAAAGCAAAGCGAAGACAGTTATGGATGTGCAGTGTCAAGTCATTAAACGGGTTGAAACCTGGGTGCGCGGCCTGTTTGCAGCCAATCTGGCGGTGGCGCACGATTGGCTGCACGTCGACCGGGTGCGGCGCAACATCCTGGTCATCGCCGGGGGTGAGGGCGTCGATCCGTGGCTGGCCGAGATCGCCGCGCTGATCCACGATGTGGGGCGCACGCAGCCCGGGCCGGAAGCCGAACACGGCGCGCGGTCGGCGGTGCTGGCGGCTCCGCTGCTGGCCGGCCTGCCCCTCCCTGCCGATCAACGGGAAGCGATCCTCTTTGCCGTGCGCTGGCACAGCAGCCTGCGCACCGACACGCTGCTGCTCTGCGTGCTGCGCGACGCCGACATGCTCGACGGGATGGGGGCCATTGGCCTGATGCGCGCCTTTATGAGCAAGAGCGATCTGCCCGCCTACGACGCCGTTGCCCCCTTTGCCGATTCGTTTACCCGCCCGCCGGCCACCGTCGCCGACCAGATTCGCTTCCAGATGAGCTGGCAGCCGGTCACGCCGACCGGGCAGGAAATGGCCCGGCAGCGCCTCGCTTTTATGCACACCTTTGTGGAACAAATTCAATCCGAGATCGATGGAGCAGGATGAGCACCTATCGCGTCCCGTTCGGCAAAACTTACCTCGAATTCGACCTCTTACCCGGCATGCGCGGGCACCTGGCCGAGTCCAGACATGTCCCGCCCATCCCCGACGTGTCGGCGGCCGTCGATGCAGCGCTGGCCGAGCCGGTCGGCTCGCCGCCCTTGCGCGGCCTGGCCCGGCCGGGCGACACCGTCTGCATTGTATTTACCGACAGCACCCGCGCCTGCCCTGACCATCTGCTGATCCCGCCCGTCTTGCGCGAGCTGGAACGGGCTGGCGTGCGCGACGAGGATATCATCCTGTTGTGCGCGATCGGTATGCACCGCCCCAGCACGCACGAGGAAAAGGTCGCCAAGTTGGGCCGGACCGTGGTTGAGCGCTACCGGGTGATCGACAACGCGCCGCAGAACCCCGCCGCGCTGATCGATCTGGGCGAGGCAAACGGCATCCCACTATCAGTACACAAGACCGCGTGTGACGCTGATTTGCTCATCGCAACGGGGATTGTCGAACCGCACCAGTACGCCGGGTATTCGGGTGGGCGCAAGACGGTCGCCGTCGGCGCGGCGGGTGAGGCATTGATCGCCTACAGCCACGGCCCGCGCTTCATCGACGACCCGAATACGCGTCTGGGTAAGATCGAGGGCAACCCCTTCCACGAGGCGATCACCGAAGCGGCGCTGCGTGCGGGGCTGCGCTTTATCGTCAATGCCGTGCTCGACGACAACGGGCGCGTGGTGTGCGTCATGGCCGGCGAGCCGGTCGAAACGCATCGCCGGCTGGTCGAGTTTGCGCGATCGATGTACGAGGTGTCCGTGCCGCAGCAATACGATATAGCTGTCGGCGGAGTAGGCTTTCCCAAGGATGCCAATCTGTACCAGGCTACGCGCGCACCTTCGTACCTGCATTTTGCGCCGACGCCGGTGGTCAGGCCCGGCGGCTATTACATCACTCCGGCACGCTGCGAGGAGGGCGTCGGTGCGGGAGTGGGTGAGCAGCGCTTTCTGGCGGCCATGCGTAATGCGCCGGACGTACAGTTTATCCTCGACGACGCGCGTGCCAACGGCTACCCGCCCGGCGGGCAGCGCGCGTTTGTGATGGCCAAGGTATTGGAACAGTGCCAGGTGATCGTCGTCGGCAGCGGATGCCCGGATGTGGTACGCGCCTGCAAGCTGATCCCCGCCGCAACGATGGAGGATGCGTTGCAGATTGTGGCACAAGACCTGGGGGCTGACCTGGATGTGTTGGTCGTGCCGCACGCGCTGCTGACACTGCCGGTGGTCAATCCGGCTTGAAGAAAGGAGATTCTGATGGCAAAAAAAGCAAGCGAAGCGATCTACCAACTCAAAGTGACCCTTGAGGGGTTCCGGCCGCCCATCTGGCGGCGCATCCAGGTGCCCGACGACGTCACCCTGGCCCACTTGCACCTCATTTTGCAGACTGCGATAGGCTGGACCGATTATCACCTGCACATGTTCACCATTGATGGCGTCCACTATGGCGAACCCAGCCCAGAGGATTGGGAACCGGTCAAAAGCGAAAAGCGGTACCGGCTCAACCAACTGGTTGGCGAAGGAGGCCGATTTCGGTACGAGTATGATTTTGGCGACAGTTGGGAGCACGGTATCCTCGTCGAAAAAGTCCTGCCTGCCGACCCGCAGGTCGAGTACCCTATTTGCATCAAAGGCAAAATGGCCTGCCCGCCCGAAGATGTCGGTGGGACGTGGGGTTATGCCGATTTTCTGGAAGCGATCCAGAACCCTGAACATCCCGAGCACGACGAGATGCTCGAATGGATCGGCGGCGAGTTCGACCCGCAGGCGTTCGATCTGGAAGAAGTGAATGCCGCGCTGCAAAATTATCGCTAAAGGAGCAATATGGCGATCAAAATCGAACAACTCGCGCCGTCAGACGCCGACCACTCGACCGGCCTGATCTTGTGCTGGCGCGACCACCTGCTCTTTGCGCTCGAAGACCGCCGCAACTGGCGCGACCGGGGAGAGGCCCAGGTCGCCAAGCTGATCGGCATCGGCGGGCACCTGGAGGCGGACGAAACCTGGGCGCAGGCGGTGCGGCGCGAGGCGATGGAAGAAGCGGGGCTAGAGGTGACGTTGATCGATCCGGGCAAGACGCTGTTTTTTGACGGCGAAGGGCCGGCCCGGGACATCACCGCCGAGTTGAGCGAACCGCCGCCGCGCCCGCTGTTCATCTGGAGCGCGGTTTTCCGCTTTGGCCGCCCGCCGCAC
>JAFGEY010000004.1 GCA_016931365.1 Anaerolineae bacterium
CAAACCCAGTCGTCCGGCAAATCCTCGAACGGGGTGCCCGGCGCGATGCCGCCATCCGGGTCGCCAATCTCGGGATCGTAGACATAGCCGCAAGCCATACATTCGTACTTTAGCATTATTTTCCTCCCTGAACGTGAACTGGAATTAAATAATGTCGGTCGTATCGACGCCGACCAGGATACGATTGCCTTCCACCTTGACCGGATGGGTGGGCAAGGGGATGGTCGCCGGCGGGCTGAGCACCTCACCGGTGGTCACATCGAAGCGCGCCCAATGGCAGGGACAACTGACCGTCTTGCCGATGAATTGTCCCTTTTCCAGCGAGCACTCGCGGTGGGTACACTGCTCGTCGGTGGCATAGTACGCGCCATTGATGTTGTAAACCAATACCTTGCGCCCGCCGGCCCAGGCCGAGCGCATCGTTCCAACCGCAAGTTCGTCCTTGGTGGCTACCTGGACAAAGTCGACCATTGGCTACCCTCCTTGATTGCATACCAACTTGGATTCTCGCCTCATTTTACTATATCTCGGACAAATGTGCAAAGAAAAACCTGCCGCAGCAACAAAAAGGAATCGCAAAAACTCGTTTTTATATCTAAAAAAATTTCATTGAACGTAGACAACGATCAGTGACGTGCCCGGAGACATCATCCCATTGATGATCATGTTCGCCGTCTGGCCGTCCTTTTTGAAGGTCAACACGGCCATCCCTTCCATCGACATACTGGCCGTCTCGTCTTTGGTCCACCCTGCCTCGGCATAGGCTGCCTCAAAAAACTCGACCGCCTCGTCACCCACCAACCCGGTTTGATAGAGGTCGTAATCGCCGCTTTGAGCCATCGCCTGCGCCGCAGTCAGATCGACGCCGGTCAGTTCGGAGGCGTCGTCCGGTTTGGGCAAGCTCTTGGCAACGCCGTCGGATTCGGGTTCGGCGGCTACGGTTGGCGGCAGCGGGTTTTCATCCAGAGACATATCATCGATGATTTCGTCTTCCGGCGGTGGCGCGATCTTGACCGGCTTGTTGGCGTCCAGAATGTCCATCGCCATCTTGGTCGTGACCGGCGTGCCATCAGACTTGGTGCCGCTGATGTCGGCCTCGTATCGAATCATCACATTCAGCTTTTTGGACACCCACACGCGCACCGTGCCGCCAGTGATTTCTATTCCCTCGCCCAAAGTCGAATTGGGCAGGTCTTTGGCATCGGCCTTGTAGACACGGCAGTCGTGATCGTTGACCCTGGCGCTCTTTTTCTCCAGCTTGAATGCATCGATGTATTCGTCATTCACCAGGGTGTTCATCTCGAACACCTCTTCCGCTGCCCCTTGAGCATCAAAGACAATCCAGCCGCCCTGCTCGTTGTCGTAGAAAAAGCTCTGGTCGTCCAGTTGGATCATGTGGATGATGTCGGTCTTGTCGGCCTGGGTCGTTTCGACGTACATCTCGCTGGCCGGCGGGTCCTGAACATACGCACCATGCCCGACCATTTTGGTCACCTGGTCGCCTTCGGTGCTCTCAAGGCTCAATTCGTAACGATAACTCTCCAGCGTGCCCAATGTCCCCAATGTGTCGCCGCCCGCCTCGACGTCATCGTCGTTTTCCTCGTCCGGCTCGGGCGTCTGCATCTCTTCGACCTTTTTTTCCACCTCTTCGACCACCTTGGTCAAGGCCACCTCTTTGCCTTTGTCGGTGATCATCGAGCACACGCCGCAGCCCATCGTCAGCAGCGCCAGAATCAACAATCCTGAAAGCAACACGAATTTATTCCTCATTTTTCTATTTCCTTTCGTTATGAATTCTTTTTCATCGCCAGCCACACCCGTTCCGGCGTGGCCGGCGTCACACTCAAATAAACGCCCGTCGCATCGGCGATCGCGTCGAGCACGGCCGGCGTGGTCGGCATCAAGGGCGTCTCGCCGAGGCCGGTCGCACCATACGGCCCGGTCGGGTCGGCCTTTTCGATCTGAATGTCCACAAATTCGGGCGGAATGTCGAGCGCGGTAGGCACGTGAAACTCGCTGAACCGTCGCGTGCGCAGCCGGCCGTCCCGGTGAATGATCTCTTCGCTCAAGGCGTAGCCGAGGCCCATCACCGCCCCGCCTGCCGACTGGCCGTAGACCATCGCCGGGTTGATCGCCTTGCCGATGTCGTTGGCTGCCCACAACTTGAGCAGATCGATCTCGCCCGTTTCGACGTCCACGTCGAGCAGCACCGCCTGCGCGCCAAAGCCATAGCTGATGTGTGGGTCGCACTCGCCGGTCGCTGGGTCCCAGGTCGTCGTCGGGCGACGGGTGCGCGCGCGGTAGGTGTATTCGGCGACGATGTGCCGCTCGCCCGTTTCTGCGCGCAGGATCGCCTCGCGTTGGGCCAGCGCCTCCTGGCAGGCATCATAGACCGCATTGCCCGAAGCATAGGTATGGCGCGACGCCGAGCACGACCCCGCGTTGGGCGACGTGCTCGTGTCGACAAAGGCAAAACGCACCTTTTCAATCGGCACATCTAGAGCCTCGGCGGCGATCTGCGACAGCGCGGTGAACACACCCTGCCCCACTTCGACGGCGGCCATGCGAACCAGCACGTGGTCGATCTCGCCGCTTGCGGTCAATTTGATCTCGATGCGGGCCGTCGATCTGTCGTCATAGGCAAAGGAATAGCCCACGTTCTTGTAGGCGCAGGCAATGCCGATGCCGCGCCGCTTGTATGGCGCAGCGGGCTGCTCCGCTTGCGGCTTGTGCCAGTGCCCGTCCCGCTCAACCCACCCGGCAGCTCGCGCCGCCGCCTCCAGGCACTCTTTCATCCCCGTGCCGGGCGGCATCGCGTTGCCGGTGAGGGCAGTGCTCCCCTCAACCAGGATATTTTTCAAGCGGAACTCGACCGGGTCCATCCCAATCGCCCGCGCCAGCTTGTCGATCTGCAATTCATGGCCGATCGGCGCCTGTGCGCCGCCAAAACCGCGCATCGCCATCCCCGGCGCGTTATTGGTGTAGGCCGTATAGCCGTCGATCTTGCAGGCCGGCCACACGTATGGCCCGCCGAGAAACGAGACGGCGTTGGACAGCACCGGCAAACTCGTGCTCTCGTACGCCCCCGCGTCGCTGACACAGCGCGCCTCGATGGCCAGCAGCGTGCCGTCGTGCGCGCAGGCCGTTTTATAGTCCAGCCAAAAGCGGTGCCGCTTACCATGCCCCTGGATCGACTCTTCGCGCGTCCAGACCATCTTGACCGGGCGGCGCAGCTTGAACACGGCCGCCGCCACCAAGGGCTGCAACGACATATCCTCGCGCCCGCCAAACGCCCCACCGACGGCCGGCACGAGCACGCGAATCTGCTCTTCCGGCAGATCAAAGATATGCGCCAATTGTCGAATATCGTCTTGCGGCCACTGTGTCGCCACGATCAACGCCAGCCGCCCGTCCTCGTCGATGTAGCCCAGGCAGGCCTCCGGCTGGAGGTAGGCGTGCTCGATGCACGGCGTCTCATAGTGACCCTCGACGATCACGTCGGCGCGCGCCAAGGCGGCGTCCACATCGCCGCGACGGATAAAGAGGTGCTTGAGCAGATTGCTGCCTCGCTCCGGGTGGACGAGCACCTCGTCCTTCAACGCCTCGCGCGGATCGCTGACCACGGCCAGAGGTTCATAGTCCACCTTGACCAGCGCGGCGGCCTGCCGGGCCGCCGCCTCGGTTTCAGCGACGACGACGGCGATCCGGTCGCCGGTCCACTTGGCCGTGCCGCCGACGGGAATGAACACCTGCTGGTCGAAATAGTCGATGCCGTATTCGTTGACCGGCACATCCTGAGCGGTGATCACGTCGATCACGTGCGGCAAAGTCAGGGCTTTGCCGACATCAATGCCCACCACGCGCGCGTGCGGGTGTTTTGCCCAGACGACGGCGGCGTACAACTGCCCCTCACGGTTGAAATCCTGCGGGTACTTGCGCCCGCCGGTCACTTTGGTGGCAATGTCGAACCGCTGCACGCTCTGCCCGACGACCTTCATGGCGTCACCTCCTTTCGCGACAAGTCGCGCTGCGGCGCAGCGAGGCGCTGCGATGCGAGATGCTGCGCGGCGAGATGCTGCGACGCAGCGAGGCGCTGCGCGGCGAGTTCGACCGCGTCGACGATCTGGTAATAGCCGGTGCAGCGGCAGATGTTGCCCGAAATGCCGGCCATAATCTCATCGCGCGTCGGGCTGGGGTTCTCGTCGAGCAGGGCTTTGGTGGCCAGGATCAGGCCCGGCGTGCAATAGCCGCACTGCGAGGCGAAACTGTCGATAAAGGCCTGTTGAATGACGTGCATTTCGCCGTCGTCGGCCAGCCCTTCGATCGTCGTCACTGCGCACCCGGCGGCTTTGGCCGCCGGATAGATGCACGAGAGGGTCGCCACGCCGTCGATGAGCACCGTACACGCGCCACATTCTCCCTCGCCGCAGCCGATCTTGACCCCGATTGCGCCCAGTTTGTCGCGCAAGATGTTGGCCAGCAGGTCGCCGGGTTCGATTTCAGCCGAAACCGCTGCCCCGTTGAGCACAAATTCAACCTTCATTGCGCCTCCTTTCCCGCCCGCAGCGCATTGTCCAGGGCGCGCCTGACCAGCACATCGACCATCGCCGCGCGGTATTCCTGTGAGCCGCGCAGCAGGCTGGAGCGAGGGTTGGCGTCGGCCATTGCCAGCCCGGCGGCATCGGCAATCGCTTCATCGCTTACTGGCTTGTCGATCAAGGCCTGCTCGGCCCGAGTCGCGCGAAAAGGCGTTGGCGCGACTGGCCCCACGGCGATGCGCGCGTCGGTGATGACTTGATCGACTGCCTCAACCACTACACCCACGTTCAAGATGGGCAACACCAGTGCGCGGCGGCGGGCCAGCCGTTGAAAGTCGCTGCCGGCCGACGGCGACAAGGGCTTGAAGCGGATCGCCGTCACCATCTGGACACAGGGATCGATGGTACACACTCCGACATTCTCGTACATCTCGGCAATGGGCATCCAAATAGGCCCATCTAGTGAGGCTACTTGTACTTGGGCGTTCAGGGCAAAAAGGGCGACCGCGCCGTCGGCGGCGGGCAGGGCATTGACCACGTTGCCGGCCAACGTCGCCACGTTGCGAATCTGCGGGCTGCCCACGCTGCCACAGGCCCGGGCCAGCAGGCTGGCTCTGGCGCGGATCAACGGCGAAGCGGCCACCTGAGCGTGCGTGACCGTCGCACCGATGGCAATATAGCCGTCCTGCTCGCTGATTTGATTCAATCCGGGGATGCGGGTCACATCGACCATGGAGGTCGATGGGCATTGGCCGCGCTGGGCCTGGAGGACGAGGTCGGTGCCGCCGGCGATCAGCCGCGCCTCGCCATCAAAAGAAGCCAGCTTGTCCAGGGCATCGCTCACCGACTCGGCAATCAAATAATGAGACCACACCACTCAAGTACCTCCTTGTATCTGGTGGAAAGCGGGAATGACACGGCAGATGGCGGAAATCATTTCGATATATTGTACCTGATTCTCTTTACAGGTGCAAGATGTGGGATATTTGTGGGTGCATTTGCCGCCGTCATTCGTTTGCCAAAATTCGCATTTTGTGGTATATTTCTGTCCGTCGCGGACGAGGGTGCTGGATTTGGACGGGTTAATCCAAACGGCCCTCGTTCTTTTCTGCTCCTGACAAGACAATCGTCCGAGATTGCAAGATCAGGGGTAATCCCGTGGAAAGGAGGACTACCGCGAAATGCATCCGTATGAAATCGCACTCATCATTCGTCCAGAAGTCGATGAAGCAGGGCAAAATGCCCTTGTTGAGCGCCTGAGTGAAATCCTGTCGGCGGATGGGGGCCAGGTCGACAAAGTGGAGACCTGGGGACGGCGTACGCTGGCCTATCCCATCAAAAAAGTGCAGGAGGGATTGTACTATTTCATTCAGGGCCAATTTGCGCCCACGGTGCTGCCGGAAGTGGAACGGACGATAAAGCTGTCTGAAAACATCCTGCGGTATATGGTTATTCGCCAAGAGTAGAGCAACTAGGTTAAGGGTGGGGTTATGGCACAAGGATATAACAAAGTTGTGCTGATTGGTTACCTGGGGCGAGCTCCAGAAATGCGTTATACCCCATACGGCAAACCTGTCACTTCGTTCAGTATCGTTTCGACGCAGGCCTGTGTTGCATCAGATGGGATGCGTCACGACGAGATCGATTGGTTCAACGTCGTCGCCTGGGGAATGCTGGCCGAGGAATGCAAAAGCAGTTTGCAGAAAGGCCAGCATGTGCTTGTCGAAGGTCGAATGAAGAACCGACGTTGGGTCGACGACGATCAAATTGAGCGCAGTTGTGCCGAAGTGGTAGCCATACACATGGTCCCTCTGCAAACCGGGTAACCGATACCCCAGACGTATTCAACAATTAGCTTTGCCTATGGACAAGTCAGGTCCGGAGGCAGTTGAGGAGGTATTTACATTGTCCGAGAACTATCAGAACGATGAACGTCGCGAACGTGGCGATTCACCGCGGCAGTCAAGACCACGACGCAACTTTGGTCCTCGCAAAAAGGCTACCGGCTGCTCTCAACGTTGCGTGGGACGCCAAGGCGTACCGATTAGCTACAAAGAGATCAGGTTCCTTGAGAACTATTTGACACGAAGTGGCAAAATCCGCCCGCGCCGTCAAACTGGCAACTGTGCCAAGCATCAACGTCAGGTTGCACTTGCGATCAAGCGCGCCCGGTATATGGCGTTTTTGCCTCTTGCGCCGGGACACGAGTTCACGACGAATCGATAAGCATCTCTTCGTGCCTTGATCAACTCGGGTTTGATCAAGGATGGGCGTAAACTCGTCGTTTGCGGGCATAGGTGCGCAATGTAATCCTATGCCCGCATTTCTATAACCATACCCAAGCCAATTGTGAGAGTAGATTATGACCAAGAACATCAAATCCAAACCGGGAACATCCCAACAGACCAAAAAACAGATCTCACGCCGCAGACGTGAAGAAAAGCAACTCAGGTGGGTTTGGGCGATCACTGGCTCGGTTGCTGCTCTGATTGTGATCATTCTCGTCGCCGGATTTGTCCTTCAGAACACACAAGTGGTTGCGATTGTCAATGGCGTCAAGATTCGCCTGCCCGACTATCAAAGCCGCGTCAAATTTCAGTACTATTATCTCATCAGCGAAGGGTTCATCGAATCGGGCGCGATCAGCCAGATCGATGAGTCACAGAGAGCGTCCTTTTACGAGAGCATCATTGATGAAATGATCGACGAAGTCCTGGTCCGGCAAGAGGCTCAAAAACTGGGGCTGACCGTCAACGAGCAAGAGATTCAAACTGAAATCCAAGAAACCTGGTTCCAGCACTACAGCGTCCCGCCAACGCCGACTCCAACGCCAACCGCGGATCCTGAAGCTACGCCTACTGTAGAAGGAACGCCGCTGCCGACGGCAACGCCAGACACTGAAGAGGCATTCCAGACCAGGTACAAAGAATTTCAGCAAAATGTCCTCAAACGCTCGGGAATGTCTGAAAAAGACTTTCACCGGATGATCGAAACCAGCTTGCTGCGCGATAAATTGCAAGAGGTGCAGATCGCGGACGTGCCAACCGAAGAAGATCAAGTCTGGCTGCGCTATGTCGCGGCCCAAGATGAGACTGACGCACAAACCAAGATCGCAGCTTTTGTTGCTGGTTCCGAGGATCAGGTCCACGCGCGGCACATCCTGGTGGCAACGCAAGCTGAAGCCGAAGCGATTTTCGGACGGCTGAACGCCGGCGAGGACTTGGCCGCGCTTGCCGCTGAACTCTCGATGGATACCAGTAACAAGGATCAGGGCGGCGACTTGGGCTGGTTTGGCCGGGGTGAGATGGTGGCTGCGTTTGAAGAAGCGGCCTTTACCGGCGAAATCGGCCTGTATCCCTTCCCGGTAGAAACCGAGTTCGGCTTCCATATCATTGAAATCCTGGGCCACGAACTCCGTCCCATCAACCGGGATGAAGAAATGTACGATATGGGTTGGAACAACCGCAACGGCTTGGCCGACCAGTTTGGAGCGCTTTTTGCCGAAATGGCCTTTGGGGCTGAAATTGGTCTCCTCCAGCAGCCCATACCCACCGAATATGGGATTGCCGTGATCGAAGTACTGGGGCATCAAGTGCGCCAACTGACCGAAGCCGACCAGGATCAACGCCGTGCCGAGTTGTTTCAGACCAAGTTGGACGAAATCCGCGAAAACGCCGACATTCAGGATCGTTGGAGCGTTGACATGGCCCCGCGGCAGATGTAGCCTGACCCCAAATAAAAAACCGCTGCGCTTGAGCGCAGCGGTTTTTTATTGTGTAGCGCATGCGGGATTCGAACCCGCGGTCTCCACCTTGAGAGGGTGGCATCCTAGGCCGCTAGACGAATGCGCCACAATGGGGGGATTATATCCAAAAGCAGCAGGCTTGTCAAATCAAAGCCAAGCTATAGCTTTTAAGAAAAAGATTTGTACTCTATGCGGCGGCTTGCTCTCCCAGCGACTTGCAGTACTTGCCGATCAAGCCGCG
>JAFGEY010000069.1 GCA_016931365.1 Anaerolineae bacterium
TCGATCCGGTGCAGCCGGAGGCCCTTTTGGTGGGCGGCGTTAGCAACAAACACGAGAGCACTATTTTGCACAGTGCAGACAACGGTTCGTCCTGGACACCGGTGCTGACTCTGACCCCCGGCTATGGATTTACCACCATCCTCTTTGACCCACGCCACCTTGGGGTCGTCTACGCAGCCGAGTCGCACTTTCACGGCCTTTACAAAAGCATGGACGGCGGCCTGACCTGGCAAGAGGCCAACGGCAACTTTTCCAGGTCGGCGGACGCACTGCGCACCTACGATCTGATCGGCGATGGCCTGGGCCACCTGGATCGCGCTACGGCAGCCGGCCTGTACCGCAGCAGCGATGGCGGAAACGAATGGACGCAAACAGACACGACGGCGCTGCCTGGCACGGCTTATGCGCTGGCCGCCTACCAGGTCAGAACACAACATTGGCTGCTGGCCGGATCGAATCGGGGCGGTGTGTATCGCACCTTGATCGCCAATATGAACAACCGGGTTTACCTGCCTTTGGTTTATAAATAAGATGAACTGCGCCCAAGTTCGCCAAAACCTGTTCTTTTACCTCGACGATGAGCTAACCGCCGACGAGCACGCCGAAATCGACGCGCATCTGGCCGCCTGCCCGGACTGCCGCGCCGAACTGGATCGCCTGATCGGGCTGCGCGCCAACCTGTCCGCGGCGATCCCGGCCGGGCTGGCTCAACTGCGCCTGTCAGACGAGGCGGCGCGGCGGATCAAGTCCCGCTTGCAGCGTGTACTTTTGCAACGCACGCGCGAGCGCCGGAGATCCGGGCTGAGTTGGCCGGTCTTTGCTCGCCCGCGCCCCGCCCTGGTCAGCGCCGCCATCTCGGCGATCCTGCTGGTCTGCATCATCGCCGTCACCCTGGTCTATCCATTGGCCGCGCCGGTGCATGCGCAGGAGACGCTGGTCGTCGTGCCCCAGGCTTTCACCCCGGACACCGACGCCGCGCTGCGGGTGCTCGTCCGCCAAAGCGACACCGCCCGCCCGGTCGAGGGCGCCCAGGTCACCATCAATCTGCGCGAGGGGAATAACCAGGTGATGCTGTACAGCGGCTCCACCGGCGAGCAAGGCACGGTCGATGCACAGTTTCACGTTCCCAAGTACGCGCCGGACGCGCTCGACGCCGAGTTGATCGTCGAAACGCGCTCAGGGCAAGGCCAGACGCGCATCGTCCGGCCGGTCGAGGTCAGGCGCAGCTTTCGCGTCCTGCTCGCTTCCGACAAGCCGCTCTATCGCCCCGGTCAGACCGTTCACCTGCGCGCGCTGGCCCTTGAAGCGCTGACCGGCCGGCCCGCCGAGGGGCGCGACATCGTCCTGGCGGTCGAAAACCCGCAAGGGCAGACACTGTGGAGCCAGACTCGCCGCCTGTCCGCCTACGGCATTGCCTGGGCCGATTTTGACCTGCCCGCCGACGCGCCGCACGGGCAGTACCGGCTCACCGCCGCCCTGGGCCAGGCCCTCTCCGAGCGCACGGTGACGGTGGGCCAATACGAGACGCCCCGCTTTCGCGTCGAGATCGACGCCGCGCAGCCCTATTACCTGCCCGGCGAGACGGTGCAGGGCAGCGTGTGCGCCACCCAACCGGATGGCACACCTATCTCCGGCCTGTCGATGAACCTGAACGCTTACCTCGAAAGCCGCCAAGTGCCGCTCGCCACCGTCACCGGTCGCACCGACGCGCAGGGCAACGTCACATTCAATTTTAGCCTGCCGGAAGCGTTGGGGAGCGAACGGACCACGCTGGCCTTACAAGCCGCCGTGACCGGCCCGGAGAGCGTCGAGTGGGCCGGGAAAACCGTTCCCGTGTCTGCCCGTGCCCTGATCATCGACGCCGTGCCCGAAGGCGGGCGGCTGCGTCCCGGCGTCGAAAATCGGGTCTACCTGCTCGTCACCACGCCCGACGGTGCGCCCGTCCAGGCCGGCCTCGACATCGGCATCCTGGATCGCTCGTTCAGCCTGACCAGCGACGCCTTTGGCCTGGCCGAATTCACCCTCACGCCGCCGCCCGGCCTGCGCCAGGTCGAGCTTTACCTCATGGGCCGCGACGCCGCCAGTCGACAGGCCACGCAAACAGTCATCCTCTCTGCCGACGAGATCGCCGCGCAGGTGCTGCTGCGGCCCGACCGCGCCGCCTACAAAGTAGGTGAGACGATGCACCTGCAAGTATTTGCGGGCCAGGGCGAGACCGCTTACCTTGACGTGGTGCGCGGCAGGCAGACGCTCAGCACGCACATCCTCACCCTGCAGGGCGGGCGGGCCGCGCTGCCGCTGGACATCTCGGCGGACATGGCCGGCACGCTCGAACTGCACGCCTACCAGGTCTTGGACGACGGCACCGTCGTCCAGGACGCCCGCTTTGCCGTCGTCGACGCCGTCGACGCGCTGCACGTGACCCTCCAGACCGACCAACCCGCTTATGCGCCGGGCGAGACGGCACGCGTGCGCATCGACACGGCGCTGAACGGCATGCCCATCCAGAGTGTGGTCGGCATCGCCGTCGTCGACGAGTCTGTTTTTGCGCTCGAAGCGCGCGCGCCCGGCTTTGCCAAGCTCTTTTTCCTGCTCGAATCGGCGCTGCTCGACACACAGGAACGCGGCTTCACCCTGCCGGCGTTGCTCGACCCGCCCGCCGTCGAGGCTGTGCGAGACGCCCAGGACGTCGCCGCGCGCGCCGCCTGGGCCAGCTTGCCGACCCAATTGCTGGTTGTTGCCCGCGCCACCAGCCCGGCGCGGCGCACCTGGCCCTGGTGGCTGCCCTGGCTGCTGTGGGGACTGGGTGCGATTTTTGTGCTCTCGACTGTAGTGGGGCTAATCGGTCAAAAACGACGGAATCTGATAAAAGCGAGCGCAGCACTGCCCTCACCCGTCGCTTGCCATATTGCGCATTGCCTACGCAATACGGCAAGCGACACCCTCCCCCGTGAAACGGGGGAGGGGCGGGGTGGGGGCGATTTTCAAGGTAGAACCATACCCGCCAGAGCTATAATCGCTGCTGTGCTCTTGAGCGCCACACTGCTCATCGCCTGGCTGGGCGGCTGCCAGCCCCAAACCGTGATCGTCAAGGAGACCGTCGAAGTCGAAAAAGTAGTCAAAGAAACGGTTGTAGTCAAAGAGACGGTCGTGGTTGAAAAAGAAGTGGAAAAAGAGGTCATCAAGGTGGTAGAAAAAGAAGTGACCAAGATCGTCGAAGTAGAAGTTGTGGTCACGGCCAGCCCCACCTCACCGCCGCTGCCCACCCCCACGCCAGCCGGACCGCAGGCCACGCCGACGCCGGCACCCCAACCGACGCAGCCGCTCCAGCCCACGCGGACACCACAGCCCGCGTTAACACCGCCACCCCCGCCGCTACTGCTCGGCCAGTTTATGCCGGAGACGATCCTCTGGCTGCCAGAAGCGATCACCGATCCGGACGGTCACCTGGAGATCGACGTGCCGCTGCCCGATCTGGACACCGCTTGGCGACTCACCGCGCTGGCCTCGACGCAACGGGGTCAGCCCGGCGCGGCGACCTTGCTCATCCCCGTCAAGTAGGGACGAAGCATCCCTTGTATATGCTACCCTGACCAGGATAGTCGGACGGCAAAAAACAGGGACAACCAACAGATTCCGTCTTGGGATACTTCGCCCTTCCTCAAAAATTGCCCTCCTTTTGGCGAACAAAATGTCCCACCGCTGCATGAAATGTGCAGGCTGCATAAAACTATCTATTACCCACAAGTTGGGGACGTTCATTGACAACCACATCCCAGGTGGCAGCCAAATCCTGGAGTCGCTGCCATCCTCGCCA
>JAFGEY010000070.1 GCA_016931365.1 Anaerolineae bacterium
ACGCCGAGGTCGTCGCCGGGTCCGACGTGGTCGAGGCCCCGCTGCACGAGTGGGGCGAAAAATACGGCGTCACCCGGTTGACCACCGATTCTGCCGCACTGATCAACGATCCTGACATCGACATCATTGACATCTGCACGCCGAACAACTATCACGCGCCGTTGAGCATCGCCGCGCTGAACGCCGGCAAGCATGTGATCTGCGAAAAGCCGTTGGCAGCGACGCCCAAAGAGATCAGAGAGATGATCGCCGCGCGCGACGCCTCGGGCAAACTGCTGATGACCGCACAGCACTTTCGCTTTCGCGGCTCGTCCAAGACAATGAAGGCCGAGATCGTCGCCGGCGCGTTGGGCGATGTTTACCACGCCCGCAGTTGGATGCTCCGCCGCGCCGCTGCCCCCACCCGCCCCGGATTCATCATGAAAAAGCACTCCAGCGGCGGCCCATGCATCGACATCGGCGTGCACATCCTCGATCTGACCTTGTGGCTGATGGGCAACCCCAAGCCGGTCGCCGTGACCGGCGTCGCCCGCGCCGAGCTGGCCCATCAAGAGGGCGTGTTCAGCATCTGGGGCGGGGCCATTCCCCAGGAATTTGACGTGGAGGATTTTGCCGCCGCCTTTGTGCGCTTTGAAAACGGCGCGACACTGGTGCTCGAGGTGAGCTGGCTGTTGCACCACGACACCAAAGGCGAAGACATGCAGATGTGGCTGTACGGCACTCAGGGCGGCTGTCACTGGCCCAAGTGCGAGTTTTACAACTCAAACTATCAAACCCAGCAGCTTTACAACCGCACTTTGCAGCTCACCCAGGACGCGTTGGAGCCGCACGCGCAGGAATGTGTCGAGTTTGCCCGGGCCGTCGTTGATGGCGCGCCGTCGCCGGTGCCCGCCGAGCAGTCGTTGCAGGTGATGACTATTCTCGACGGCGTCTATCGTAGCCAAAAAGCCGGCGGCGAAGTCAAACTGGATTAAGAGCCTCAGACCTGGCAGGTTGCGAACGCTCCGCGTTCGAGGAAACCTGCCCGATCTCATTTTCTCAACGAGGAGGATTTCATGCTCACCCTTGCCCTTGTGGGCACGGCCCACATCCACACTCCCGGCTTTGTCAAGCGCCTCAACGCGCGCGATGGAGTGCGGGTCAAATACGTCTGGGACTGGCAGCCCGAACGCGCCCGGAAATGGGCCGCCGAACTGAACACGCAAACCGTCGATGACCTGCAAACGATCTGGAACGATGCCGAGATCAGCGCTGTGATCATCTGCTCTGAAACCGACCGCCACGAAGCGCTGGTGCTGGCTGCCGCAGCGGCCAAGAAACATATGTTCGTCGAAAAACCGCTCGGCATGGGCGCTGACGACGCCTACCAAATGGCCCAAGTGATCGAGTCGGCAGGCCTCATTTTCCAGACCGGCTACTTTATGCGCAGCCAGGGCATGCACCGCTTTCTGCGCGAGCAGATTCAGGCCGGTCATTTTGGCCGCATCACCCGCGTGCGCATGAGCAACTGCCACTCTGGCTCGCTCGGCGGTTGGTTCGACACCGACTATCGCTGGATGGCCGATCCCAAAATCGCTGGCTGCGGCGCGTTCGGCGACCTGGGCACGCACCGCCTCGACATCATGCTCTGGCTGATCGGCGATCCGGTCAGCGTCACCGCAGATGTGGGCATTGCCACCGCGCGTTACGGCGACTGCGACGAGTACGGCGAGGGCCTGCTCAAGTTCGCCAGCGGCACGATCGGCGTGCTGGCCGGTGGCTGGGTCGATCTGGCCGATCCGGTGCCCCTGCTGATCAGCGGCACCGAGGGGCATGCCTGTATCTGCAACGGGCAGCTTTATTTCAAGAGCAATCACGTCGAGGGCGCAGACGGCAAAGAGCCATGGGCCAACCTGCCCGCCGATTTGCCGCACGCCTTTGAGCTGTTTCTCGACGCACTGCTGGGCCAGGACGTGCCCCTGATCGGCGCGCGTGAGGCCGCCGTACGCAGCGCGGTGATGGAGGCGCTGTACAAAGCGGCCCAAACCAAGACCTGGGTTACACCCAAATGACGGAGGGCGTTTGACGCTTGACGATCTTTTCGCTGTGCTTAACCCAGCGCTACATCAGGCAGTTTTGGGCCTAAAACTCGAGGCGCACCTTGCGGTGCGCCTTTTTTGATCATTGACAAGCACGATAGCTCATGATATGCTAAAAACAAGGTTTTCGTGCGGCTGCAACCCGATTTGAAGCACCGTGACAGACCCGGCAACCCGCCTCCACCATCCTCCTTGCGCACATAAAACATCGCCAAGTTGCAGCCTGTGTTCTCAAAACAGGAGGTGTTCGATGGCCGTAATTACAATCTCCCGCCAGTATGGCAGTGAAGGCAACGAAATTGCCAACCGCGTCTGCGAACTGCTCGGATACCGTTATTTTGACAAAAATTTGATGCTCGGGGTGGCCGACGAAATGAGTTTATCCGCCGACACCATTGTCGATCTGACCGAAGATGACTTTAAAATGCGCGGCTTTTTGGACCGACTGCTGGGGCACCGGAGCCTGCCCATCGTCACCCCGGCGAACGCACCTGTAGACTCGGAAGATGAAACAGTACAGGAGAATGCGCGCAACCTTCCCTTCCCTTATGATCCGATCCTCTTTCAAGATCAACACGCCCTGCTGTCCAACACGCTGACCATCGAGCAACTGAACGAGGAATGGTGCGTCGGCACGATTGAAAAGCTGATCCAGGGTGCCTGCGAGCAAGGCAACGTCGTCATCGTAGGCAGGGGAGGTCAGGCCGTCCTCAAGAATGCGACCGGCGTCCTCCACGTGCGCATTTTCGCCCCGCTGGACGTGCGGGTCAAGCGCGTCCAGTATCGAGAGATGACCTGGATGACCCATAAACTGCAACTTGCCGAGGCCAAGAAGGCCGTCGCCGAACACGACAAGGCAGCTGCGGCCTATGTGCGCCGCTTTTACCATATCGACTGGGACGATCTGGATCACTACCATCTGGCGATCAACAGCGCCAGGTGGGGCATAGAAGGCGCAGCATACCTGATCGCGCGCAGCATCAGTTATTTGCCGGGCATTCATCAAGGGCGCAGTTGACTGTGCCCTTGATGGTAATGCATCCGACAAGGTCATTTATGCAAACGAATCGTACAGCGACATCACCCGTAGCGCCGCTCTAGCCTGCGCCAGCGTCCACCCCTCCGGCAGCGGGCAGGTGACGGTGACCGTCCGCCCGGCCGGCAGATCGAAATAGTTGTCGCTGAACACCACGTCGACGCCATCCAGCGACAGCTCGACAAAACGCGCCAGCGACCGCGCCGAAACGTCAAAGGCCAATTGATTCCCCTCCAGCCGCACCTGGGCCGACAAGCCCGGCTCAGCCAGATCGAGGTGCTTGGAAGCGACAAAGGTGCTCACCTGCCGCGAGATTGCCCGCTCGCCCTGGCACAGTTCGCAGACCAGGATCACGTCGCGCACGGTGCGCTCGACTTTGACGTGTTCGTACAGATAGAGCGTGTCACGCCGATCTTGGGTTTTCCAGGCATGTGCGGGGACGATATCGCTGGCAAACGCGCGGTCGGAGAAATCGAACTGGACA
>JAFGEY010000071.1 GCA_016931365.1 Anaerolineae bacterium
GTGACAAAATCAGCGCCCTCGATCGCCGCCCGGCGGTCGGTCGTAAGCTGCACCTGAAATGGGTCGCCCGCTGCAGCGACCATGCGCTTTGCAAAGCCGCCGACAATGTCTAATCGCTCCGCGTCGATGTCCATCAACCACAATTCGCGCAGCCCCAACCGCTCGCATCGCTCAATGAACCCCTGCACCAACTCGGGGGTATAAGTCGAACCGCCGCCAATCGTTGCAACTTTGATCATTCTCTCCCCCTATTATTTCAAGGCCATAAAACCGGAATCGATTCACCCGATCACGATCGGAAAAGATTGGTTGCTACAACGTGCCAGTATATAGCACTTTTGCGGGCCTGTCAATGAGACTCGCGTTTCGTATCCCTTGACTTTGTGATAGATGTGTCCTATACTCAGGATTAGGATATGGCATTGTTTTTCAGGGAGGACACAATGGAAACCAGACCATTTGGCAAAACCGGGGAATCATTCCCCATCCTCAGCTTTGGCGGGCAGCGCATCGTCGATGGCCACAACTGCACTGAGGAAGAAGCGATCGAGATTGTCAATACCGCACTCGACCGGGGCATCCGGTACTTTGATACCGCTTATGTTTACTCTCGAGGCCAGGCTGAAACCCGTCTCGGCAAGGTGGTCAAACACCGCCGCGATGAGATGTGGATCGCCACCAAGGTTTTCGACACCACGAGTGATGGCGCGCGGCGACAGCTCGAAGAGAGCCTGACCCGGCTGCAGACCGACCACGTCAACGAGTGGCGATTTCACGACGTGCACAGCTTTGAACGATTGGACGCCTTTACGGGCAAAGGCGGCGCGCTGGAAACGGCGATCAAGGCACGAGAGGAAGGGCTGATCCGCAACATCAGCATCAGCGGGCACAAGGACCCACGGGTCCTGATTGAGGCTCTCAGCCGTTTTTCCTTTGACAGTGCGTTGATTGCCGTCTGCCCGCTCGATCATTTTTATTGCAGCTTTGTCGAAGAGTTTTTGCCGGTAGCCAACGCCAAGGGTATCGCCACGATCGGGATGAAGGTGCTTGGCCTGGGCAGCATGCGCCACGAGGTAGAGCGCAGTTTGCGCTATGCCTTTGGCCTGCCGTTGAGCACGGTGATCGTGGGTATGGAATCGATGGCCCAGTTGGAGCAAAATCTGTCCATCGCCGAATCCTTTACGCCCATGAGCGACGAGCAGAGGCTGGCCTTTTTCAAAGAGATCATTGACCTGGTACGGCCGGAAAACATGCCCTGGAAGGCAGACAGTTGGGGCAATCCCACCAGGTGGGTGCCACGCCCCTAAAATCGTGCGTTGTGTAACCAATAGGCAGGGAAAATAGGAACGATGCCCATTCCCGACAGACGACACTATTTGGCTGATGTCATCGCGATCCTGAAACAGCACTGGCCCGACAATCGTACGGTCAACGTGGTTTGCCACGGCCACAGCGTGCCGGCCGGCTATTTCGCGACGCCTATGGTAGACACGTTCAGCGCCTATCCTCACCTGCTGCACCTCGGGCTCAAACAGCGTTTCCCTTTTGCCGTGATCAATGTCATCGTCACCGCAGTAGGCGGCGAAACGTCGGACGGTGGCGCAGCGCGTTTTGAGGATCAGGTCTTGTGCCACCAGACGGACGTACTGACGCTGGACTATGGCCTCAACGACCGGGGGATCGGCCTGGAGCAGGCAAAAGTGGCCTGGTGCAGTATGATCGAAAAAGCCCTTGAGCAGGATGCCAAAGTGCTGCTGCTGACCCCGACGGCCGATATCAGCCAAGACCAGGAGGCAGCCCCAGAAGAAAAGAGCGACCTGCAGCGGCACGCGGCGCAGATCCGGGGATTGGCCGACACATATGGAATCGGGCTGGCAGACAGCCTTGCCGCGTTCGAGCAGGCCCTGGCAGATCAGGCTGACCTATCCGACCTGCTCTCCTGGCCCAATCATCCCAACCAGGCCGGGCACGAGCTTGTCGCCCGCGAGTTGCTGCGTTGGTTTCCGATCGCCGCAAACCTGGAGTAAAGGGACGCTGCCGCTGGAAGATCCAGCTTTTTTCATCCCGATGCCGCACTATGCTGCAACATTGAGCCGCATCCGAGAACGCTCCACTCTTCACCAGGGGGCAATTTGGCAACATCGGAAATGAAACTCAAAACGAGCCTATCGCCTACGCCGCCTGCAAGCGGTAAGCACTGCGCTGAACGAGTTGGACGATCGCTTGCATTATGTGCTCTGATATAGCGCGCACGTGTGGGCGATCCTCGACGTCGCCCTCGAAATACATCGCCTCGCCCATCGTAAAGGCGTACGGCCCTCTAAGGTACCAACACCCGATCTCGACTTTGCCATCGACCATCGTTTCGACGCGGTGGATGCGGTCGTGTTGCAGGTGAATGCCGATCGGGATCACCGGTGCGCCGGTGGCTAGCGCCAGGCGCGCTGCGCCGGTGCGTGGGCGGAGAAAGCCGCCCTCCGCCGGGCTCAGGTCCCCTTCGGGAAAAATGACCACCGTGTGCCCGGCCTGGAGCAGCTGCCTGGCTCGTTCAAAAGCGACTTGCCCGTTGCCGGGGATCACCGGCACGTGGCCGATGTGGCGCAAATAACGGCCGAATACGGGCACCTTGAACAGGGTCTCGATGATCAGGATGCTCACGCGGCTGGATACCAAAGCCATCACCAGGAACGGATCGGTCGTGCTGGGGTGGTTGGCAACGACGATCTTGGGTCCATCTGGAAGCGGCGCATGGTGAAAAGCGTCCAATCTGAACATCAGTCGCGCATAAAGTTGGATGATGCCCCATCCCAGCCAGTACAAAAGTCGATTTATCACAGTTGCTTGCCTCTTGTTTTTCTTGTAGCCGCACGCGGCCTTGATTGTGCTGCCGGTGTACGGCATATCTGCTAGCACGCCGTACCATTCCCATCATTGTACACCAAAACGGCGATCCGGTGAGTAAACGAGCGCTAAATTTGCTGTAAAAAGTGCGTATAGACGACGGGTGTCTGAATCTTGGCTGCTCAAAACGCCTACAGCGGCATCGTTTTTTGACAATCCTCGTTCTCTGTGCTATGCTCAAGATGATTTCGTTTAGCAATCCAACACCTCATGTAGAGGAACTATGACTCATTCGCTCAAACGATACTGGATCCTGTTATCCAGCTATCTCCAACCACAATGGCCGAGTGTGTTGCTACTCGCTGTTTTGCTGTTGGGCCAAATCGGTCTGCAACTGGTCAATCCCCAGATCATACGCCGTTTCATCGATATGGTCGGTACAGGCAGATCGCTCGAAGAATTGGCTAATGCGGCGCTGCTCTTTATCGGCCTGGCCGTGGCCGGGCAACTGCTCGCCCTCGGCGCTGTCGCCGTCGGTGAAAACGTAGCCTGGACGGCCACCAACGCGCTGCGTTTCGACCTGACGCTGCACTGCCTGAAACTCGACATGTCCTTTCACAAGGCCCACGCGCCAGGCGAACTGATCGAGCGCATTGATGGCGACGTCAACGCCTTGGCCAACTTTTTCTCCCAGATGGCCATTCACCTGATCGCCAGCGCGCTGCTGGCAGCGGGCATCCTGGTTCTGTTATTTCGGGAAAACTGGCGCACCGGCGCCATCGGGTTCGGTTATGCGTTGTTGACCGTTACCATCTTGAGCGCCGTGCAAAAATCAGTGACCAAAGCCTGGGCCGATTCGCGCCAGGCGGAGGCCGAATGGGTTGGTTTCACCGGCGAACGACTCGCCGGTACCGAAGACATCCGCGCCAGCGGAGCCGAATCTTTTGTGATGAGTCAGTATTATCGTCTGATGCGCAACATCTCTCGTGCCTGGCTCAAGGCCAAAACGGTTCAAGCGTCAAGTGCGAATGCAGGCGCGGCAGTCTATCTGTTTACGCAGATCGCCATCCTGGCCGTCGGCGCATGGCTTTTTTTACGCGATCAAATGACAATTGGCACCGTTTACCTGGCCATTCACTACGTTGGCCAACTCAAAGGGCCGCTGGACACCATCCGGCGCCAGGTCGATGATCTGCAGCGCGCCAGCGCCAACATCGAGCGCGTGGAAGCACTGCTCAATACGCGTTCCCCAATGGTGGAAAACCCACGCGCTGAGCTGCCAGGAGGACCGCTGGCGGTCGCGTTCGACCGGGTATGTTTCCAGTATAACGACACATTGCAGACCGATATGGCGTCAAGCGCGCTCCAAGAGGTCACATTCAAGCTGCATCCTGGCCAGGTGCTCGGGCTGCTGGGGCGCACGGGCAGCGGCAAAACGACGCTGACCCGGCTGCTTTTCAGACTGTACGATCCTACCCAGGGCAAGATTTCCCTCGATGGCATTGACCTGGTTGATACCGGTTTGAGCGATCTGCGACAGCGGATCGGGCTGGTCACACAAGATGTGCAACTGTTTCGTGCCAGTGTTCGCGACAACCTCACCTTGTTCAACAAAAGGTTCTCCGATGAACAACTCTTGAATGCCTTTCGGGAACTGGAGCTGGGGGAGTGGGTTCAATCGCTGCCCCAGGGATTGGATACCATGTTGCAGACAGGAGGCAAGAGCCTATCTGCCGGACAGGCGCAACTCCTGGCCTTTGCCCGCGTATTGCTTCAAGATCCTGGTCTGGTGATCCTCGACGAAGCATCGTCGCGGCTTGACCCGGCAACCGAGCAGTTGCTCGAGCGCGCCATCAGTCGTTTGCTTGACAAGCGGACCGCGATCATTGTCGCCCACCGGCTGTCTACGGTGCAGCGCGCCGACCAGATCATGATCCTCGGAAAAGGACGTATTATCGAATACGGCCAGCGCGCGGCGTTGGCAAACGATCCCAACTCTCATTTTTACAACCTGCTGCGAACCGGGATGGGAGAGGCGCTGGCATGAAAACGCTCCCTACCTGGCATGCAACCTGGAAGCTGATCCGCTTTCATCCCAGACCCTTTTTTTCGTTCTCGGTGCTTTACATTATTTTCTTTGCCAGCCGCGTTATTCCCGGGCTGATCGTTCAGGCCTTTTTTGACGGCCTAACGGGTGCAGCCCAAGCCCAGCTCGGTGGTGCTCAACCGACCGGCACCTGGTCACTTTTGGGCCTGCTGGCTGCCGTCGGCGTGGCCCGCATTGTGACCGATTTTTCACGGGTGTACGGCGAAGAGACGTTCCGCTGTTATGGATGGGCGCTGTTGCGCAAAAACATCCTGTTGAATGTGCTGCGGCGTCCCGGCGCGGACACGCTCGAAATCTCGACCGGCGATGCGCTCAGCCGCCTGCGGTGGGACGTAATGGAACTGGCTGACTGGCCTTCCTGGCTGCCGTTCCTGGCCGGTCAGGCTATGTTTGCCGTCGTGGCAACAGCGATCATGCTGACCATCAACCTGCGCATCACCCTGGTCGCGGTGCTACCGCTGCTGGGCGTGGTCGCCATCGTACACTTTGGCCGCAACCGCCTGCTAAAATACAACCATGCCAGCATGGATGCGACCAGCGCCGTCACCGGCTTTTTGGGCGAA
>JAFGEY010000072.1 GCA_016931365.1 Anaerolineae bacterium
GAGAAAATAGAGCGGGACGAGAAAGAGTTGGACCGGAAGGCTGGCGCCGACGAGAAAATACAAGATAAAGGCGTCAGACCCGGGCATATTGAGCCGCGCCAGGGCATAGGCCGCCGCTCCACCCACCAGGCACACGCCGGTGACGGTTGCAGTGACGATCACCAGGCTGTTACGGAGCGCGGTCGAATACTCGCCCGTCTCCCAGGCTTCCAACAGATTCTGCCAGCGGATGCCCTCCAGCGGCGGGCCCAGCGGGTTGCGTGTGATCTCGGCGTTTCCCTTCAAGGCGTTAAAGCCAAGAATTAGCAACGGTCCCAGCGAAAACACGGACAACAGGACAAGAATCACATAATTGGGCGCGAGAGAAGCAGTTCGCCCGGGGTGACGCGCCGGCAGACTCATATCTCCCACCCCCGGCGGCGCAGCGTGACGAATAGACCGACGAAAATAGCGCAAAAGAGACTCATCGTCAGCCCGATGGCGGCCGCATAGCCGACCTCAAAGCGGCCAAAGGCGGCGTTAAAAAGCTCCGTCGCCAGCACCTCAGAGGAATGCGCCGGCCCGCCCTCGGTCAGTACATAGATATAGTCAAAGACCAAAAACGACCAGATAATCGTCATCAACAACGTGAATATCAGTGTCGGCCTTATCCCCGGCAGCGTGACATGCCAAAACTCTTGCCATCGGCTGGCCCCCTCCATGCGCGCCGCCTCATACAGGGCACTGGGTACTGATTGCGTCGCAGCGAGGTATACCACAACGAGAAAGCCCCACCAATGCCAGTTGTCAACAAACGCAACGGTATACAGTGCGGTGCTCTCCCTGCCCAGCAGGGCGACGTTCAGGAACGGGATGCCATGCTGGGCCAGCCAGGCGCCAACCCCGTATAGCGGGTGCAGAAGCTGCCGCCAGATCTGTGCATTGACCACACTGGCGATTACGTAGGGAATGAAATAGGCTACACGAAAAAACATCTGCCCACGCTTGATCGGGCTGAGCAAGGCCGCACCCAGGAGACCCATCGTGATCGGCACGGTCAAAAAGATCAGCGTCCACCTGAGATTGTTGACCAGCGCAATGCGATACACAGGATCAGTCACCAGCCGCCGGAAATTGTCCAGCCCTATCCACGTGGCGCTACCTACCCCCGACCATTCCGTGAAAGCATAATAGATGCTGGCGACGGAGGGACCTAACACCACCACCAGGTTCAGGATCAGGATGGGAGCCAGAAATAACCAGGGGGTCATGTTCGGTCGCCGGCGCCCTGTTCCCTTCCTTTGCCGCCCTGCCTTTCTCCCCAACATGCGCCTGTTGCTCATCGCTCCGGCAGCGGCACGACTCGGCCGGCGCTCAGCTCCTCTGCAAAGGACCTCTGCTGCTGTGCGCAATACTCGGCCGGCGTGATGTCACCGTTCCACACTTGTTCCATGCCACTAATGATGAGCTGAGCCGTGGCAGGCGGCCAAAAACTCCAGGTGGTATAGCCGTAGCGGCCGGCCTCAAAGGCTGCAGCAAATGTGCTCAGTGCCTCGATCAACCGCAGATCCGCCTCCGGCGGAAAGTCAGCTGCCGTCAATCTTACCGGCACCACATACTCGCCGCCGCCGATCGCGCTGATCAATTTGGCGATCCGTTTCGGATCGCTGTAAAGCCAATCCATCACTGCAGCAGCAGCCTCGGGATAAGCGGACGCTGCGTTGATCGAAATACTGCTGCCGATGCCCAGGGGGTAGTCTACCTCGATCCCGTCGCGCAACGGGGGCAGCGGCGCCCAGGCCCATTCGTTGCCGGTGCCGTCGAAATAGGTCTTGGCATGCAGAAAACCCCACGTTCCTACCATCTGCATTGCGGCTGTGCCGTCGCCTAGTGCGCCCCAGACGTCAGAGTGCTGCAAGGTGTAATAGTTCTCGCGCCCCCCAGCAAACCAATTCCTGTCCATATACGTTTTCAAGAGCTCGGTGGCCTCCACAAACAGGGGGTCATCCCAAGACCGCTGCCCGCTCAACGCTTCGTAGACGGCCTGCGATCCGGCGTAATTGTTGTAGAAAACAGTCACAAACCACTCATTGGCCGCCTTCCAGGAGGCGTTGCTGTGAGCAAAGGGGATGATCCCGGCGTCGGCCGCCGCCTGGGCCAGTAACTCCAGCTCGGTCCGATTCGTGGGCGGTTCCCAGCCCATCTTCTCAAAGAGCGTCGCGTTGTAAAAGAGGACCATCGTTTCATAGGTGAGCGGCAGGCTATAAAGAGATCCGTTTACCCGGCCAATCTCCATCGCCCACGGATAGATCACCTTGCGCCATCCATATTGCTCAGCGTAAGCGTCTATAGGCAGGACGTGGCCCGCATCGACAAGATCCATCACAAAGGCCGGCCCCGGCGATTGGATGATGTCGGGCCCTTTGCCGCCCTGGATAGCCGTCCTGGTGACCCGCTCCAGATCAGCCACAAAGTTGACCTTCAGCATCATACCCGGATGGGCGGCGTTGAACGGTTCAATAATAAGCGCCTCAAACGCTTCCCGATTTGACCCCAGAATCGGTTCGGTCCACCAAGTAATGGTGACCGGCTCCTCACCACTCGCATCCGCCGTCTTGACTGGGACCGCAGTGAGCACCGCCGTGGGTTCCGCGGGCTGCCCATTCGGACTCGCAGGCGCTTCCGTCGGAGTTGGATCAGCCGGTCCGCAGGCCACGAACACGAACAAACAAGCCAGGACAACGACTGGGACGCGGTTTCGCGTTGCAGTTCTTGTTGGCAGTTGCTTCTTTCTATTCATTTGTTGCTGGTGTCCTTTTTGGTTGGCTTGTGTGGTGGATTGTTTGTCCGTTTGACTTTCCATGCTGTTTAAGTGACTACACGCAAAAGAGCCGTTTAGCGGTCAATTCTCACCCGCCTACCGTCCGCCTCATCGGCCGGTCTCACCTGGTCCACGCGTGACCATGCAACCGTGGCACAATCCAACCGGGCTGCAGACCGGTCCACAGAAGCGCTCATCCTGGCGGTCGGATGATACCACCGCCGGTGACGTCTGTAGTACCCACCAATAGTCGGCGAGGCTCGCCATTAACAGCTTCTAGTCTGCCATAGGCGGTCATCACCTGTCCCACTTCCGCAACATCGCAAAACAGCCCCTCATAGGAGACGATTTCTTCGATCTCGCAGGCAGC
>JAFGEY010000007.1 GCA_016931365.1 Anaerolineae bacterium
GACCCGGCGATTTCCGGCGGCGGCTTTATGTTCGACACCGGTGCGCACATGCTCAACACAGTCACCGACCTGGCCGGCGAGGAATTTTTCGAGGTGGCGGCCTGGCTGGACTTGTACGGCCGCCCGGTCGACACTCGCGCCACGGTGATGGCACAGACCGCGTCGGGCGTGCTGGTCACGATGCACGGCTGCGGCGAGGCGATCCCTTCTTGCGCCTCCGATGTGCGCGTCTTTACTACCGACGCGATGCTGTACACCGATGTCTGGGGTAAGTGGTTGGAACTGCAAAAGTCGGGCGAGCGCGCCTTTGCGCCGGTCGAGGTCCCGGCGTCAATGGGGGTGTGGGAGCAGTTTTTAGCCGTGCGCGACGGTCGCATCGCCAACCCGTGCCCGCCCCAAGTGGGACTGCGTATGGCCCGCCTGTGGGACGCGATCAAGGTTTCGGCGGCGCAGGGTGGCAAACCGGTGCGGTGCGGGTAGCACACCCGATTCGAACAACAAAAAAGGCCCTGGTCAAACCTGACCGGGGCCTTGACGTTTGTGACAAAAATGTTACTGCATCACATACTGCCGGCGATGGCGACAGCGCCGATGCCCAGCGCGGTGAGAATAAACCCGGCGATGGCGCCGACGATAAAGCTGATCACCCAGCCAATGACTACGGTAATGATCGTGGGCACCCAGTCGAGGTCGAGCGCTTCTTTGGCGGCAAAGAGCCAGGCGACAAACCCGGCAATCAAGGCAACGATGGTAATGGGGCTCAAGATGCAGACCAGAACGGGGATAAAGCCGAGGATGCCGATCACACCGACGATGTTCCATACGTAGGCCAGGCCCAGCACGCGCACCATCTCGCCAAAATCGACCTCAGCCTTGAAGAACTGCTTGCCCGCCCAGCTCATAATAAAGGCGCCGAGCGCAAAACCACCCACGGCAAAGACGACTGTGACGAGTGAGGAGATCAGCCACGACCCGATGTTCTCAAATCCATAGGTGGGCAGTCGCCCCAGTTGGCTGATCAGGCTCACTACGGCCACCAACACCCACGCGGTGGTGGTAAACTCGATGTCGCGTTCGACCTCTGCGTACACCTCTTTGCGGAACGTAAATGCCCCGATAATGCGCTTCATCAACATTTTTTGCCTCCTTGGACAAAAGATGAATAAAATGGTTCCCTGAATTATACGTTTGACAGATCAATCCGTTTCATGATCGCCTATCATAACCAATAACACGAGACGAGATACAAGGTTGCGGGATATTCATCCGTGTTTTGCCCCAAAACGCTGTTTTCAAGCCCGAAAAGACGGCTTGTATACCCGATCAACTCTCCTTTTTTGCTTTGCTGCCCCAAACAACAAATGTACCTTCGGACCTCAAATCCACACACAAGGCACCAGGCAGTCTTGATCGCTGTCGCTGCCGTGACCGCCACGCAAGCCACCCGGTACGGGATCGGGGATGTCGTGCTGGCCGTGATCGGACAGGATGATCACCCCATAGCCGTGCGGCTTGAGGAACTCGACCAGCCGCTTGAGACGCGCGTCGGTGCCGCGCAGCATCGGCACTACCTCGGACGACGACGGCCCGTGGGCATGAAAGACGTCATCGACAACGCCCAGTTGGGCGATGAGGAACTGCGGCTGGTGGGCAACCACGATGTCGATCACCTGGGCGGCCACGGCGTCGTCAGATTTGTCCAGAGCCGTCCCGCCGATGTCGGCAAAACGGGCCAGCAGCCTGGAGCCGGTGTATCCATCGATGCCGATGCCCGCACTCTGCCCGCCGGCGGCGCGCACCACGTCAAACAGCGTCTCGCACTCGAAATCGTGATTATAGGTGCGCACGCCGTGCCCGTCAAGATCGGTGCCAGTAACCATCGCCGCAAAGTTGACCGGCGTGATCGAAGGGAGCACTGAACGCAGGGTGAGCGTGCGCTGCGCGCGCAGCGATTGCAGGTAGGGCATTTCGTCGTGCCACATGCTCCAGGCGAACTCGCCAAAAGCATCGGTGGCGAGGATGGCCGCCCGTTCCGCCGGACGCAGATCGGCGACGATTTCGGAGATGGCTGCCGCGCCGACTGCTCCGCCCGGAACGGGCAGATCGAGGATCGCGCTCACCGTTGGCGCGACACAGGTCATTGGATAGATATTTTGGGTCACCATATCTCCTTGCCGGGTTGGGATGGGAAAACGACGCCATCATTTTTCAGCACCGTAGAACGCAGCAGATTATACAACACATCAAGGCGATACCCAAATGCACGCTTCAAACCGTATCAAGTGCGAAATGACTGGACTTGACAAATGTCCCAAGTGCTGTATAATTTTGGTATATTGGTACTAAGATAAAAAATTACCAAGAGAGTGAACAAAATGAGCGAATCACAAGATTATCCATCGATCAAAGTCACGCGCGTGCAAACCGGGGTGCGCATCGAGCAAAAAATGCTCAAAGTGCTCAAGGCGCTTGCCGAGTATTTTGACATCTCGCTTGGCGACCTGCTGGAGGGCATCGTTTTGCACGCCTTTGAGGGCAAATCGCCATTTGGCCCGGAAGATTTGCGCCGCATCGAGACCCTGAAACAGGTCTATGACATGAACTATGATGCCAGCGCAAGCCATCGCTTTATCGAAAACGAGTGAAAATCGTGGAAAACGCAATGAGAAAAAGAACCCCGGCCCAGGGAATGGCTGTTTTCACCACGGTCTGGCTGGGCCAATTGTTCTCGATCGTCGGCTCTGGACTGACCGGCTTTGCGCTTGGAGTGTGGGTGTTCGAGCAAACCGGATCGGCGACGCAATACGCGTTGATCGGCTTGTTCAACGTGCTCCCCAAGATCGTGCTGTCACCCTTGGCCGGCGTCATCGCCGACAAATGGGACCGGCGACTGGCCATGATCGTCAGCGATGCTGGCGCCGGGATCAGCACGCTCGTCTTGGCACTCCTGCTTTACGCCGGACGGCTCGAGATATGGCACATCTATGCGCTGACCGCAATCAGCGCGTCGTTCAGTACCATACAATGGCCTGCTTTTGCAGCGGCGACCACGCTGCTGGTGCCTCAAAAAGACCTCGGTCGAACCAACGGAATGATGCAGCTTGGACAGGCCGCGGCAGAGATTCTCTCGCCGGCCCTGGCCGGCGTGCTGCTCGGTGTTGTCCGGCTGGAAGGCGTGATCCTGATCGACTTTGCGACCTTTATCCTGGCCGTTGCGACGCTTGGGTGCGTTCGATTTCCTCAGCCTCAAGAGATGGACAATGCACCCAGGGTCTTGCTGAAACAAGAGTTGGCTGTGGGCTGGAAATACATCGCCGCGCGGCAGGGATTGCTTGGCTTGTTGTTTCTTTCTACGGCGATCAATTTTTTGTGGGGGATGGTTGGGGCCTTGATCACGCCCATGATCCTCGGCTTTACGTCGAGCGAAGCTCTGGGCGCAATTATCTCGATTGCCGGCACAGGCATGCTCATCGGCGGCCTGGTGATGAGCGTTTGGGGCGGCCCCAAACGGCGCATCAACGGCATATTGGCCTTTGAATTTTTGAGCGGGGTCTGTTTTATGCTGATCGGGCTGCGCCCTGTATTCTGGCTGACTGCAGTGGGCGCTTTTTTCGCCCACATCACCATCGCCATCGTATCCGGTTCCAATCAGGCGATCTGGCAGTGCAAGGTTGCACCCACCGTCCAAGGGCGCGTCTTTGCCACCCAGCAAACCATCGCCAGCGCCGCTGCGCCGCTCGCCTATTTGCTGGCTGGCCCGCTGGCCGACAGGCTGTTTGAGCCGATGCTCGCACCCAATGGCGCGCTTGCCGGGAGCGTGGGGTCAATCATCGGCGTGGGGTCGGGACGAGGGATCGGGCTGCTGTTTATCGCGATGGGTCTGGCCAAAATGACTGTCACCACAATTGGATACGTGCACTCGCGCATCCGTCTTGTAGAAGACGAACTGCCCGACGCGGCAATTCCCAGTTCACACATCCAGCCCGCATGACGGCACTTGATAACATCGCGCCGATGATGTCCTCGATCATCGGCGCAGTGTTCATTGTCGACATATGTTTTCTAGTTCTGACCGAACTTTCCCTTCACCGGCGGCCGCTCCACCGGCCCAAACGCAACGTTGGCCTTGAACTCAAAGGTCAGTCTGTCCGCGTCAAAGCGGCAGATGAGCGTCGGGCAAAAGGGCGTCTCGTGGAAACAGAGCTTGATCACATAGGTGTGCTCGTCCGTCCACGCGCCGCTGGCGGCGACCGGGCGCGACGTGGTGCTGTCAAAGGCCGTCGTTCCCTTGATCCACTCGCCGTAGCCGCAGGCGACCATGTGCTCGCCGCGCCCGTCACGGATGGTCACCCGGTTTGCGTCAAAATCAAAGGCCAGCGTCTCGATCTGCTGCGCGTTTTCGTCCAGCACAAACGGTTTTCCCGACACGCGCGCCGCCGTCGGCGAGGTCGGCTCTCCTCGCGCCGGGGTCATCGACAGCGTCGACAGCGTTTGAGCCAGCGCTTGCTGTGCGTCGACGTCGGGCGGCAGCGGCGTGGCTTCCATCGCCGGCAGCAGGTGCTCCCAGACCAGGTTCAGCACGCCCTGCATATCGCCGACGCCGGCGGTGAGCGCCAGCACGGCATCTTGTTCGGGCATCACGATGCAGAACTGCCCGAAAGCGCCGTCGCCGCGATATATTCCATGCCGGCAGCGCCAGAACTGGTAGCCATAGCCCTGTGCCCAATCCGGGTTGTCGTTGGGCGCGTTCGATGTCTGGTAGGCGGTCGCTTCGGCGATCCACGCTTCGGGCAGGACGCGCCGGCTATTCCACAGCCCCTTTTGCAGCAGCATCTGCCCAAAACGGGCAATGTCCCCGGTCTTGAGGCTCAAGCCCCACCCGCCGGTATTGATCCCCTTTGGGCAGGTCGCCCACACCGGCCTTTCGATGCCCAGCGGCTCGAACAGCCGCTCCTGCAAATAGTCGAGGATCGGCATTCCCGTCACTTGCTGCATGATGGCCGACAGCATGTAGGAGGCTGCGCTGTTGTAGAGAAAATGCGTGCCCGGCTCGAACTCGACCGGCTGCGCCAGGAAGGCTTTGGCCCAGTTTCCATCCGGTTGGCTCATCAACTCGCCCGACGGTTCCCGCCCGTGACCAGTGTTCATGGTCAACAGGTGACGCACGCGCATCGCCGCCAGGTTGGGCGACGGCTCGGCAGGCGCGTCCTCGGGGAAGAAGGAAAGCACGAGATCGTCCACCGACAGCCGTCCCTCGCTCACGGCGAACCCGACGGCGGTCGAGGTAAAACTCTTGGTCAACGAAAACAGGTCGTGCGGGCATTCGGCTGCATAGGGCGACCACCAGCCCTCGGCCACGACGTGGCCGTGTCGGAGCAGGATCAGGCTATGAAGGCCGTCGAATCCCGATTCGACCGCGTTGACAAACTTGAGAATGGCCGCTGAAGCAATTCCTTGCGCTTCGGGCGTACTGTGTGGAAGCGGATTTACGTGTGTCATGGGTTTCTCTCCTGGTAAACGATTTTTTTGTTGCCGTTGCGACTGATATGTTGTATTGAGCAAGACAAGTATATGCTCACCCAACGTGGGCGTCAAGAAAAAAGAAACGTACTGGCGGAAGGTCGTTAGCACGAGGGAACAGCGGCAAATTATGTCTTACTCGCAGTCAAACTGAGCATGCCACAACCGCCATTGGCTCTATAGTTTGGTCAAATCTTCTGCTCCAAGCCCCCATCTTTGGGGCGATTCAATGGCATCAAAAGATACCCTTTGTTGGCGCTGAAATCGCCCCTGGGACGGGGACGAGAGCGCTTGCCCCAAATGAAACGCACCCTGTGATGATTCCTTGTCCTCCAAGTTGGCAACATGCACCGATTGTACTACAATGGTGCAAACGGGCAAAATCACTTCCATTCCCATAGAAAGGCGATCGATATGGACTTTCCCTCCAGCATTTCACTGACCATCACCAACGTCTGCAACCTGCGCTGCCAGATGTGCGGGCAGTGGAGCGCGGAAGGTTATATGCACCCCCAGAAAGCCGCGCTCAAGCACGAGTTGTCTCTGGACGACTGGAAGCGGGTCGTCGATGAATTGGCCGAGCACCAGATCGGCTCTTTGCTGCTGCGCGGCGGCGAGCCGTTCCTTTTCCCGGACATCGTCCCGCTGCTGGAGTACATCGCCGGCAAGGGCATTTTTGTCTCGGTCGACACCAACGGCACCCGGATCAAAGACCTGGCCGCCGACATCGTCCGCATCGGGCACATCCACCTGACCATCTCGGTCGATGGCCCGCCGGCGATCCATGACCGGGTCAGAGGCGTCGCGGGGTGTTTTGCGCGGATTCAGGAGGGCCTAGCCTTGCTTGGTCGGCTTGAGGCGCAGGACAGGCACAAGATCAGCCGGTCGATCAATTTTACGATCAGCCCGTATTCGCTGCCCGGCCTGGGCGACATGCCCGACATAGCCCGCAGCCTGGCGATCCAGACGATGGCGATTGTGCCCTATTATTATTTCCCCGTCGAGGTGGGCAAGATGTACGAACGAGAGCTGCGCGACCTGGGCTGCGCCGCGTTCTCCTGGTATGGCTTTCACCACGAGTCTTCCGGCGTCGATTTTGAGGAATTCCGCGCCCAATACCGGCGCTATCTGGATCGGCTGGACGGCATCTATGATTTTCCCTATATGGCTTTTAGCGAGGCCGAGTATGAAACGTGGTTCAAGGACGCGCTGACGCCGGTCGGACCGCTGCGCTGCACCAACGTGGAAAAGCTGATCGACATCCAGCCCAACGGCGAGGCCAATTTCTGCGTCGATTTTCCCGATTACACCGTCGGCAACGTGCGCGAATCGACCATCGCCGAGATCTGGAACGGCGAGCGGGCGGAGCGCTTTCGCCGCTACCGGCGGGAAAAACCGCTCGCCGTGTGCTATCGCTGCGGGGCGAAATTCATGTCCGAAATGGAGGGCTAGGATCAATACCTCTCAAGTAAGGAGAGCAAGCGTCGGTCAAGTAGCCGCCACGTTCTTTGTAGCGGCATATCGAGACCACGCGAGCGGCTTTTACGGTGGAAATTCGCCCGTTTTGGCCGCGCCTTGGTCTCGATACGGGCCAAAGGGCGGCCCTACTCGACCAACGGCGCTTATCTGAAC
>JAFGEY010000008.1 GCA_016931365.1 Anaerolineae bacterium
GTTCAGATAAGCGCCGTTGGTCGAGTAGGGCCGCCCTTTGGCCCGTATCGAGACCAAGGCGCGGCCAAAACGGGCGAATTTCCACCGCAAAAACCGCTCGCCGAGTCTCGATACACCGAATTTTTTGCAATTCGACACTCGACCGGCGCGCGCTCCTTAACTGAACCGTATTGGCTCTGGCCCCCGTCCCCGGGGGCGAAAGCCGCCCCGAGGCGGGGCGTGGAGCGAATTTTAGGATAGATTCTTAACCCATACTCATGGGGAGGATCTGCCTGTGCAAAGCATCTGGACGAGTCCGCCGGTGGCACTGACCTTTTTTGTGCTGCTGGTCTATCTGATCTATTACCTGGGCGGGAGGATTTCGGCGCGCAGCGACGAACAGCCCAACAAGCACCAGCCCTATGCCTGCGGCGAAGACCTGGGTCCGCCGCGCGCGCGGTTGGGCTATCACGCCTTTTTTCACCTCGCGCTGCTGTTTGGCATCTTGCACCTGGCGGCGCTGGTGATCTCGACGCTGCCGGCCGGGGGCGCATCGCACCGCCTGGCGGCGGCTTATCTGGCCGGGGCGGCGATCAGCGTCTGGGTGCTGACCGGCGGGGAGGGGCGACGTGTTTGAGCGAATCTTGCGTTGGGCGCGGCGCAAGTCGCCGTGGGTGCTGCATTTCAACAGCGGCGGCTGCAACGGCTGCGACATTGAAATTCTCGACCTGCTGACGCCGCGCTATGACGTGGAGCGACTGGGCATCCTCAAAGAGGGATCGCCGCGTCACGCCGACATTTTGCTCTGCACCGGCCCGGTGACGCGGCAGTCGCGCGACCGGCTGCGTTGCATCTATGAGCAGATGCCCGCGCCGCGCTGGGTGGTGGCGGTGGGCAGTTGCGGCAGTTCCGGCGGCGTGTTTCAGGGCGGGATCAACGTGCTCGGCGGCATCGATCGGGTGCTGCCGGTCGATCTGTACATTCCGGGCTGCCCTTGTCGTCCGGAAGCCATCATCGATGGGCTGGCCCGGCTGTTGGAGCTGATATGATGGACCTGAACCTGATCTTGAATACACTGCGCGAAACGTGCGCGCCCCAGATGTCGGTGCGCATCTTGCCGTTGGGTGAGACGGTGGTCGAGTTGGAGCCGGACCAGCTCAGGCCGGCGGTGGAGGTGCTGGTCAGTCAATTTGCGTTGCGCCACCTGTCGACGATTACCGGCGATGACGTGGGCGGCAAGATCGTCTTGCTGTATCACTTTTGGGACGGCGTTGGGCTGACCCTGCGCGTGTCGCTGCCGCCCGAGCAGGCTATTGTGCCGACGGTGATAGACCTCATTTCCGGCGCGGTATTTTACGAGCGCGAGGCGACGGAAATGCTGGATGTGATGTTTGAGTGGCATCCCATGTCGGTGCGCCTATTTTTGCCCGACGACTGGCACGGCGATGCGCCGCTGAGAAAGCAGGTGGAGGATGGCTAAGACGGTTGTGCCCATCGGCCCGCAGCATCCGCTGCTCAAAGAGCCGCTGTCGTTCCTGCTCACCGTGGAGGGCGAGCAGGTGGTCGACAGCACGCTGCGCCTCGGTTACGTGCATCGCGGCATCGAGCGGCTGTGCCGGGAGCGCAATTACGCGCAAAATGTTCACCTGCTGGAGCGCGTGTGTGGCATTTGTTCATACGTCCACACCCTGGCTTACTGCCAGGGTGTGGAGGCACTGCTGGAACTCGAGGTGCCGCTTCGCGCGCAGTATTTTCGCGTGCTCATGTGTGAGTTGGAGCGCATCCACAGCCATTTGCTCTGGCTGGGTGTGCTGGCCGAGAACATGGGCCTGACTACCCTGTTTATGTACGCTTGGCACGAGCGCGAGACGGTGCTCGATGTGATGGAAGAGTTGTCTGGGGGGCGGGTGACGCACGCGGTGAACGTGATCGGCGGCGTGCGAGTCGACGTGGATGAAGGCGAGTTTCCCACCATTGTGACCCGCCTGCGCGAGTTGGAAACGCATGTGGAAGCCTTTCAGGACATGGTTTTGCGCGAGCGCACGCTCATGGCGCGCACGCAGGGCGTTGGTCATCTCAGCGCCGAGCAGGTCTATCGTTACTGCGTGGTCGGCCCAACGGCGCGCGCGTCCGGCATCGATATCGATCTGCGCCGCGACGCGCCCTATGCCGTCTATGACCGGCTGCCCGTGCGCGTGATCACCCATCAGGCCGGCGACGTGTGGGCGCGCACCCTGGTGCGCGTTCAGGAGGCAGTAGAGAGCCTGCACCTGTGCCACCAGGTGCTTTCGGCTCTGCCAGAAGGGCCGTTTGCGGTCAAGTCTCCGCGTCGCGTGCCGCCGGGCGAGGTAGTCAGCCGCGCCGAGGCCCCGCGCGGCGAGTTGATCTATTATCTGCGCAGCGACGGCTCGGACAAACCGGCGCGGGTTCATATCCGCACTCCCACGCTGCCCTCTCTGGCGACGTTGAGCGAGCAGTTGCGCGGCGTCAATACGGCCGATGTGTCGGCGGTGCTATCGGGGGTGGATTTGTGCATCGCCTGCGCCGATAGATGACCGCAAATCGCCGGCGACTGACCGCTGAACCAGGGGGCAACCGTCGACGGTCAGCCGTCAGCGGTCGATGAGGATATTTGAACGATGCTTGACTTGATTAAATCTTGTTTTTCATTTTTAATCTTTCCCGGCTTTGCCTTCCTGTTCGTCTGCGCGCTGACCATCGAATGGCTCGACCGCAAGATGACTGCGCGTTTCCAGGGCCGCGTGGGGCCGCCGTGGTTTCAGCCGCTGGCCGACTGGATCAAATTGATGGGCAAGGAAGACATTTTGCCGGTCGGCGCGTCCGAGCGGGTCTGCGCGGCACTACCGATCGTCTCACTGGCGGCGACGCTGACGGCAATGATGTACGTGCCCGTCGCCGGGCAGGCAGTGAGTGCATTTGAAGGGGATTTGGTGGTGGTCTTGTTCCTGCTGAGCGTGCCTACACTGGCCTATTTCCTGGCCGGCTGGGCCTCGGTGGGAGTGTATAGCCTGCTCGGCGGCAACCGTTCGCTGCTGCAATACCTGGCCTACGAGGTGCCCTTTTTGATGGCGCTCAGCGGCCCGGCGATTCTCAGCGGCTCCTGGTCGATCTCGCAGATCGCCGAACGACAAATGCAGACGGTCTGGAGCGTGCTGACGCTGCCGGTGGGGTTTGCTGTGGCCGTGATCGGGCTGATCGGCAAGCTCAAGCGTGTGCCGTTCGACATTCCCAAGGCCAAGTCGGAAGTGGTGGCCGGCCCGTTGACCGAGTTCAGCGGGCGCAAGCTGGCGCTGTGGCAGTTGGCAATTGGGATGCAAACGGTGGTGGGCGTCTTTTTGCTGGTCAATGTCTTTGTCGGCGGCAGCCGGATGTCGATTTCACTGCCCGTCGTGCCTGTTTTTGCGCTCAAGGTGCTGTTGTTTGTGCTGCTGCTGTCGACGATCAGTGCGCTGTACGCACGGCTGCGTATCGATCAGTTAGCGGATCTGGGCTGGCGGGTGCTGGCGCCGTTGGCCCTGGCTCAGATCGTGGTGACGATCTGGATCGCGCCATAGCACCGCTGTGGAATTGGAGGTCCTGACCGATGAGCCGTTTTCGTCCATTTGCTTATTTGCTACCCCAGGTCTGGCGCACGCTCTGGCGCAAGCCGGACACGGTCGATTATCCGTTCGGGCCGCTCGAACTGCCGGATTGCTTTCGCGGGCGTGTGGTAGTCGATGCGGACAAGTGTCGCGGCTGCGGCCTCTGCGTGCGCGACTGTCCGGCCTTTGGCCTGGAACTGGAGCGAGAGAGCAAGAATAAATTTCGCTTGATTTATTACCCGGATCGCTGCGCCTACTGCTCGCAGTGCGAGACGAGCTGCCTTCACGGGGCGCTCCACTTGATCGACGAGTTTGTGCCGGCAACGACAGATCGCAGCATGTTGGTTGAGGTGTTGGTGGACAAGGACGACGAGGATCGTGAGACATCAAACGTCAAACGTCGCCGTCAAGACGCTCCGGCGGACGACGTTTGACGTTTGACCTGTTATTTGTCGAGCGTGCCTTCGGCTAACCCCACCGGTAGCGAGGCGGGACGCTCACACGTGCTTTGGACGTAGATGTGTTTTTCTTCGCGTGAAGCATCGTGGAAGGCGTGCATCAGGTCGAGGACGTGATAGGCCAGCTCGCCGTTGGCGCGATGCGGGCGGCCGCCGAGCAGCGCATAGGCCATATCGGCCACGCCGATGCCGCGTCCGACGTCGACGCTGTGGGTGTGTGCGACCTCTTGCCATTCGGAATCGTCGGCGCGGCGCAGGCGCGCCGACCCGCCAAACGTGTTCGGATCGGGTACGCTGAGCGAGCCTTCCGAGCCATAGATTTCGATGCGCGGCAGGTTGGCCGCCCACACGTCAAAGCTGGTGATGAGCGTGCCCACCGCGCCGGACGTGAAATCGATCACTCCGGCGATGTGGGTGGGGATGTCAACCGGGATGCGCCGCCCGTTGACCCGATCCGGCCCCGCCACGCGCTCGGCGAACGATTTTTGTGCCGAACCGGTCACTCGTTTGACCGGACCGAGCAGGTTAACCAGCGCGGTCAAATAGTACGGCCCCATGTCGAACATCGGCCCGCCGCCA
>JAFGEY010000073.1 GCA_016931365.1 Anaerolineae bacterium
CAGGTGCGCGATCAACTCGGCGCGCGGCTGGTGATCTGCGAGCCGTTTTTGCTGCCCGTGCCCGACGACCGCCGGGCATGGCGTGTCGATCTCGATCCCAAGATCGCCGTTGCCCGCGACCTGGCTCGCGAGTTCGGGGCGATCTATGTGCCGCTCGACGGTATCTTGGCTCAGGCCTCGACCCGCCGCGCGCCGGCCTTTTGGGCCGCCGACGGCGTGCATCCCACGCCGGCCGGGCACGCGCTGATCGCTCAGGCGTGGCTCAAAGCGGTCGTCGGATCGTTGGGGTAAAAAGATGGACGAGCAAATTCGCGATCGAATTTTGGGCTGCGCTGTCGGTGCGGCGGTAGGCGACGCATTGGGTATGCCGCTGGAGTTCGGCCCGGCGCGATCGGCGAATGCGCTGGTGCGCGATATGCAGTCTGGTCGCATCCCGGCAGGCCGTTTTACCGACGATACCGAAATGGCGCTGGCGCTGGCCGAAAGCCTGCTGGCCCATCGCCCGCTCGACGCCGATGATTTGGCCTGGCGCTTTATGGCCTGGCAGCAGGCCAACCCGCCCGACATCGGCATCCACACGCGGAACGTGCTGTCGCGTATCGCTTCCGGAACAAGCTGGCGCGACGCCGTTCAGGCCGTGCAGGGACAAAACCCGGATTCGGCGGGCAACGGCTCGCTGATGCGCTGCTGGCCGGTCGCCGTGGCCTGCCGGCACGACCTCGGCCGGCTTTTGGCCGACAGCCGCCTGCAAAGCGAGGTCACTCACCCGCATGCCGAATGCGTGGCCGCCTGCGCGTGGGCCAATGCAGCGATTTATCATCTCTTTCATGGCTGTTCGCGCGGCGAAGCGCTTGCCGCCGCCCTGGACGATGCGGCAGCGCCAGAATCTTTGCGCCGCGTCGTTGATGAAGCGCCCCGACTGCCCAGATCGCTGCTGGCAAGCAGCGGCTGGGTGCGGCACACGCTGCAAAGCGCAGTGTGGGGATTGACGACCACCCATTCGTTTGAGGAGGCCGTGGTTCAGGTGGTCAACCTGGGCAACGACGCCGACACGGCGGGAGCGGTAGTCGGCGCGCTGGCCGGCGCGGCATACGGATTCGCGGCGATCCCGGCACGGTGGGTGCAGGCGCTGCGCGGCGAGTGGCCGCTGGGCAGTGGCACGGTCTGGCGCGTCGATGACCTGTGCGCGCTGGCGCTGCGGCTGGCCCGGATCGACGCATGAGCAAGCCCAAAGTCACCATTTATACCGACGGTTCGTGCAACCCCAACCCCGGCCCCGGCGGTTGGGCGGCAGTGCTGCTGCACCCCAGACAGCCACCCCATGAACTGAGCGGCGCTGAGGCGGAGACCACGAACAATCGGATGGAACTGCGCGCGGCATTGGAAGCCCTGCGCGCGTTGAAACGGCCGCACTGCGTCCAACTGTACACCGATTCGCAGTACTTGCGGCAGGGGATCGTCGATTGGCCGCCTCGCTGGGAAAAAGGCGATTGGCAAACGACGGGCCAAACGGCGATCAAAAACCAGGACTTGTGGCAGGCGCTGGTCGAGCAGGTGCGGCGGCACGAGATCACCTGGCATTGGACCAGGGGCCACGCCGGCGACCGCTGGAACGAGCACGTCGACCGCCTGGCGCGGGCAATGATCCCCGCTGCCGCGCTGCCCCTGGACGATGAACGGGTCGTACACGTGTTTGCGGCAGCCTCATACCTGGGCAGGGAGAAAAAGGGCGGCTGGGCGGTGCTGCTGCGCTGCCGCGATCAGATCAAGACCCTCAGCGGCGGCGAGACAGACACATCGATCAACCGGCTGCACATCCGCTCGGCGCTGGAAGGGCTGCGCGCACTGCCCCGCGCCGTGCCGGTACACCTGTACACCACCTCCGATTACCTCAAGAACGGAGCCACGGCCTGGATGCGCAGTTGGGCCGCCGACGGCTGGCGCACACGCGACGGCGGCCCGGTCAAGCACCGCGAGTTGTGGGAGACGCTGGCAGACTTGAGCGGACACTATGAGATCGCCTGGCACGTCGTCGATGCCCACAATGCGCCCGACGAGATGGCCCAGGTCAAAAAGTTGGCTGGCGAGGCAGCACGCGCGGCATCGGGAGAAGGATAATGCCGGATTGTCACAAAATTTACGCCGCTCGGGCGATACGATACGATCGGTTGGTCTCGTGCGAAGATTACCAGGGCAACATTTCGCGGGCGGTGCAATCGCTGGCGGCGCTGGACGGCGCCAACGTGATCGAGCCGGGCGCGGGCACCGGACGGTTGACCGGCCTGCTTGCGCCATGGGTGCGCAGCATTTGCGCCTTTGACCTGTCGCCGCACATGCTGGGCGTGGCCCAAAACAAGCTGTCGCAAAGCGGCTTGCGCAACTGGCAGTTGGCGGTCGCCGACCATCGCCACCTGCCGCTGCCCAACGCCTGCGCCGATCTGGTCGTTTCCGGCTGGAGCGTGTGCTATCTCGCCGTCGACTATCCGCAGAGCTGGCCGGACGAGCTTGAGCGGGGCTTGGCCGAGATGCGCCGCGTGCTGCGACCGGGCGGCAGTATCCTCTTGCTGGAAACGCTGGGCACGGGGTTCGAGACACCGCATGCGCCGGAGCCGCTGCGGGAGTATTTTGTTTTCCTGGAAGCACGGGGTTTCGAATCAACCTGGATTCGCACCGATTATCGCTTTGCCTCGTTGGATGAGGCGGAAGCGCTGGCGCGCTTCTTTTTCGGCGACCAGCTGGCGCAGCAGGTGGTAGAGCAAAACTGGATCGTCTTGCCCGAATGCACGGGGCTTTGGCGGCTCACGGTATAGGCGAATTGCTATGCGTCGTCTATGTGGGCGTGAAAGAGCGTTTCGGTCTGTGTGGTGGCGGCAGCAAACTCGGGTGTTGTGGCCACGCCGTGACGGTATTGAAAGGGCCACATGCTCTTGCGATGAAACAGCGCCACCCGGTCGCCATCGCTCAAAACGTGCCCCAGGTCGGGCTGGACGCCGGGCATGGCGCTGAGCGCGCCGTTGATAAAGGTGATGCTGCGCTCCTCGGTGGGCAGGCCGAGTTGGGCCAGCAAATCGCCCAACGTGCTCGACGCCGGCAGTTCGGGATGAACGTTGGCAAAGACCTTGTTGGCCGGATCGTCGCCGTAGCGG
>JAFGEY010000009.1 GCA_016931365.1 Anaerolineae bacterium
CCGAGACGACGCGGACGCCCTTCTTTTGAGATGCAGAAACTCGTCGAAAAATGGTGCAATTGACCACGATTAAGTGCAGGGATACCCAGCGACAATCAATTCTTGAAATTTTTGTTCATCATTGCCTGCTAAATACCATATATCTCTTTGCCCTTCCCAAGAATCTGGATTCGGAACATAGGCGAGATCGGAGCGAGTTGGAGATACGAAAGTGTGTTGTCCAATCAAGTCAAGGAAAACTCGTATTTTTTCGCCTAAATTTGTTTTTGCAGCATCAATATCGACGTCAAAAAATGCATACTCGGGAGTTTTATAACGTTCGTCAAATTCATATAATGGCGTTGTTATACTCCCCAAAAATGGAGTCGCAAAGTCTTGATTTCGCAGAGACATAATGGTTTCGCCCTCACTTGGTAACAGATTACGAATCTTGCTGAAAAGAAATCGATCTGGTTCACGATACTCGGGGTTAGTGACTAGACCATAGCTGTTCTCGACTTTCTTATACCACCTATCTCGATGCCCTTTTAACTCTTCGACCGTATACTTGCGACCTTTGGGATGTCTCGGATTGTAAGACTGTACTTCCGCATGACAATCAAAGCATAAAGGAATGCAATTGTCATAGGTATTATCTCCACCATCAGCTTCTTGTATTATGTGATGCAACTCGATTTTCAGTCCGCAAAACTTGTGACAAATACAGCAGTGTCTACCACAATCAAGAAGAGTCTCTGTCGCAACATCAGGAGGAAACGCCATCTTAGGTAGCCTCCATATCTCTACAAATAGACCTGTTGAGTATTAGCTTCGTAGTACTGCCCCAGCGGCATTGCAGCTAAAGGGAATTGGACGTGTTATCTCTGATTCTCCGCAACGCCGCCGCCAGCGGCCCGACGAGCATCACCCCCAGGCCGACCGCTCCGAACACACCGATGGCGATCAGCAGCCACACTTCGGGCTTGTGCTCGATCTCGGTCGATTGCTGCTGCGTATCCTCGACAAAGGCATTGATCTGGTCGGCCAGCTCGCGCTGCCGTTTGTAATCGGAGGTGTACCAGCCGGAGAACGGTTCGACGCCCTGGTCGGTCAGCAGTTCGACGCGATAGGTCGTGCCGTCTTCATCCTCGGATTCGCCCACCTGCGCGCCGCGCACGCCGGAGAGCGTCTTGGGGCCGCTCATGATCCGGCCGAACAGCGTCGATTTCTGCTCGCAGACAACCTGTCGGGGTTCCGGCCGCCGGCAAGTGAGGGTGGCCGTCCGGCCAAAGAGCAGAAGGAAAACCAGGCTCATGATGATGTCGGACAGGCCGATGGCGACGAACAGCAGCAAGCGGCGGTTTTGGCTCAACATAACACACCTCGTTAGCACACTGCATCATCCAATACCTGCGGGCGAATCCTATTTGGACAGGATAAACAAGATTGATTTGAATCCTGTTCATCCTGTCAATCCCGTCAAAATCGAGATTTCATTCACCGGTATTGCAGCGTTATCCGCGTTCACGGCTTTTTCGAAAAATCCACACGCCGGCGGCCAGGGCAATGGCCAGCGTGAGGAACACAAAGATCGACACGGTCAGCGCGCCCAACTCTTCCTGTTCGTTCGAAAGTTTGGGCGTCGGCGTGGGGGGAAGTTCGGCCATCACGACGGTCACCGTTGGGGAGGGAGATGGGGACGGCGTGGGCGAAGGCCTGTCTGTGGCTGTCGGCTGTGGTGTGGGCGTGGGCAACTGTGTAGCAGTTGCCAACGGCACAGCAGTCGCAGTGAGCGCCGGCGTCGACGTCGGTGCCGGCGTGTTCGTTGCCGCCGCGACGGGGATGGCAATCGGCTCGCCGACGATCGGCGGTTCGAACCCCTGCGCGGTGAGCGTGTATTCACCGAGCATAATCGACTGCCCGTTTTCCTGCGCGACGGTGACAACCAGAGTCAGCCGGGCGATGGCTTGAGCGGCCAGTTCAGCCACAGCGTAACTGACCATACCTCTCTGACCCTCAGTTGGAGCGCTGATCGTCCAGGTTTCGTCGCCGGCAGCAGCCGCTTGAAAAAGGGCGCCTTCGGGCAGGATCACGTCAAGCTGCACCTGCTGGACGGCTGCCTCGCTGATGTTCTGGATTTCGAACGTAAAGGTCAGTTGATCGCCTTGAGCCGGCGTTGGCGGTTCAAAGGTGATGGTCAGCGACAGCGGCACATTGGGTGCGGCAAATGCGTTCGCGGCTGGCGCGGTCGCAGAAAAAGCGCCCCAAAAAATGAATACAAGTATGGCCAGACAGTTTTTGTTCCTCACCCCAGCTCCTCGAATGATACAGTTTGAAAAAGTTGGCAAGAAACCAGGTTTTTGCAAGCGAGCTTGCTCGCCGAAACCTGGTTTCTGTCGTCATGTTGTGATTATATCGGGAACGTTCCTGCTGGTCAAACGGCATGAAAAAACCCGGCCAACGCCGGGCTTTTTCATCGATGGAGATGCCGGGAATCGAACCCGGGTCCGAAGAATTCGACCGTGAATATACTACAAGCTTGTTCGTTCTTTGTTTATTTCGTCCAGATTTGCCCCGAACGACAGGGTCGCATCCAAACTAGCCGATGATCTTGGGCCTACGGTATCGGCGTCGAGCAGGCCGCACCCCAGTCTTTATAACGCCCACTCCCAAGGCACCGGGGGAACCTCGGGGTGAACGTGATACCCGCAGGTATCGGGTTCTCCTTAGGGATGCTTACGCAGCCATCGGGAGAGCCGCGAGATTTGGTCTCTTGGCATTTGATAGTTTGCCCGGTTTTTACGAGGCCCTGGCGCCTCGGCTTGCAATCCAGGATCAGCCTTCCCCGTCGAAGCCGATCATCCCCAATATGTCTCGATTATATCATACAGTGCGCGAAACTTCAAGTGCCCGATTTGCCTCATCGATGCCAGTGTTGTGTGCGATCAAAACGATCACCGACCGCGCCTTGGCGACGATGGTTTTCGACTTTATCTCAGGTTCCTCGCCCGGCTCGGCGATGTCCTGCGGCGACGGCAGCGCGGTGTCGACGGCGCGCTGCCAGGGGCTGCCTGCCGGACGCGGCGGCAGCTCAAACTCAAGGTCTTCCCAGTAGGCGTTAAACACAATGTGGATGTCGTCGTCATCGTAGGGCGCGCCGCTCAAGGTCATCGCGATGCTGTGCGAATAATAGCTCCAATCCGGTTGGTTGAGTTTGACGCCGTGCCAGTGCACGCTCAGAAATACCCAGTTGTCGACGGCACTCGACGTTGCAGGATACATTTTCAAGTTTAATGCCGGATGCTGACGGTTGAAATGGATCATCCTGCGCGTGAAACGAAGCAGTTCTTGCTGGCGATCGACGTCATTCCAATTGAACCAACTGATCTCATTGTTCTGGCAGTAGGCATTGTTGTTGCCGCCCTGTGTGTGGCGCACTTCGTCGCCGGAAAGCAGCATGGGCGTGCCCTGGGAGACAAGCAGGGTTGCCAATGCGTTCTTGATCTGTTGCTCGCGCAACGCCTCAATTTGCGGATGGGTGGTCGGCCCTTCGATGCCGTGGTTCCAGCTCCAATTTTCATCCAGGCCGTCGCGGTTGTTTTCGCCGTTGGCCTCGTTATGTTTGCGGTTAAAGGACACCCAGTCGTTGAGGGTAAACCCATCGTGGCAGGTGATAAAGTTGATGCTGCGGTGCAGCACGTGGTCGGGCGCAGTGTAAATGTCGGGGCTGCCGAGAACGCGCGCGGCAAAGGCTTGTACGGTGCCCTCATCGCCGCGCAGAAAACGGCGCACATCGTCTCGGTAGCGGCCGTTCCACTCGGCCCAGCGATGGCCGATAAATGTGCCCACCTGGTACAGCCCGGCGGCATCCCACGCTTCAGCGATGATCTTGGCGCCGGCCAGGTGCGGATCGGATTCGATGTCCCACAGAATAGGCGGATCGCGCATCGGGCGGCCCAACTCATCGCGCGAGAGCACCGAGGCCAGGTCAAAGCGAAAGCCGTCGACGTGCATTTCCTGCACCCAATAGTGCAGCGCGTCCATAATCAGGCGGCGGACAATGCTGTGATTGCCGTTTAGCGTATTGCCACAGCCGGTATAGTTTTTGTATCGGCTGCGATCATTGTGATCGAGCAGATAATAGGCGCGGTTTTCCAACCCACGATAGCATATCGTTGGGCCGTTTTCGTTGCCTTCGGCGGTGTGGTTGAATACCACGTCAAGAATGACTTCGATGCCTGCTCGGTGCAGCGCCTTGACCATATCGCGAAACTGGTTGATCGGCGAAATGCGCGCGCCCGGTATGCAATATCCGCGGTGTGGGGCAAAAAAGTTGATCGGATTGTAGCCCCAGTAGTTGGTCAACGGTCTGGTTGAAGCGATGTCTTGCTCATCGAACTGTTGCACGGGCATCAGTTCGACCGCGGTAATGCCCAACGATTGGAGATAAGGAATTTTTTCGGTGATCCCGGTAAACGTGCCCGGATGTTGTGTGCCGGATGAGGGGTGCCTGGTCACGCCGCCGACGTGCATTTCATAGATGATCGTTTCATCGATGGAGCGCTGCAAAGGGCGGTCGCCTTCCCAGTCATAGTCGCTTTCGTCGACGACCACACATTTCATCGCGCTGGCTGTGTTATTGCCAAAACCTCTGGCTTGCTGGTGCGACCAGTTGTCGCCATAAACAATCGCTTTGGCGTAGGGATCGAGAAGCACCTTGTTGGGGTAAAAGCGCAGTCCCTGTTCGGGGATATAAGGCCCATCCACGCGATAGGCGTAAATTTGCCCCGGCCCAATGTCTTGGACCAAAATGTGCCAGTAATAAAAAGTGTGATTCGTCTCGGGATCGAATGGGATGACGTGCGCAGGCGTCGGATCGTCATAGGCGTCAAACAGCAGCAGTTCGATGCCGGTGGCGTTCTTGGTGAACAGCACAAAGTTGACCCCATCCGCTTGAACTGTCGCTCCTAGCGGATAGGGCAGGCCGGGCAGGGTGTGTAACGGTTGAACCATTCAGAGGCCTCCTGGGATAATCAAGCCCATTGTAGCACACTGCCATCGGTTTGCCAATTTGCTTGGCGGGTGGGGCGTGTTTCAATTCCAAGGTAGGGCAAACGCTGGGTTTCGGTACGTGCGACGAGTACATCGCCTGCCCAAACCGCAATCCTACTCAACCGGCGTTTGCCCCAATAGGAAACGCACCCGACGGGTGTCGGAAGGATGTTCAAGTCGGGCCGGGTTTGTTCCACGGATGTCAGTAGCGAGTCAGGAATCCAGGTTCGATTCGTGCTAAGCTCAAAGCAGTCGTTTTAACCGGGCATATTTTTCAGAAGGGAGAAAAAATGACAGTTCAACAATTTCAGTACATGGGTGCTTCACAGCGAGACTTGAACCAGGTGCAGCAGGTGCTGCGCATGCTGATCTGGGTGGGCGTGTTTATTGTCACCGCAGTTGTGCTGGGTGCGATCACGGCCATTGTCGGGTTCGTCGTGGCAGCAGTTTTGGGCGAAGCCGGCGGCGCAGCCGGCGCCGGGCTAGTCGGTCTCGTCTCATTTTTCCTGGTTTTTATCATTCCCAGCACCTTGAGCCGTTGCCTGTATGTCGTGCCCGAGTATCAGCGGGTGGTGGTGCTCAAGCTGGGGCAGTTTGTCGGCGTGCGCGGGCCAGGCCAGTTCTGGATCATTCCTTACCCGCCTTTTTACCAGTCAGCGGCAATGACCCTGGATATGCGCATCCAGACGCAGGTGATCAAGGCGGCGGAAACGCTGACCAAAGACAACGTGCCGGTGGGCTGTGAGGCAGTCCTGTTTTGGCGCGTCGAAAACCCCCAGGTTGCCGCGCTCAAGGTCAAAAACCACGCCGAAGCCGTGTACATGGCCGCCAACAGTGCGCTCAAGGACACAATCGGCACGCTGGAACTCTCCGATCTGCTCGGCCAGCGCGAGGTGGTGGCGCAAAACCTCAAGCAGATCATCGACATGGCGGCGGAAAAGTTCGGCGTCGATGTGTCCTCGGTTGAGATCACCGACGTGCACGTGCCCGGCGATTTGATCCAGGAATTGAGCGTTCGTGCCCAGTCGGAGCGTTCAGCGCAGGCCAAGATCATCGAGGCCAAAGCCGAACTTGAAGTGGCTCAGCTGTTTCAGGCGGCGGCCAACTCGATGGGCCCCAAGGCGATGGAACTGTACCGGCTCAACGTGCTGGAACGCATCGGCCGCGAAGAGGGCAGCCAGATCGTGGTCTATGGGCTGGGGTCCGGTGATGAAACGATGTCAAAGCAGATTGCTGCCGCGGCGGCCGGCTCACATGCCGGAAACAGCGAGCGGCGCCAAAGGACATCGCGCGCGGAGACCCTACCGACAGAATAAGCTCTGTTTAGAGCCCGCGTGTTTACAATTCTATCCAAATTAGCATAAAACACACAAGCCCCTCGCAAGAGGGGCTTGTGTGTTAAGCGGGGCGTTCAAGCAAGTCGTTATGCGCCTCTGATCTCGACTTTGAGCGCCTTGAGTCGTTTCATCACGTCATTTTCGCCGCGACCAAAATAATTGTACAGGGTCACGTATTCGGCATAGAGCCTGTCGTATATGGCCTGATTTTCGGGGATCGGCTTGTAGCTGATGTCCTTGAGCCGGGCCATATTCCTGGCCGCGTCAGTGATGCTGTCATAGCCGCCGCGCGCCGCGCCTGCCGCCACTGCGCCAAACATCGCCGAACCGAGCGCGCCGGCCTGTTCCGTGTCGGCAACCTTGAACTCGCGCCCGGTGACGTCGGCGTAAATCTGCATCAGCAGTTTGTTGCGTCCCGGCAGGCCGCCCGTGGCAACGATCTCGTTCACGGCGACGCCGTTTTCCTCAAAAGCCTCAATGATCACCCGTGTGCCGTAGGCTGTGGCCTCGATCAGCGCGCGGTAAATCTCTTCCGGTTTGGTCGCCAGCGTCGCGCCGAGCAACTGGCCGGTCAGATCGACGTCGACCAGTGTGGAGCGATTGCCGTTCCACCAGTCGAGGGCCAGCAGGCCGCTTTCCCCAACCTTGAGCCGGGCTGCTTTTTCCTCCAGCAGGGTGTGGATGCTGACGCCGCGTGTTGCTGCTTCTTGTTCGTAGGCGGCAGGCACGCAATTTTCGACAAACCAGGCAAAGTGATCGCCAACGCAGCTTTGCCCGGCTTCGAACCCGATCAGACCGGGGATGATGCCATCCTGCACATAGCCGCACATGCCGGGCACGATCTTTTCCTCTTGTCCAAGCACCATGTGACAGGTTGAGGTGCCCATAATCATCACCATCCGTCCAACCTCGGTGACGGTGGCGGCCGGTACCGACACATGCGCGTCGACGTTGGCGATGGCAACCGCTGTGCCCGGTTTGAGACCGGTCCACGCGGCGGCCTGGCTGGTCAGTTCGCCCGCCTTTTCGCCGATGGCATAGATGTCGCGGCTCATTTTCTCGTCGACGACGTTCTCAAAACGCCCATCGAGGGCGGCGAAAAAGGCCTTGCCGGGGTAGCCCTCGCGCCGGGACCAAATCGCCTTATAGCCGGCAGTGCACGAGTTGCGCTTTTCTTCGCCAGTAAGCTGCCAGATCACCCAGTCGGCGCCCTCGATCAGGCGGTCGGCGGCTGCATACACTTCCGGCGCTTCGTCGAGGATTTGCAGTGCCTTGGAGAAAAACCACTCAGAACTGATCTTGCCGCCGTAGCGGTCGAGCCAGGGTTCGCCCATCTTTTTAGCGGTCGCGTTGATCTTGTCTGCTTCGGGCTGGGCGGCATGGTGCTTCCACAGCTTGACCCAGGCGTGGGGGTTGTCTCTCCATTCCGGCAGCGCGCACAACGGCGTGCCGTCGGCGAGGGTGGGCAGCATCGTGCATGCGGTAAAGTCGATGCCGATGCCGATCACGTCGGCCGGATCGACGCCGCTCTGTTGCAGCACGGCCGGGATGGCCGTTTTGAATACGGCGATATAATCGAGCGGGTTCTGCAGAGCAAAGTCGGGCGGCAGTTTTGCGCCGCTGGAAGCAAGTGTGTTGTCGATGACGCCGTCGCCATAGGGGTGGACATAAGTGGCGACTTTGCGCCCATCGGAAACGCGCACAAGCAACGCACGACCAGACTCGGTGCCGAAATCGACGCCGATGGTGTATTTGGACATAAACACCCTCCTCTTGGGATTTGCTACAAAAATGCTGAAAACACTAATCGCTTGCTGAATGCCATAGCGGGTTGAGCCAGGCCAACTCGGTCATCTCGGGCAAGGGATCCTGGTCTTCGTACGCGGCGATCAGCCACTCCAGCAATGCATCCTGCAATTCGTCGCGGCATTCTTCGACCGTATCGCCCGTCGCCCAGACGCCGGGGCAAAGGAAAATGTCGGCATAAAAACTGCCGTCTTCGAGTTCGATGTATCGCGCTTTGGTCATCGCGCCGAGGACGTACTCGGCAATGATGTAAGCCGTGGTGGGATTGTTCATCAGTTATTCCTCTTTCGTCCCGGCAGGGGCAGTGCGCCGGCCACCACGGGCAGATCGATGGCATCGTAAGGTACGGCAGATTCTTTTTTGGGTTTGTGTGTCACCAACACGGTCACTCGCTTGCTCTCCGTCTTGTTTCCGGCAGCGTCATAGGCCACCACATGGATCTGGTGAGTCTCGGTATAGTTGCCGCCGCTCTGGATGATCATCATTCCCCCGTCGAACCGCTTGATCAAATGTCCCCGTTCGGGATCGTACAGCACCTGCGAGGCGATGTATTGCTCTGTGCTGGTGATGCCTGCCGAATCGGTGACAATGCGTGTGTCCCAGATCGTCGTTGAAGCCAGGAAATATCGCTGCGAGACGGTGCCGTCGGTATCGGTAAAGGGGATGGTGATGCCGACCGGGTCGGGGCCGAGGTTGAATGGCGTGTCCAACATCACGATCGGCCACGCCTTGTTGTAGGGCGGCACGGTCGAGGTGGCATGCAGCTTGTCGTCGACGAAAAATTCGACGCGATCAAGCGAGACGTTATCTTTGACGGTGGCCTGAATGTTGATCTGTTCATCGCTTTCTTTGACAAAGACATCGCCGTTTTGCGGGTGATTGAATTCCAAGATCGGCGCGGCGTTGTCCACTGTAACCTGGATCACGTCCTGACGCACCGAGTCGTCATGCCCGACGACGGTCAGACGCAGCGTAAACAGCCCGTCCAACTCAGCGACGTCCCAATACTCCATCAGCGCGCCGTCGACCTCGTAGGGGTGGTCGGGGCCGATTTGCAGCCATTCTTGCGGGGTGATGCCTCTGCCCACGTCCAGCTTCCAAAATCTGACATTGTTGCGCGCATTGCCCTTGATCTCGACCAGCCCGCTGACATAGCCAAATGTCTGTGGCGTGGCGATTGCCACGTCTTCGCCCTCGCGGGTGTTCGTATAGTCGTCAAATTCGGTGGGCGGCTGAGAGATGTTGGCCTCGCGCACCCAATCGTCGGCTTCTGGCGGCAACATCATATACACTTTGCGCTCGACCAGTTCGGGCGGGGTGTTGGGCGTAGCCAGGCGGCCCGTCTGGGTGTTGATCTCGTAGGCGCGATGGACGTTGCATGTCGCCACCGGCTCGGTGCCAGCGATGAAAATCTCGTTCACGGTGTACGGGCAGTCAGGGCCAGGCAGCAAACCGGACACGGCGCAAACCCTTTTATCGACGATGCCTTCGGGCCGCTCCCAGGTCTCGACCGGCAGGCCCTCGTGTGCGATTCCCATCACGTCATTCCATACATACGCAGCGCCCAGGGCGCCGGCTACTTGCTTCATCGGCTTGTTGTCTGTGTTGCCCATCCACACGGCGGTGCAGATTTGTGGCGTATAGCCCACGGTCCAGCTATCGTGCCACTGATCGGTGGTGCCGGTTTTCGCGGCCACGGGACGGTCTGTCAGGGTCAATGGGTTGTTTACGCCAAACACCCAACTGCGCGCTGCATTGTCGGACAGAATACTGTTAAGCAGATAGGTCAGCTTGGAATCGATGATTTGCCTGGAATCGGGCTGGGCATATTCCCAGATGATGTTTTCGTTACGGTCCTGAACCCTGAGAATCGAAATGGGGTCAAGTTCGCGAAAGCCCATTTCCAGACGGTCTTCGATGATAGGCACGCCGTACATCGTGCCCATGTTGGCAAAGGTGCTAAAAGCATAAGCCATATCGATCAATTTGACTTCACCGCCACCCAGGGTTAGGGCCAGGCCATAAAAGTCGAGGTCTTTGCGTAGCGTCGTGATGCCCATCGCGTGCGCGGTCTTGATCACGTTGCCCACGCCGACCATCTTTAGCAGCTTGACCGCCGGGATGTTGTAGGAGCGGGCCAGTGCGCTGCGTAGCGTTTGCGGGCCGTGGTAAGGCCGATTCCCATCCCGATCCGGGTAGTTTTCCGGACACCAGGAGGGATCGTTGGGGTTGGGGCAGGTGCGCACGTCGAGGATCATCGTCGCCGGCGTGTATCCCTGCGAGAACGCGGTCACATAGGTAAACGGTTTGAACGACGATCCAGGCTGGCGTTCGGCCAACGCCACGTTGACCTGGCCGTCAATCGCTTTGTTCCAATAATCGACGCTGCCGACCATAACCAAAACCTCGCCCGTGCGCGGGCGGATGCTGACCACGGCAGCGTTGTTCACGTCGAGTTTTTGCTCGGTCAGTTCGAGCACGCGCGTGCGCGCGGCCTCTTCGGCGGCGGCTTGTAATTTGAGATCGATGGTGGTGATTATCTTGAGCCCGCCGCGGGCAATCGCCTCCGCGCCGACGATATCCTCAAGCTGGTTGGCGGCATAGAGGGCAAAGTGGGGCGCAATGACATTGAATCGTTCGGCAATGCCGCGCGCTTTGACCACAATCTCTTCGGCTTTGGCCGTTTCGGCCTGCTCCGGGGTGATAAAGCCGGTGGCGACCATTGCGTCGAGGGCCAATTCCTGGCGCGTTTTGGCCCACTCGGCGTTGTCGATGGGGTTCAGGGCTGGATATTGCGGGATCGGGGCAAGCATCGCCACTTCGGCCAGGGTGAGTTGATGCACCGACTTGCCAAAATAAACCTGTGCCGCCGACTCGATGCCGTAAGCAAAGTTGCCATAGTGGTTGAGGTTGAGATACCATTCGAGAATCTGGTCTTTGCTGAATTTGCGGGTCAGCTCGACGGCGAGGATCACCTCTTTGATCTTGCGCGAATAAGATTTTTCATAGCGCTCTTGTTCAGAGATGAGCACATTTTTGACCAACTGCTGGGTCAACGAGCTGCCGCCTTGCACATCGCGCCCGCGCAGATTGCTGATAAAGGCGCGACCCAGGCCGCGGATATTGATGCCGGGGTTGGTGTAAAAGTCGCGGTCCTCGTTCGAAATGGTGGCCCACTTGACCGCCTCGGGAATTTGATCGATGCTCAGCCAGATGCGGTCGCCGAGCGGGCTAACCATTTCATAGATCAGGGTTTCGCCGGTGCGGTCGTAAAACTGGATTGTCTCAAACGATTCTTCGACGATCTGGATTTCTTGGGCATTGGGCAGGTCTTTGGTGTAATAGGCCCACACGCCCGCCACCGTGCCCACGCCGGAAAGCAGCACGATCAGGATTGCTCCCAACAAGATACCTATCGTGCCGCCCAGCCCGCGCAGGGCCAGATGGGGGCCGACCGAGCGGCGTCGAGCGCGTTCACGCCGTCTTCTTTGAATGAACACAACTTTACTTTTTTTCATTTATTTTATCTCAAACATCTAATAAAGCAGATTCTCCCACTGCTGGGAAATAGTTATAGCAGAAAAAGGACGAACACGCAAATCAAATCTCGGAGGCCAGAGGCACAGCCGTGCGCCCCTACTATTCCAAGAGTGCGCGCAAGAAGGTCACTGCGGCGGCTTTGTCGAGCGGCTCGTTGTTATTACCGCACTTGGGGCTGTGAATGCACGACGGGCATCCTGCCTCGCACGGGCAGTTGGCGATCGCCTCGACGGTAGCCTGCCACCACGCTTCGAGCACCTCGAACCCGCGTTCGGCTAACCCAACCCCGCCCGGATAGGCGTCATAGACACAGACCAGCGGCGTTTCAGTATCAACGTGGCGCACGGTGGATACCCCGCCCAGGTCAAAGCGATCGCACATCGCCAACAGGGGCAGCATAGCGATACAGCCGTGCTCGACCGCATGCAGCGCGCCGGCCAAGTCGCCGCCCTGGCGCGCCAGCCGGTGTCCCAAGTCGACGGGTACATCCCACCATACTGCCGCAGTCTCAAAAGTCTGTGGCGGCAGATCGAGCGGCTCCTGGCTCAACATTTCATCGCTGAACTGCTTTTTGCGCGTATAGCCGATCACCTGCGAAGTGACGCGCACCTGGCCGTAAAAGGCCGTGCAGGCAGGCATTGGACGGTGTGCGAGCGAACGGATGATATTGATCTCGTTCAGTTCGCGCGGCTGGGTGTAATAGCCCGGCTCGGTTTCTTTGAGCAGGGCCACGCCGGCGCGCAGGTCGAGGTCGGTGACCAGGTAACTGCTGCCCTGGTGCAAATAGATCGCTCCCTGGTGGGCGCGAAAATGGGCCGTCGTGGCGTCGATCTCTTCCAGCACCTGCCGCCCGTGATCGACATCGATCAGGCGCACGCGCCCGCCGCTTGCCGAACGTAACCCCACGTCCTGGGCGGGGTATTTTTTGCCGACGTAAAACCAGCGATCTGGCTGTCCGGCGCGGCCTCGATAGTCCAATGTGCTGCGCTCTTCCAGGTGGACCATCGCCTCGACGTAACGCCCGCCGAACAACGCCTCATCGTCCACCGTCAGCGGTGACTCGTAAGCAGCACAGGGCAGGTGTTGGGCCAGTACGTAAGGGTTGCCGGGATCGCAGCGCGCCGCCTCGTGGGGGCGCGAAAAAAGGTCGGCGGGGTGGCGCAGCAGGTATTGATCCAGCGGGTCGTCGAGGCCGATCAGCACGGTCAGTGCGTCATCTTGGCCGCGACCAGCGCGCCCGGCCTGCTGCCACATGCTGGCAATGGTGCCCGGATAGCCGACCAGCACGGTGGCATCCAGGCGGCCGACGTCAATGCCCAGTTCGAGCGCCGAAGTGGTGGTCAGGCCGAGCAGCTCGCCGCTGAACAGCGCGCGCTCGAGCGCGCGCCGATCTTCGGGCGTGTACCCGGCGCGATAGGCCGCGACGGCGTCGACCAGTTCGGGCGTGGTGCGTTCCAGCGCGTGGCGGGCGTAGCTGAGGATCAATTCCGCCCCACGCCGCGATCGAGCAAAGGTGAGGCTACGAATGCCGCTTTGCACCAACGCGGCAAAGAGGTCGGCTGCCTCGCCATTGGCGCTGCGCCGGGCGCCGTGCGTCCGATCTTCCAGTGGGGGGTTCCAGAGGGCAAAGACGCGCGCACCCTGCGGCGCGCCATCCTTGTCGATCACCGTTGGCGAGACGCCGACCAGCGTTTCGATGTGCCGTGCCGGGTTGGCAATGGTCGCCGAGCAGGCGATAAACTGCGGATCGCTGCCATAGGTGCGGCAGATGCGGCGCAGCCGGCGCAGCACGCAGCCCACCTGCGAGCCAAACACGCCTCGATAGACGTGCGCCTCGTCGATGACCACGTAGCGCAAGTGCTGGAAAAAGCTGCGCCACAGGTGATGGTTGGGCAAAATGCCCACATGCAGCATGTCGGGGTTGGTGAGCAAAATCGCCGAACGGCGGCGTATCTCGCTGCGCGCATCTTGCGGTGTGTCGCCATCATAGATGCCCACGTGCACGCCATTCAGGTTGCCCTGCAAGAGGTCGTGCAGCGCGCGGAGCTGATCTTGGGCCAGGGCTTTGGTCGGAAAGAGGTACAGGGCACGCGCGCGGCGATCGAGCAGGCAGCTTTCGATGGCTGGCACGTTGTAGACCAGTGTCTTGCCGCTGGCGGTGGCTGTGGCGACGACCACGTGCTCACCGCGCCGCACGGCATTGATCGCTTCGGCCTGGTGGCTGTAAAAACGGTTGATGCCGTTTTGCTTGAGCGCTTGATCTAGTGGACGTGGCAGCGGCTTGTGCAAGCGTCCATACCTGGCCCGGCGGCGCGGCAGCCGTTCGACGTGGACGATCTGGTCGTCGTAGAAGCGGCGCTGTTTGAGTTGTTGAAGCCATTGTTCGGCGTTCACAATTACTCCTGAGTGGTAATGTCGGAACAGATTGTACCACGGACAAAAAAGGCGTCAAATTTGATCAGGAGGGGTCAGTTCATCTGCGGCGAAAAGACGGCTGGCGATCTTGGATTAAACTTTTCAATGTGATACAATTAAAGCATCTGTGTACCGAGGAATAACCCGGCACAAAAAAAGGCGGACGAATCCGCCTTTTGTGGAACCTGGGTGGGTAGCCAGCTAGAGCTTAAGAACGAGCTTTTTGTAGGCAAAATAAATGATCACGCAGAGAATGGCGGTTACGATAAAGCTGACCAGACTGGGAGTGAACGCCGTTCCAAATGCACCCCCCAAACCCAGTGCCTGGCCCATCAATCCGAGTACAAACAGCACGGCGAAGGGAATGGCCCAGGCGAACAGAGCGACCACAAAGAGCCAAAATGTGACGATGCTGAGCTTTTTTTCTTCTTCGGTCATGTTTTCTTTTTTCTGAAACAGCGGCATTTGATTCTCCTTTTCAATTTTAGCGAACACAACAACCCATCTTTGTCCAGTCAATGCAGATAGAATACTAGAGATATTGTAACACATTTTCTGAGAGATTTCAATGTTTTTTTAAATCTGCCAAGATTTTGAGCATATTTTGAACTTAGGAGGTTCATTATGAAACCCGGTCATCCGTTGGTTCAACTGGCCTGCCAAACCATTGAGGTCTATGTTCGCGAACACCGCATCATCGATCCCCCGCAATCGCCGACGCCGGAAATGCAACGGCAGGCGGGCACCTTTGTCTCGCTTCACGACTCATTTGGTGAATTGCGCGGCTGCATCGGCACTATTTTACCGACGCAGCCGGATGTCGCTCAAGAGATCATTCACAATGCCATTTCGGCGGCCACGCGCGACCCTCGCTTCCCACCTGTGCGTTCGGAAGAATTGGCCGGGTTGGATGTCAAAGTCGACGTATTGACCACGCCCGAACCGATCGAGAGCGAGGCCGAACTCGATCCGAAGCGCTATGGCGTCATTGTACAAGATCGACAGGGCTGGCGGCGGGGGCTGCTCTTGCCCGACCTGGAGGGTGTGGACACAATTGAATACCAGGTGAGCATTGCCCGGCGCAAAGCGGGCATTGGGCCGAACGAGCCAGTCAGACTTTCGCGATTTGAAGTGATTCGCTATACATAAACAAACAGGCCATCCGTTGCGGATGGCCTGCAAGTGCTGAAATCTAGCGCACGGCCAGTTCGTTTTGTCGATCAAAGATGTGCATATGAGCCATATTGAGCACGATCTCGACCTCGTCACCCACGCGCAGTTTGGATCGCGGATCGACGCGTGCCACAAATGTCTTTTTGCCGGTGATCAGGTATAGAAATATCTCGTTGCCCATCAACTCGGTCACGTCTACCCGGCTTTTGATCTTTTGGGCAACGATGTTCGGCGACTGAAACTGAGGATCAGAGATGTCGCTGGGACGGACGCCCAAGATCACCTCTTTGCCGGCGTATCCTTTTTCCGCATAAACCCTCGCCTTATCTTCGGGAACGCGCAGTTTGAACGTGTCGCTCTGTACGTACATCTCGTTTGCGCCGCCAACCAATGTCACTTCGAAAAAATTCATGCTTGGGCTGCCGATGAACCCGGCGACAAAAACATTGGCTGGCGTTTCATAAAGCACCTGCGGCGCGTCGATCTGTTGCAGCAGGCCGCTGCGCATTACGGCGATGCGCGTGCCCATCGTCATCGCCTCAGTCTGGTCGTGGGTGACGTAAATAAAGGTCGTCTCCAGGCGTTGGTGCAGCTTGCTGATCATGGTACGCGCTTCGACGCGCAGTTTGGCATCCAGGTTGGAGAGCGGCTCATCCATCAAGAACACTGCCGGGTCGCGAACGATGGCCCGGCCTACGGCCACGCGCTGGCTCTGCCCGCCGGAAAGCTGCTTGGGACGGCGATCCAGCAGTTCGAGAATGCCCAGGTCGCGCGCCGCATCTTTGACACGCTGGTCGATCTCGGCTTTGGGCGTCTTGTGCAGCCGCAGGCCAAAAGCCATGTTTTCGTACACGGTCATATGCGGGTAGAGGGCATAACTCTGAAAAACCATCGCAATGTCGCGATCTTTGGGCGGTACGTCGTTAATCAGCCGGTCGCCGATGTAAATGGTGCCCTCAGTCAACTCTTCCAGCCCGGCCAACAGACGCAGGCTGGTTGTCTTGCCGCAGCCCGACGGGCCGACAAAGATCAGAAATTCCTTGTCGGGAATCTGGATGTTCAAATCGTTGACGGCAATAACGTTGCCAAAGCGCTTGGTGACGTTCTCATAGGTGACGCTTGCCATTCGAGTGCTCCTTCTTTCGATTGTTTTCAGCTCTGTATGACACGAATTCCCAACTGGACGAGATCCCACACCATAGCCGGTGGCGCATCCTGGTCGGTGACAACGATGTCGATAGCTTCCAGTGGGGCCAGAAAAGCCGGGCCCCGGCTGCCCCATTGGCTTGCTTCGAGGACAATGATCACCTCCGACACCATCTCAATCGCTGTGCGCAAAACCTGTACGGCGGGCAGGCTGGTGGCAGTGAGGCCATCCGGCAGATGGAGGCCGCGCACGCCGATAATTGCCTTGTCGGCGCGCAACTCGCGCAGCGATGCCTCGGCCAGATGGCCCACCAGTGACAGGTCAGGTCGGTCGATCTGACCGCCAGTGAGGATAACGTTCTGCTGGGCCTGCCGGGCCAGGCAAGTGGCGATGTTCAGGCAGTTGGTGACCACCGTGCACGCGAGCTTGCCATCCAGGTGGTGCGCTACGGCCAGGGAAATCGCGCCCGGGCCTAAAAAGACCGTTTCCCCGTCGCCGATCTGTTGGGCGGCTGCCGCGCCGATGCGCATCTGTGCGGCTGAAAGCGCAAAGAAACCGATCTGTAGGGTATCAAAACCCGGCTGGATGGCGACGGCCCCGCCATAGGTGCGCTTGAGGATGCCCTGTTGTTCGAGGTGTTCCAGGTCGCGGCGAACGGTCGATTCGCTGACACCCAACCGGGCGATCAGTTCATCGATGTGGACGGTGGATTGCTGCCGGAGCAACTGTGTGATTGTTTGGTGGCGTTCGGCTGCGAGCATTCAGGAGAAATCCTTCCATTCGATCTTTAGTTTAGCATAACATGGATGACTGGTTTTGTCAAATTCTGGTTGTTTTTGGAGAATGATGAACTATTTTGCGCGGTTTGCCGGCAAAAAAAGTGCGCCCGGCTAGGGCGCACTCGATTGCAGATGTCGTGTGTAGAACTCAGGCTTTGCCCAACTCATCCTGCACGATTTTGCGGACAAAGTTCTCAAGCTGCTCCAGAGTGAGTTTGCTCAGGTCGAGCGGGGGCGGCTCCGGCGGCGTAACTTCATTTGCATCACCTACCTCGAGCACAAAATCGTCCCAGTGGCTGGCGCTGATCTCAACCGGAAAATCGTTCTTGGCGTGCAAAAAGACAGTGATTTCGTCAGTCTCGGCGATGGCCTCGGTATCGACCTGCTTCCAGACGCGCTCTTCCCATTCTGGCATATAGCTCGACCAATAGTCGCCATAGAGGACGGTCGGCGCGGTATGGTCGGTGCCGCCTGTCGGATCGATGCCGATGCGCATGCCGTGTCCACCGGTGGGTTTGCCGTCGCGGTCGCGAGTCACGCCCATGCACCACACGCTGGCGCGCACGCCGTTGCCTTGGCCGACCGTGAACTTGCGGTACAGGCAGCCGTCATGCGTGGCGTGGACGGTGAAAAAGTTCGCCGCATAACGTCCGGTGCGCACTTCGGGCTGGCCGCGACCCGCATCCTTGGCGTCGTATTCAGGGCGGTGCAGGATGCCTGGCCCTTTGGTCGGCAGCCAAGCCGGCGACCAACCGTAGGGGCAGGTCAACTCACCGATGCCTTCGAAATCGTAAAATCCTTCTTCGAACGATGATTCAAAAACCTTTTGCATTTTTGGCCCCCTTTTCAGGTAATTAATATGGATGAGAGTGCCCTGGGCACATTCCGATAACACGATTATCATCAGTATAGCGATTCGGGCTTATTTTGTCAATGCCCAGTTAAGCGGTTGAGAAAATGTGTTGTGCAGGAACGGTAATCGCGTCAGATCACAGCTTCGCGCGATTGATAAGCACCACCTGTGATATAGTTTTCGAGTTGTTCGATGGTGAATTCCTGGTCGGAAATGATGGCTTTGACCACGTCTCCGATCGAGATGACACCGACCAGTTGGCCGTCCTTGATGACGGGCAGGTGGCGGATGTGTTTGTCGGTCATCAGGGCCATGCATTCTTCTGCCGTCTGGGTGGTCTGCACGCAGATCACTTTTTCGGTCATGATCTTGCGAACCGGGGTCTCTTTGGATGCCAGTCCTTTCAGGATCACTTTGCGCGCATAATCTCGTTCTGACAGGATGCCAACGAGGTTGTCGTCGTCGATCACCAGGACGGCGCCGATGTTCTTGTCGGCCATCAGTTCCAATGCTTCGTAGACTGTGGCATTTGGCGAGATCGACCAAATGTCGTTTCCTTTGCCATTCAGGATTTCACCCACTGTTTTCACTACCGCACTCCTTTCTTTCTCAAGCTCAATTGATCGTGCAAAGTTGTTTGGGCTATTGAATTGTCGTTGTTGTGTGGTCAATCTTTCCAAGTGCGTGGCGGGGAAAGTCGCGTTGTGGTGTAACGAAAACAGCCGATGCATAGCAAAGACTTGATTGGTTGGTTGTCTGTGTTTTCCGGATCGCCTTCCTCGCTGCTACAATGAAGGTAAGGACGATGTCAAGATGGCTAATTGTACACTTATTTTATCACAGACTGGATCAAAGTGCAATGAAAACATTTGTTGCATAGACCGGACATAGTAGCCCAGCGACCTGTTTTCGAGTATAATAGTTGCTAA
>JAFGEY010000074.1 GCA_016931365.1 Anaerolineae bacterium
TCCTGGCTCTGATGGGACGATATTGCGAGTCGTTGGGTGAGATGGTTGGCTAACCAGATACCCTAAATCTTTTTCTTAAAAGCTATATAACGCAAGTGGCGGCGGCGGGATCAGCATTCATGGCGGATCGTCATCGTCGGTGCGCATCGAAAACAACCGGATCATTGGCAACTCTTATTTTGGTAATAATGGCAACTATGAAGGTGGAGGGGGCATCCAGTTGATGGGCCAATCTGCGACAGTGATCAACAATACGATTTACGGCAATTCAAGCCCTAAAGGCAGCGGAATCCACATTGCCCAGTGGTATTCGGGGCGAATTGTCAACAACATTGTCTGGGGAAATACGGGCAGTGCTAATGACGATCAGATCAGCATTGAAACTGGATACGAACCGGGTCCCATTCCCGACGGTCTGGCCATCCATTTTAACGACATTCAAGATATGGCTATTATCGTCGTGTATAGAAATACACCTCAAGGAATCGAGTATGTGGATGGTGTCGGCAATATCGATGCCAATCCGCTGTTCATTGACGCTGCCAACGGACGTTTTGATCTGCTTTTGACATCACCATGCCTGGACACGGGCACGGACAATGGCGCTCCGGCAGACGATATGGAAGGCGACCCGCGCCCTTTAGGCCAGGGATATGACATCGGCGCTGACGAAAGTGAGCTTCAATTAAGCAAACAGGCCAGCTCTAAGGCTATTCAAGCTGGCGATTCATTCACCTATACCATCTATATGACCAATGTCACTGGACTAGATCTAGATACCATTGTTACGGATATGCTGCCTAGTGGAATCGCACCAAGTGGCGTACTCACCTGGACGCCAATGATCGCTGCCCATAGTAGCTGGACACAAGCGTTCATTGCCACCGTTGGCGAGCACTACAGTGGCACATTGATCAATATCGTGCAAGTAGCCACCGTTAGTGGTGCAACTCGTGTTTGTACCGAAACCTCGACGATTGACCAACCCTGGTTCCATCTTTACTTGCCATTGTTACTACGAAACTAATCTAGATTCAGACTGCTACACTTGGCGGAAGACAGGGAATTACTGACACGTGGAGAGCAGGCAATTGCGCAGATTTCTAGTGCTGACTGTACTCAGCTTTTCACTGCTCGCCTGCGGGATCGAGCAAACGCTTGCCCCGCCGCCAACGCTGACGCCCACCTGCACCACCCACAGCGCGACTATGGCGCTCTCGGCGTCAGCGACCACGATCCGGGTCGGCGAGACGCTCACCGTCACCGCCGCGCTCGACAACACTGGCTGCGTCGCGTTGGGGATGCCGCAGTCCCGGCTCTACATCACGTCACCAGAGGGCGAGATGGCCTTTGCGGAGCCAGAGCCCGTGGTCAATTATGCCGGCGTCGATCCAGGGCAGACCGACACGGCAACTTTTGTCCTGACCGCGACTCAGGCCGGGCAGGCCACGTTGAGCGGATCGGCCAGTTTTGAAGTTCACCTGGGCTACCCCGGCCCGGCCTACTGGGGCGGAAGCAGTTCAAATCAACCTTTAGTGATTGTCGTCGAAGTGGAATAATCGCCGAATGAATACGGAGCGGGACCCGTGAACGACTGGAGCATGTATCTTTATTTGGGCATGCTTTGTTTGGCCGTCCTGATCGTGAGTGGCATCACGCTGTACGCCTGGCGGCATCGTCAGGTGTCCAGCGCCACAGCGTTTGCCCGGCTGCTCACCTGCGCTTCGATCATGCTCTGGGGATCGCTGATCCAGGGCATCTTTGCGTTGGAGACACCAATTGCCTCCTTTGCGTTTTCCTTGCGGATGCTGGGCGTGATTGTCGCACCTCCGACATGGTTGTTCTTTGCCCTGGATTACAGCGGCTACACAGGATGGCTCACCCGCCGCCGCGTCCTGGTTTTGAGTATCATCCCCTTGTTGAGCACCGGCCTGCACCTGAGCAACTCGCTGCACCATTGGTTTTACCGAGCCATCAGCTTTGACAAAAGCGGTTTTGCGGTCTTGCCCAATCTAGCCTATGGCCCGTGGTTCTATGTGCATAGCGTTTACAGCTACGCCTTGATGCTGGTCGGTGCAGCGATCCTCATCCGTTTTGCGCTGCGCACCTTCCGTCTTTACCGCTTGCAGGCGTTGTTGCTGGTTTTGGGCGCGTGTGCGGTGCTGATTCCCAATATCCTGGGAACTTTGAAAATCACCCAGGTCTCGTACATGTTTGTAGGGTTTATGCTGATGGCCCTGCTGTACGGGCAGGCGATTTTCCGCTACCGGCTGCTCAACCTGGCGCCGGTCGCGCGCCACACGTTAGTGGATAATATGAGCGACGGGATGCTAGTTGTAGATGCCCAGGAAAAAATTGTGGATCTGAACCCGGCCATGGCGCGGTTCCTCGAGGCGACAGCCGGAGCGCCTATCGGCCATCCGGTTTGGGATTTCCTGCCGCCCGACGCGGACTGGGAAACCTGGCTGCGTGCCCCGGCAGGTGCACAGGCAACGCTTAACCTCGCCCGGCCGAACGGCTCATTTACCTACGATTTGCAAGTCTCATTGCTATACGACCGCTTGGGGCACGTTTCCGGACGGATGGCCGTGCTGCACGACATCACCGAGCGGCAGCAGGCCGCAGAGGCATTGGAGCGTTACGCCCAAGAGCTGGAGTCTCGCAACGCCGAACTGGACACTTTCGCACATACGGTTGCCCACGACTTGAAGAATCCGTTGAGCACCGTAGTTGGCTACAGCGATTACCTTGTATCGCGTTACGACAGAACCAGCGACGAGAAGCGCCTGGACGTGCTCAATACGATCACCCGGCAGGGCCAACGAATGGGCAGCATCATTGATGAACTGCTGCTGCTGGCCAGTCTCCGCCAGTATGACAGCGTGGCGCTTGGTCCGTTGAACATGGCGACCATCGTGACGGACATCATGGAACGCCTGGCACTTGCGATCGAAGAAAAACAGGCCCAGATCGCCTTACCGGAAACCTGGCCGGTCGCACTGGGATATGCAGCCTGGGTGGAAGAGATCTGGGCAAATTACCTGAGCAACGCAATCAAATACGGCGGCGACCCGCCTCATGTGGCATTGGGCTGGGAGGCCCTGGATGGCGAATTTCGTTTCTGGGTGCGCGATAACGGCGCTGGCCTCAGCCTGGAGGAACAGGGACGGCTGTTTACACCTTTCACCCGCCTGGATCAGGTCAGTGCCAAAGGGCACGGGCTGGGCTTGTCCATTGTCCGACGCATTAGCGAAAAGCTGGGTGGACAGGTAGGCGTGACCAGCACACCCGGCGCAGGAAGCACCTTTTGGTTTACGCTGCCCGCATCTGAAAAAAAGGACACAGATGAACATTGATAAAGGAAGAAAAATCAGTACGAATCAGCGCAAATCAATGTTCCATCTATAGCCACAGACAATGGAGCTAGCCACCCTACAGTTTCTGCCGGCGGGGTATTCGGATGGCTTTTCATGGCAAGGGGCCAGCCCCTTGCCAAACCCCACTGGGTGCGTACCGCCCCCAGACCCCCTGAAAAGCCAGGTTTTGCCCGAATAATTGCGCTGATTGGCCCCCAAATCACGCGCAACGAGCAAAACCCCCGTTTTTGGGGAGCGCGAGGGGCACGGCCCCCTCGCCGGGAGGTGCTGCATTCTCGCAGAGAATGAGAGGGCTAGCCCTCCTGCAAGAAAAAGCTAGAATTTAGCCTTCAAAGTCCTATCTCACAAAAAGTGTAGGGTGGCTAGACAATGGAGATCAGGTGAACATCAGCAAATTACGCATCCTGTCATTCGCACTCATCGCCGCAGCGCTGCTGCTGTTTGCGCCATCTCCGGCACAGCCCTCCCTTGCCGCCAACGATCCAGCACCGTCTGCGTCCGAAACACCGCAGCCCTTTTTGCGCCCACCGTTCTCGCGCACCTACCGGGTCACCTCGTATTTCGACCATCAATATCCCGACTATGGGTGGGATGACACGATGGTCATTTTCAACGGCGAGCAGGCCAGCGCCATCGACGGCATCCTCGACCGCACGGCCACTTTCAAGGGCGGCTACTGGCTGCCCGAGACGCGCTGGCACGTCTATTACGACGGGCACAACGGCTATGATTACGGCACACGCAGCGGCGTGACCATCCTCGCCGCCGCCGCCGGCGTGGTCGATTTTGCCGGCAGCGTGCCCTCCGGCTGCGCCACGCCACTGCAATACGTGCGCATCCGCCACGATGTCCCCGGCAGCAAGCTACCCTACTACACCTCTTACCTGCACCTCGACGGCATCTGCGTGCAGACCGGGCAGCAGGTCGAGGCCGGCGATCCGCTCGGCATTTCCGGCAACACCGGCTGCTCGCTCGGCCCACACCTGCACTTTGCCGTCCGCCACGGCGATTACAACACCGA
>JAFGEY010000075.1 GCA_016931365.1 Anaerolineae bacterium
AAAGTCGATGAGAAGCTCGCCTACTTTGCCGGCTTGCCTGACTCGATCCTGGCTCTGATGGGACGATATTGCGAGTCGTTGGGTAAGATGGTTGGCTAACCAGATACCCTAAATCTTTTTCTTAAAAGCTATACCACCAACACCAACAAATACAGAGACACCTACCCCCTCACCTTGCGAACAAGATGCCAACTATGCACTGGCTCTTTCCAAACCGACCTTGGTACCTTCACCGATTTATGTACTTGCATCCCCTTTGATCACCCAGGTTAAGGCGGTTTGGACGATCACCAATATCGGAAGTTGTGCCTGGCACAATATGCAACTGACCCATACAGATGGAACCGAACCCGTTGTTGTGGTCGATGTATCGTTTCCTGTCGAACCCAATCAAAGCATACCGATTACCCTGACGCTTCCTGCCCAGGCTGTAGTTGATCGGTACAATTTCCTACGGGAATGGACCATCGCTGTGTTGGGTCCAGATGAGAATTTGCACCGGATCGACAATAATTTGCTGCTTCAGGTAAATGGGACGTGGGTTATCAGTCTCAAGTCAGCTCCTCTACACTCGACCCCACTTGAGAGTGAAAAGCTTAGGAGATATGGTACGCCAGTAGTTTTTCGTTGGTCACATCCTATTGGTCTACGCTCAAATGAATACTATGTGCTAATTATCAAGCATGAACAGGGAACCGGTTATGTATGGACCAAGAATCCCTGGTATGACGCTTCGCACAACTCGTTGGAAAAGGGCGGAACGCTGGCCTGGCTTTCCAGTCCCGACATCGGCCCCGAGGTCCGGTGGCGAATTGTGATCGCCGTCTCATATTCGTCCGATCCGGCCGCCAGCCACGATCCGCCTTTTGCGGTGCGCAGCTATTACAGCTGCGAGTGGACCTTTTACTGGTATGATGACAGTGCGCAGGTTCCATAACAGCTCCGGTGTTGCGCGTATTTGGAGAAACTCTTTCAAAAGCTAAACGAGATTATTGTCAAGGCTTCGCAACCAATTCGTTTGGTCCGTATGATTCACTACCGGACACTTTTTAAACCGCAAACTTGTGGTATCCTTGGCGCGAATTGTGATCAGAGGAGCTATGATGAGCGACAACTTGCGCCGATATCGCGCGATCCGCGATGCACTCAAATCTCTTTACCCGCGTGAACCACAAGGCAATCTGGCACGCCACTTGCACACGTTGGCCGCGATTGTCAGTGGCATCGTGGGCAGCCGACGGACAACCTTACCCGATATGGCGAGCAAGGTTCCTGACCGCACACGATCGGAAAGCCGAGTCAAAAAGTACACCTGTTGGTTGACGAATTCGTGCATTGAGACCGACGTGTACTTGCTGCCTTATGTGAACGACTTGGTCAAGAGCCTGGCCCACCTGCCGATTGTACTGATCATGGATGGCAGTGAGGTTGGTCGCGGCTGCCTGACCTTGATGGTCAGTCTGGTCTATCGCGGACGTGCGTTGCCATTGGCCTGGACAGTGGTCAAAGGCAACAAAGGGCACTTGGCAGAAAAAACGCATCTTGACTTGATCAAGCAAGTGTATTCGGTTGTTCCAGATGACAGCACGGTGGTCTTTTTGGGCGACGGCGAGTTCGACGGAATCGAGTTACAGGCCACTTTGCAGGATTGGGAATGGACTTATGTCAGTCGCACCGCCAAAAACGTGCAACTGTGCGCTGATGACGACATCTTCACACCCGAAGACCTTGGCGTTGAGCGCGGTGAACGGCTGAGTGCGCCTCAGGAACTTTGTTTCTGAGATGTCCTGCTCACCCAAGAAGCCTATGGCCCAGTCCTCGTCGTCGCTGTTTGGGATGAGCCGTATCAAGAACCGCTTTATCTGGTCACCAACTTGGAACTGGCCGATGAAGCCGGCTATTGGTATCGCAAGCGGTATCGAATTGAAACGTTCTTCTCGGGCCAGAAAAGCTGGGGCTTTCACTTGAACAAGAGCCACCTCGACGATCCAGAGCGAATCTCACGCTTGATGATTGCTGCTTGCCTGGCTTACATTTGGATCGTTTTCCTGGGCGCACTGTTTATACTCGAAGGATGGTCTCGGATCATCCACCGCTCAGACCGCTGTGACTTGAGCTTGTTCCAACTCGGTCTGCGCACACTGGAGCACTTCCTGAACGAGGACATCCCGATTCCGGTCGTGTTTCAGATGTTGGAACTCGATGGATTTGCCTAAAAGTGTCCGGTAGTGAATCGCTTCTGAACATATTCTCCCCCTTGATGACAAAATGATGATCATCGGCTCATTTTTTTGCCTTGACGTGCATATCGGGTTGGCGTATACTGAAAGCACAAAAGTACGACCACCCGAGTACTCATTTTAAGGTTGACGGTATGTAACTGCTCACCCTCCCGGAGATTTTTGCGGTTTTGCGCCGGAAAAACACTTTCTTGGGAACACTAGAGACCGCAAATATACCCAATTATAACCTCCGGGAAGGTAGGCTGAGTAGTTACGACGGCATATAGAAAATCAGAACGACAGGGAAAGCATATGAAGAACCTCACTCAAGTCGATTTTTGCGTCGTCGGTGGCGGGCTGGCCGGCATGTGCGCGGCCATTTCGGCGGCGCGGCGCGGCGTCAAGGTCGTGTTGATGCAAGATCGCCCGGTGCTCGGCGGCAACGCCTCGTCGGAAATTCGCATGCACATCTGCGGCGCGCACGGCCCCAACAACCGCGAGACGGGGATCATTGAAGAGATCGCCCTGGAAAACCGCTACCGCAACCCGCTGCGCAACTATGCGCTGTGGGACAGCATCCTGTACGAAAAAGTGCGCTTTGAACCCAACATCACGCTGCTCTTGAACTGTTCATGTAACGATGCGACGATGAACGGGAACACGATCGAGTCGGTCAAGGGCTGGCAACTCACCACCGAGACTTGGCACACCGTCGAGGCCGGTCTGTTTGCCGACTGTTCCGGCGACAGCATTCTCGCCCCGCTCACAGGCGCTGAATTTCGCATTGGGCGCGAGGCGCGTGCCGAATTTGACGAGGACATTGAGCCGGAGGCGGCCGACCGCAAGACAATGGGTATGAGCTGCCTGATCCAGGCCCGCGAGACCGACCGCCCGCAGCCGTTCATTCCGCCGGCCTGGGCCAACGTGTACGAGACCGACGCCGACCTGCCTCATCGCGGACATGACATTCTGAAGACGAATTTCTGGTGGATCGAACTGGGCGGCGAGCAGGACAGCATCCACGACACGGAGAGCATTCGCGACGAATTACTCAAGGTGGCTTTTGGGGTATGGGATCACGTCAAGAATCGTGGCGATCACGGCGCGGAAAACTGGGTGCTAGAGTGGGTTGGGTTTTTGCCCGGCAAGCGCGAGAGCAGGCGCTACGTCGGCGACTATGTGATGACCCAAAACGACGTCCGTGCCCAAGGGCGCTTTGATGATCTGGTCGCTTACGGCGGCTGGACAATGGACGATCATCACCCCGATGGCATCCGCTGGCCCGGCGAGCCGACCATTTTCCACCCCGCACCGTCGCCCTTTGGCATTCCGTATCGCTGTTTGTATTCGCGCAGCATCGAAAACCTCTTTTGCGCCGGGCGCAACATCAGCGTCACCCACGCCGCAATGAGCGCCACCCGCGTGATGGCTACCTGCGCCACCGTCGGGCAGGCGGTGGGCACGGCGGCGGCGATCGCCGTGCGCGAAAAACTAACCCCGCGTGATGTGTACAAACATAGAATAGACGAACTCAAACAAGCGCTGATGGACGACGACTGCTACCTGCCCTGGAACGCGCGCCGAATGCCGGCGTTGACGCGACAGGCCACACTCACCGCCTCATCCGGCGACCCGGAACCGCTGCGCAACGGGCTGGATCGACCCATTGACGACGCCACCTCTGGTTGGCGAGACAACGGCTGGCGCGGCCAAATCGGCGACTGGGTGCAGTATGCCTTTGACACGCCTCAACCCGTCGGGCAAATGCGCTTTGTTTTCGACAGCGATCTCAATCGCCCGGAAATGAACCAACCCTCACACTATCCACTGCACGCCGAACCGGTGGTCGTACCGCAGACGCTGGTCAAAGCCTTTCGCATCGAAGCGCTGGACGAGGATGGTCACTGGCGCCAAGTCGCCCGGGTGGACAACAACTATCAAAGACTGGTGCGTCTATCTGTCGACAGCACCACGCGCGCAGTACGCTTTATTCCCGAATCGACGTGGGGTGCGGCGTATGTGCATCTCTTTGCCTGGGATGTTATCAACTTGACGCACAAAGTCTTTGGAGCCAGAGATGACGCTGGACGAGTTCTTTGATGGACAAGAAAAATCCAGGGAGCTTTTTGAGACCGTGCGCTCCGTGATCGACACCATTGGAGACGCAGCTCTTTGCGTGACCAAGAGCCAGATCGCGTTTCGTCGACGCAAGACATTTGCTCTGATCTGGATGCCCGGTGAATATCTTCGTGGCGACTCCGCGCCTCTGGTTCTCACACTCTCTTTCCGCAGCCCGGATCCATCACCACGTTGGAAAGAGATCGTCGAACCATCACCAGGGCGGTTCACCCATCACTTGGAGTTGCATTCCATTGAGGACATCGACGATCAAGTTTGCGATTGGTTGCGGAATGCATGGCAGGCCGCAGTTTGAGCGTACAATCGTGCTCTTGGATTGGCTCGGTGCTCGTTTTCAAGCTATCTTTGGCTGAAAGTCTGATTTTTTATGCCTGACCTAACCTTCCAACCGCGTCCCTCGCAAGCGCAAATTCTCGCCTATGCCGGCGGGCGGATGGGCGTCAGCGCGGTGCCCGGCGCGGGCAAGACATTTACCCTCTCCGCGTTGGCCGCGCAGCTCGTCGCCGCCTCCATCGACGACGACCAGGAGGTGTTGATCGTCACTCTGGTCAACTCGGCGGTGGACAATTTCAAGAGCCGCGTGGCCGGGTTCATCGGCCGGCGCGGGCTACTCTCCAACGTCGGCTACCGCGTGCGCACGCTGCACGGCCTGGCCCACGACATCGTCCGCGAGCGCCCCGGCCTGGTTGGCCTGGCCGACGATTTCCAGATCGTCGACGAGCGCGAGGCCGATCAACTCCGCGAGGGAGTGGTCGAAATGTGGCTGCGTGGGCATCCCGATCACGCCGACCTTTTTTTGAGCGTCGAGCTGGAGGCCAACCAGCGCGAGTGGGCGGCCATGCAGTGGCCTGAGATCGCGCTCAACCTGGCCGGGACATTCATCAAGCGGGCCAAGGACCTCCAGCTCGTGCCCGAAGACCTGCTTGCGCGGCTCGAACTCTACGGCGTCCATCCTCCCTTTGCCCTGGCGCGGATGGGCGCCGAAATCTATGCCGAATACCAGCGCGCGCTCTATTATCGCGGCGGGGTGGACTTTGACGACCTGATCCGCCTGGCCCTGACCGCGTTGAACCAGGACAACGATCTGCTGGCCCGGCTGCGCCATCGCTGGCCCTTTATCCTCGAAGACGAGGCGCAGGACTCCAGCCAGCTCCAGGAGCTGATTCTTGACAAGCTGGCCGGGCCGGGCGGCAACTGGGTGCGCGTCGGCGATCCCAACCAGGCGATCAACACCACTTTTACCACCGCCGACCCCAAATTTTTGCGCCGCTTTCTGGATCATTCCGACGTGATCGCGCTGCCGCTGGAAAATTCAGGCCGCTCACAGCAGGGCATCATCGACCTGGCAAACTATCTGGTGGACTGGACGATGAGTGAGCACCCCGAGCCGCGCGCGTGCAATGCGCTCAGCGCGCCGCCATACATCGAACCGACGCCGCCCGGTGACCCGCAGCCCAATCCGCCGGCCGACCCGGCAGCGATCTATCTCTTTGAGCGCAAATTGTCACCGGAAGCCGAGATCAAGACGGTGGTCGACTCGCTGGCCCGTTGGCTGCCCGAACATCCGCAGGAGACGGTCGCCGTGCTCGTGCCGCGCAACCAGCGTGGCTTTGAAGTGACCGACGCGCTCAAGCGCGCCGGTCTGCCCTATACCGAACTGCTCCGTTCGACCTCCTCGACGCGCAAGACGGCCGGCGCGCTGGGCAACGTGCTGCACTATCTGGCCAACCCCACCTCGGCGCCGCTGCTCTCGCGCGTGTGGGAGGTCTGGCGGCGCGAAGATCAGGACGAGGTCGATGTTCGCCGCGTGAAACGGCTGTCGGCGCTGATCCGGCAGTGCCGCCATGTGGAAGAGTTTCTGTGGCCCTACGCCGGCGTCGATTGGCTGGACAGCGTCGATTGGGTGGGTGGCGAGTCTGACTACGGCGTCATAGACGCTGACGCGCCCGCTCTTGCCGACCACGCGCTGCTTCAGGCGTTTCGCACCCTGGTCTGCCGCTGGCAGGGGGCGACCGTGCTGCCGGTCGACCAACTGGTGCTGACCATCGCTCAAGACCTGTTCATCACCGCCGGCGAACTGGCCCTCAGCCACAAGCTGGCGACCATGCTGCGCGTCGTCGCCGACAACAACCCAACCTGGCGGCTGGCCGAATTGACCGACGAACTGGCCGTCATCGCCCGCAACCAGCGCCGATTTCTGGGCTTTGACCTCGAAGACACCGGGTTTGAGCCTAAACCGGGCGAGATCACCGTCTCGACGCTGCACAAGGCCAAAGGGCTGGAATGGGATCGCGTTTACCTGCTTTCGGTCAACAACTATGACTTTCCCTCCGCCCAGCCTTACGACGAGTACATCAGCGAAAAGTGGTTCATCCGCGACCGGCTCAACCTGGAGGCCGAGGCGTTGGCCCAACTTGAAGCGCTGAACGAAGGCACGGATTACGCCGAAGGCAATGCCACCCGCCAGGCCCGCCTCGATTACGTGCGCGAGCGCCTGCGGCTGCTCTACGTGGGCATCACCCGAGCCCGGCGCGAGTTGATCCTCACCTGGAACACCGGGCGCAGCCGTCAGGCCAAGCAAATGGCCGTGCCCTTGATCGCCTTGCATACCTGGTGGGAAAAGGATAAGAAACCAGGTTTTTGACAGCAAGCTTGCTTGCCCAAACCTGGTTTCTGTGTCGGGAGAAGCGCAGGTTCGACAAAAACACAAATATGGTGTAGAATTTGGTTTTTGCGGCAAAGTCGCCCAACGTGTGGAGGAGAAGGACTGTGGATGAAACCCAGGTGGCGGCTTTGATCCGCCCCGCCATTTTCAAGATGGAACCCTATACGCCGATTGTGCCCTTTGAAGTGCTCAGCCGGCAGTTGGGCGTGCCCGCCGACCAGATTATCAAGGTCGATGCCAACGAGAACCCCTACGGCCCCTCGCCCCGGGTCGCCGAGGCGTTGAGGCGCTATCCCTTCCACCACATCTATCCCGATCCCAATCATACTCTGCTGCGCGAAGCGTTGCAGCGCTACGTCGGCGTGGGGCAGGAGCACCTGCTGCTCGGCACCGGCTCCGACGAGTTGCTTGACGTTGTTTTTCGATTGTTTGTGGAGTCCGGCGACAGCATCATCAACTGCCCGCCAACCTTTGGTATGTACCCTTTTTTGGCCGGGGTCGCTGGCGCGCGGATCATCTCGGTGCCGCGCAGAGAGGATTTTGGCCTGGACCTTGATGCGATTCAAGCGGCCTTTGCGGCGGAAACCCAAGCGCCCAAGCTGATTTTTGTCACCTCGCCCAACAACCCCGACGGCAGTGTCCTGAGCCGTGTCGATCTGCTGCGGCTGCTCGCGTTGCCGGCGGTCGTCGTCGCTGACCAGGCCTACGTGGAATTTGGCGGCGAGGATTTCGCCCCGCTGGTGCCCCAATACCCCAACCTGATCGTGATGCGCACGTTCAGCAAGTGGGCCGGACTGGCCGGGCTGCGCGTGGGCTATGGCGTCTTTCCGATCGGGATCATTGCGCATCTGTTCAAGATCAAGCAGCCATATAACGTCAACGCGGCGGCGCAAGCGGCAGTGCTGGCTTCGCTGGAGGATGTCGATCTGCTGCGCGCGCGCGTGCAGATTTTGATCGCCGAGCGGGAGCGGCTGTACTTGAGATTGAAGGAAATCGATTATTTGCGCCCTTATCCTTCACATTCCAATTTTATCCTCAACCGTGTCAAGGGTCGGGATGCCTGCGAACTCAAAATGGACTTGCAGGCGCAGGGCATCCTGGTGCGCCATTATCGCTCGGCGGGGCTGCAAGACTGCATCCGCATCAGCGTCGGCAAGCCGGAACAGAATACAACGGTATTGGAAACGCTCAAAGCATTGGAGTGAAACGTGAGGCGTCAAACGTCAGGATTAAAAATGCGAACCGGATCTCTCCAAGCCTGACGTTTGACGCTTGACGAAGGCGCTTGCGCCCGACGAGGTGTTTTGATGAGAACCGCACACATCGAACGTAAAACTACCGAAACCCACGTCGTCGTCGATCTGAACCTCGACGGCGCGGGCCAATGGCAGATTTCGACCGGCGTGGGGTTTTTCGATCACATGCTCAGTTTCATCGCCGCGCACGGACTGGTTGATCTGACCATCCAGGCTGAGGGCGACCTGCACGTCGACGCGCATCATACTGCCGAGGACGTGGGTATCGCGTTGGGGCAGGCGTTCAAGGCTGCGTTGGGCGACCGCAAAGGGATCGCCCGCTATGGGCAGAGCCTGCTGCCGATGGACGAGGCGCTGGCCCTGATCGCGCTTGATTTTTCCAACCGGGGCATTTTTGTCGGCGATTTACGATTTTCGACGCAGCAGATCGGCCAATTCGACACGGAACTGGCCGCCGAGTTCTTGCGCGCCTTTGCCCTCAACGCCGGACTGACCCTGCACGCGCGGCTGATCTGCGGTGAAAACACCCACCATCAGATCGAAGCGGTGTTCAAAGGGCTGGGGCGGGCGATCCGTCAGGCGGTTGCGATAGACGCGCAGCGGGCCGGCCAAGTGCCATCGACCAAAGGAGTTCTTTAAGTATCTTCCTTATTTCCTTTTGAGTGAGAAAGACCGATATGAACATTGCGATCATTGATTATGGCATGGGCAACCTGCGCAACGTGCAGAAAGCATTGGAGCACATCGACGTGGCGGCGCAGATTTCGGCGCAGCCGGCCGACCTGGAGGCCGCCGACGGGTTGATTTTGCCCGGCGTCGGCGCGTTTGGCGATGCGATGGACAATCTGCGCGCCGCCGGGCTTATCGAGCCGATTCAGCGACACGTGCGCGATGGCAAGCCATTTCTGGGCATCTGCCTGGGGTTGCAACTGCTGTTCGAAGAGAGCGAAGAAATGGGCTACCATCAGGGATTGGGGCTGTTGCCGGGACGGGTGATCCGCTTTGCCGAACGGCTCAAGGTGCCGCACATCGGCTGGAACCAGCTTGAAATTTGCGAGTGCCTGGGGGGAGAAACGCAGGCGGCTCAAGACGTCTTGCTCGGCGGCATCGCCGATCGTAGTTATGCTTATTTTGTTCATTCGTATTACGCTGTACCGTCTGACCTCTCCTGCCTGCTGGCGACGACGCGCTATGGCGTCGAGTTTGCCTCGGTGGTGGGCATGGGCAATGTCTTTGGCGCGCAGCCGCACCCGGAAAAAAGCCAGGAGGTGGGGTTGAGGTTGTTGAAGAATTTTGCAGCCGTTGTCCAAAGTACACGGGGATGATGGGATGATTGAACAATGATTATTTTTCCGGCAGTTGATTTACGACAGGGCAAATGTGTGCGTCTGACGCAGGGACGGCCCGACGCACAGACGGTATACAGTGACGATCCAGTGGTGATGTCACTGCGCTGGGAAGTAGCCGGGGCCAGTTGGCTGCACGTGGTCAACCTCGACGGCGCGTTTGCCGGCGCGTTGCGCGCTGGCGCGGAGCCGGGCGATTTGCCGATCAACGTGCAGGTTTTGCGCGATATGGTCAACGCGGCGACTGTTCCGGTGCAGTTTGGCGGCGGCGTGCGCTCGCTCGACGATATCCAATTTTTGCTCGACCTGGGGGTGCAACGCGTGATCCTGGGCACGGCAGCGATCCGCATTCCCGACCTGGTGTCGGCGGCGCTGGTCCGGTTTGGCGCTGAGCGGATCGTCGTCGGCGTCGACGCGCGTGATGGGCGAGTGGCAACCCTCGGCTGGCAGGAAACATCGGACGTAGACGCGGTCGATTTGGGACGTGAGATGCACCGGCGCGGTGTGCGGCGCATAATCTATACCGATATCGCCCGCGACGGGATGTTAACTGGGGTCAACGTGGCCTCGACAGCGCAGCTGGCCCGCGCGACCGGCCTGCGGGTGATCGCCGCTGGCGGCGTGGCCTCCCTGGACGACATCCGCGCGCTCAAGGCGGCCGAGGCCGATGGGATCGAAGGGGTGGTCGTCGGCAAGGCGCTGTACACAGGGGCCGTGAATTTGGCACAAGCAATCCAGATCTGTCAATTTGATCCAGGATGAAGCCAAACGTCCATCAAGTCCTGACCAGGACGGCTGACCACAGACCCCCGATATAGTCTGTCAGCGGTCGGCCGTCGGAGGCCAAGAATTAAACATAAAAATCGCTAAAAATAGCAACCAGAGTTAGATATCAGGGAGATTTGTCGAATGTTAGCCAAACGGATTATTCCCTGCCTGGACGTGAAAGACGGGCGAGTGGTCAAGGGGGTGAATTTTCTCAACTTGCGCGACGCGGGCGACCCGGTCGAGCAAGCGCAGATCTACGATCAGGCGCGGGCAGATGAACTGGTCTTTTTGGACATCACCGCCACGCACGAAAAGCGCGACACGGTGGCCAAGATGGTGCGCGCCGTCGCCGACTCGGTGTTCATCCCCCTTACGGTGGGCGGAGGCATCCGCACGGTGGACGACATCCGTGAGATTTTGTGCGCCGGAGCCGACAAGGTTTCGATCAATAGCGCGGCGGTGCGCCGCCCGGAATTGCTCTCCGAGGGGGCAAAAAAATTCGGTACGCAGTGCATCGTCGTCGCCATCGACGCCAAAAGGACGGACAATACGCCTTCCGGCTGGGAGGTTTTCGTCACCGGCGGGCGCACGCCCACCGGCATCGATGTGCTCGAATGGGCCAAACAAGCCGAAGACCTCGGCGCGGGCGAGATTTTGCTGACCAGTATGGACTGCGACGGCACGCTCGATGGCTATGACCTGCGCCTGACCCGCGCCGTCGCCGACCGAGTGCGCGTGCCGGTGATCGCTTCCGGCGGAGCGGGCAAACTCGATCACTTTGTCGAAGTGCTGACCGATGGCGGAGCCGACGCGGCATTGGCAGCCAGCCTGTTCCACTATGGCACGCTGACCGTCGAGCAGGTCAAGAATTACGTCGCGGTGCACGGTATTCCGGTGAGGCAATAGATGGGCGTTGTTGTGGGTGCTGCTCGCCGAGCGAGGTGTGCCCTGGCCGGCGGTTAAAGCCGAGTTGAAGAAGCGGCGAAAATAAAAATCTCGCGCAGGCACTCGTCCTACGCGAGATTTTTTTGTTTATGCCTTCCGGATCCTTTTTCTGCCAAACATTTTCGCCGATTTGTCCTGATTGACCTTTTGTGATAACCTTGGGCCACTCTGTGCCGACCAATCCTGTATGGAGGGAGCGATGAAACCTGAAATCGTTGTCGTGGGCAGCGTCAACAATGATATGACCATCCAGACCGATCATCTGCCGGGGGTGGGCGAGACGGTGATCGGCGGGCAGTTTTTTGCCGCGCAGGGCGGCAAGGGCGCCAACCAGGCCGTCGCCGCGGCCCGCCTGGGCGCCAAAGTGACTTTTGTGGCACGTCTAGGGCGTGATGCGTTCGGCGAGGCGTCGTTCAAAGCCTATCAAGCCGAAGGGATGATCCTCGATCACCTGATCTGGGACGACCAGTCACCGACCGGCGTGGCGCTGATCCTGATCGACCGGGAAGGACGAAATTACATATCGGTGGCGTCCGGGGCCAATCTGCGCCTCTCGCCGCACGACGTCGAGCGCGCCGAAGCGGCTATCGCCGGGGCCGATGTGCTGCTGCTGCAACTTGAAGTGCCGCCCGCGGCCAGCATCAAGGCTGCCGAGATTGCCCGCCGGCACGGCGTGCGAGTGATCCTCAATCCTGCACCTGCCGCGCCGCTGCCCGACGAACTCTTGTCGCTGGTCGATTACCTGACGCCCAACGATACCGAACTGGAAATGCTACTCTCGTCCCTGCCGCCCGAAAGCAAAACGGCAGATTTACCGAGCAATCGCATCAAGGCGCTGGTGGTGACACTGGGCAGCTCTGGAGCGCAGATCATCGAGGGCGGGCAGCGGCGTACGGTCCCGGCCTTTGTAGTCGATGCCGTGGATACGACCGCCGCCGGCGATGCCTTTAACGCCGGGCTGGCGATGGCCCTGGCGCGCGGGCTGGCATTGGATGAAGCCGTGCGCTATGCCAATGCCGTCAGTGCGCTGTCGGTGACGCGCCTCGGCGCGCAGACCTCGCTACCCTATGCCGCCGAGGTAGACTCGTTTCTAGATCGACAAGAACGCATTTCCAATTTCGCGCAAGCTTGCTGAAACTTTGTAACGGCCTTACACGTAATGGTATTACGAGGTAAGGGCCTATCCCAAGATCGCTGCACAAAAAACAACGATCTTGGCAAGCGGCCAAGCCCTGTTCAGTCCCGATCGGTTCGGGATAGCAAGTGCGCCAAAAATCTATTTCTGTTAGGAGGTCAAAAACCATGAGCGAAGAAAAAGTCGAATTCAAGGACATCGAGGTCGAAGTCGAAGAAGCTGCCGAGGAGCAGCCCAAGAAAAAGACAACCAGCGACAGCGTGAGCAAGGCGATCAACAGCTTTATGGAAACGCTCGAATCCGCGCTCAGTGGGCGCGGCAACGCGGTGATGGTGCGCGTCAACGACGAGGCCCTGGCCAAACTGGACATGCTCGTCGCTGCTGGCATCTGCAAGAGCCGCTCCGAAAGCGCCGCGTTCTTGCTCCAGCGCGGCATCGAAAGCAGCGCCAAGCTGTTCGACCGCATCGAATCGGTGACCAGCAAGATATCCAAACTTCAGGAAGACCTGCTGTCCTCAGTGCAAGAGATCGACAAGTAGCGTATCTCTGCAATCCATTGTGAAAGAAACCGGGTTTTGCCCAAAAACCCGGTTTCTTTTTTTTATGGCGCTTGTCTGAGCACCACCGGCAGATAGGTTCGCCACGTCCAGGCACGATAGACCGGACTTTCGCCCCGGCTGGGGGCCAGCGCCGCGTCCTCGATCGCAAACTGGATGCGCCGTTGAAGCGGATCGCCGTCGCCAAACGGAATTCCTCCCGCCGTCACCGTCTCCCACCCCTGCGATCCGTTCACCCCGCTGCACGTCGCCGGCAGCCATCCGCTCCACGCAATGCCCTCATTGTCAGAATATTGGTAAACAGCGCTAAACACGTTCAATCCGGCGATCAGGTCGCGCATCTGGAGGGTGCAGGTCGACTCGGTGCAGTCCAGCGAGCGCCACCCTTCCGGCGGACTGTTATCGACCAGGGTGACGGTCAGCGGCGCGTCGGCAGAGAGGTTGCCGGCCCGGTCGGCGAATTTGGCCGTCAGCGTGATCACACCCTCGCGCGCGGGCAAGGTCCATTGAGGCGGCGCGGCGGCCGGATAGCTGAACACGCGCACGTGGTCGAGCCACAGGCCTGCGCCTTCGGCAGACACGTCGGTGCGAAATTCGAGCTCGGTGCCACCCTGCCAGACCACGAAATCCACAGCGATTTCCTGATACACATCACCGGCCCGAAAATCGACGCCGCGCAGGTAGCGGATGCCCAGCAAGTCCTGCCCGCCGTTCGTAGCCACGTCCAGTTTGGCCCATTCGACCGTGCCGGTCAGCGCCGGGGCGGGCAGCTTGAGCCGGAACAGCGCGCGGTACTGCCCCGCCGGCAGGATGGGCGTGTATGGGCCATAGAGCACGCCCGTTTGTCCTGCGCCCACAAACCACGCGCTGCCATCGCCGGCGGCGGGGTCGCTCACCGGCGCCCCGCCGAGGCGAGTGAGCGCCGTGTCCTCCCACAACCAGCGCTCATCGCTCACCATCGCTCCGGCGGGGCCGCTGCCGGGCGCAGGATCGACAATCGACGCGCCGGCAAAAGTGAGGGTGAGCGTGTTCACCGTCTGGCTGGACGGGGTGACCGTGCCCGTCGGTGGCAGGCGATCCAGCCCGAACAGGCGCTCTGTTTCCGTCATTGTCTGGACGCCGTCTGAGACGGTCAATTGCACGCCGATCGATGGCGTCGCGGTGTCGCCCAACGCGCCCACCGGCCAGACCAGCCCCCAGCCGTCCGCGCCATTGGCGTCGACGAACAGAGTCGTCCAGATGTCGGCGACGCGCGCGGAAAAGGTCACCGTCAGCGGTGCAGCGCCGGCGGCGTTAGCTTGAAGCCAGGCATAGGGCGACGTGACCCAAAAATTGTGCCAGGGGCGCAACAGGCTGCCTAGCGGCGGCGACGCGCCGGCTCCCTCAACCGCTGCCCCGCTGTAATAGTGACCCAGGATTTGCCCATACGTCCAGCCGTGTTCGCTTGCCCAGCGCTGCGCGCCCTCTTGCGACAGTCCCCAACTGTGACCGCGCCGCACTTGGCCGAAACTGACCGGGTCGTCGATCGGGCGCAGGTAGGGCGCAGCGGCCAGATTTAACTCTTGCTTATAGTTGGTCGGCGAGCCGGTCTCGGCGCAGAAAAAGGCATAAATCACAGCGTTGTTGTACGCTAGATACTGTTCCTCCGTTTCCTGCACCGCCTGATCGGTGCGCGAGTGGGTGCTGTCGCACATCACCTGATCGGACGTCCAATCGCTGACGTCGTAGGTCCAATCGATGCGGTCAATCTTTCTGCGCCAGGCATAGGTGCGCGCGGCGATGGCCTGGGCTTTCAGCGCTTCGATATGCCAGTTCGCGGGAACCTCGTGCGGCACCACCCGCCGGACGTACTCTTCAAAGGGGATCAGGTCGATCTGGCCGACGGGAACACTGCGGCAGGTGTTGCGCGCGTCGTGCAGCACGCGGATGAAGGCCGGGGCGGCAAGGCCGGAGGCGGTCAGGTTAGATGGTGCGAACGTTGCGCGTTCGTTGGTGGTTGGGTGGTTTGGTTGTTGGGTAGTTTGCGAGTAGGCAGTGACGAATGCAGCAGAGGGATTGTGGTCGGGATCGACGATCCACACGTCGCCGGATACGACCAGAGCGAGCAATGTACCATCAAGCGACCAGACGGGCGAATGCTCGTCGAGCGGGGTCTGGGCCAGCGGGCGCAGGCTGCCGCCATCGGCGTCGATCAGCCACACATCGCCGGGCGATGCGCTGCCGGTGGCATAGCGGGTCAAAGCCACCCGCGCGCCGTCGGGCGAGAGCGCGGGCGGGTCAAAATGCTCCAGATCGCCGCGCAAGAGCAGCGTCGATTCACCCGTTTCGGGATTTCGCAGCCACAGTTCCCGCGACGGCCCGCCGGGATCGACCAGGTAGGCCAGCGCCGGCGCTTGAGCGCCGGCGGCGAGGGCGTCTTGGGCAACCTGCCGCGCCTGGTCGGGATGGGCGAGCGGGACGGCCCACAGGCTGAACGTTTGCCGGTTGTCGATCACTGTGCCGGGACGCTGCACCAGCACCGTGTGCGCGTCGAGCCAGGCCGCCGGCGTAGAGTGGCCGTCAAAGGTGATCCGGCGGGGGAGATCGGTGGACTGCCCCAGCGCGCGCGGTGTGCACCACGAGACCAGCAACCCGGTCAGCGCCAACAAAGCAAGCAGAGCGCAAACGGACAAGGCCCACAGCGATTTCGCGCGCTTGGTCTGCCCTATCATAGCGCCTCTTTGACGTTGTGCGCGGCCTGCTGGGTCATGCCGGGCACGGCGGCCAGCTCGTCTTCCGTCGCCTCGCGGATGCCGTCGACCGAGCCGAAGGCCTTGAGCAGCGCCTTGCGCCGCGCCGGGCCAATGCCAGGGATCGCGTCGAGGATCGAGGCCATCCCTTGCTTGTCGCGCGCGTTGCGGTGGGCGGTGATCGCAAAGCGGTGCGCCTCATCGCGAATGCGCTGGATCAGGTAGAGCGCCGGCGAGTCGCGCGGCAGCAAAATCGACTCGTCGCGGCCCGGCACGAAAATTTCCTCTTCGCGCTTGGCCAGGCCAAAGACGGGCAAATGATCCAGCCCGCATTCGCTCAAAATCTCTAGCGCCGAGGAGAGCTGCCCTTTGCCGCCGTCGATCAGCAGCAGATCGGGTTTGGTGGCAAATGAACTATCCTTTTTGCGCCCCACGGTCTGGTCGTCTTGTTCGGTAGCAAAGCGGCGGAAACGCCGGCGCAGCATCTCTTGCATTGAGGCGAAATCGTCGGCGTGGCCGATCACCGTCTTGATCTTGAAACGGCGGTAATCGCTCTTGCGCGGCACGCCGTGCACAAAGACGACCATACTGCCGTAACTCGCCGTGCCGTGAAAGGTCGAGATGTCATAGCCCTCGACGCGCGCGGGTGGCTCGGTCAGCCCCAACGCCTCTTGCAACTCTTGCAAGGCCTGGGTCTGACGGTTCTGGTCGGCGTCCCACTCGGCGCGCAAGGCGTTGAGCGTTTCGGCGGCGTTCTGGGCGACCATCTGTACCAGTTCCTCGTCGGCGGCGCTGTGCGGGATGTCGATGACCACGTCTTCCTGGCGCTTGCGGCGCAGCCAGCTCTCGATCACCCGCGCCTGGTCGATCTCGTGCGGAAGCAGGATTTCAGGCGGCACAAAGGCGGCCTGGTCGTAAAACTGCTCGACAAAAGCCTCCATCACCGCCGCGTCGTCCTCGTCGCCGGTGCCTTCGAGGACAAAATACTCGCGCCCGACCACCTTGCCGCTGCGGATGAAAAAGACCTGCACGCAAGCCTGCCCATCGTCGCGAGCAAAGGCGATCACGTCCTGATCCTTGCGCGCCACGGAGACCATTTTCTGCTGCTCGGTGACGGCCTGCACGGCGCGAATCTGATCGCGAAAGACGGCCGCGCCCTCAAAATCGAGTTTGGCAACGGCGGCGACCATCCGCGCTTGCAGATCGTCGAGCACGTCTTCGGCGCGGCCTTCGAGGAATTTACACACCCGATCGATCACCGCGCCGTACTCGGCCCGGTCGGCGGCGCCGATGCACGGCCCCAGGCAGCGCCCGATGTGGTAGTAAAGACAGGCTTTTTTGTCGCTGCCGGTGATCTCGCGGTTGCAGGTACGGTAGGGGAAGAGCTTGCGCAGCAGATCGAGCGTCTGGTGGACGGCGCTGACCGAGGTGTAGGGGCCATAGTAGCGCGCGCCGTCGCTCTCCATGCGCCGGGTGGCATAGATGCGCGGAAAATCCTCGTTGAGCGTGATCTTGATGTATGGGTAGCGCTTGTCGTCCTTGAGGCGCACGTTGTAGCGCGGGCGATACTTTTTGATCAGCTCGCACTCGAGGATCAACGCTTCCAGTTCGCTGTCGGTGACGATGAAATCGAAATCGTGGATGTGGGCGACCAGTTCGTGCGTTTTGGGATGCTGTTGGGCCGACGCGGTAAAGTAAGAGCGCACGCGGTGGCGCAGCGTCACCGATTTGCCGACATAGATGACCTGTTCCTTCTCGTTGCGGTAAATATAGACGCCCGGTTTGGCCGGCAGGCTTTCCAGTTTGGCCTGCAACTCGGGGCGAATTTCGAGTGCGCCATTGGGTTCCGCGTCCATCACACTCTCTTTAAAGGAAGCGATCGAGTAAGAACGATTGGGCCTCGTCCAACATGGGCAGTTCTTCGGCCTCATACAGGTCAAAGTGCAGTTGCTGCGCCAGCAACCCAAGCATTTGCAACAGCACCGGGTTCTTGGCCCATACCTGCTGCGGAACGAGACTCAGTCGGTCCAACGTCTTGACGATGCGCAGCGGCACCTGCCCCCACATCGATTCGGGAGTCGGGTCGGCAACCAGCACCTCACTGCCCAGCACCATCCCACTGTCATGATCGACGATCAGCAGAAGAAAAGCCAGCTTGGGACGGTCGTCGCGGTGCTCCTGAATTGGCGAGGGCGACAGGATGATGTCGATCTCGAATGCCATCGCGGTAAGCGGCAGGCGTTGCAATCGCCGCAGCGCCACTTCATCCAGCAGCAGTTGGATCGGCTCCGGTTCCGGCGACGGCACCGCCATGATCTGATCCTGCCACACCCAGTCCTGGCCCTGTTTGCGCGCCGTGCGCACCAGGTAATCCTCGCTCTCTTCACTTTCAGGTTCGAGCATGTCCGTGTTTTGGCGGATGCGCGGCAGTATGTCGAGGGCTTGCTCCAGCACCAGGGTCAGGAAGTGCATTTCGTCTTTGTCCAGATGCCAGGGCATAAAACCGGGCCGGTAGCTGCGAAACATCGGCCAGGCATTGCGTCCGCGAAATTTGAGGCCGAGCGATTTGATCAGATCGCGGTCGCGCTGGGTCAAGATATCGCGGTCTTCAAATGAGAGTTGAAGTTGAGGAATCTGCAGCAACACCTCCGGCGACAGGCTTTCGGCCATCTCTTCCATCAGCCACAATCCGTACAGCCCTTCTGCACCCTGATACACCGCCACTGAAAAATGGTCGCCCAACTGGCCCATCACACTGACAAAGCCCAGTTGGCCGGTTTGAGGGTCTTGCACGCCAAAAACCTCGGTCTCGGTCAACCATTCCCAGGGCGCAAGCGCCTTGATCGCGGCTGCCAGCTCATACAGCCGACGCCACACTTCAAGTGTTGATTCAGTCATTGACATTCCTCCCAACAAGATGAAACGATTGTACACCGAACGCGGGTTGCTTGGCAAACGATCTTGGCGATCAGCGCACCTCCAGCGATCCAATCAGCACCCGGTCGGCGACTGACTGCGCGTTCTCCAGCACCGGCAGGCGGATCAGCGTGCGGGATGCGTACCAACCGATCTCAACCGCGTAATGCCCGATGGACAGGTCGGCAGGCAGAGGAATTTCCTGCACCTGGGCAAACAGATCGCCGATTTGCCAGTTGTCGTACCACAGGTCGCCGCGATCCTCGCCCGCCCGGTTGGCGCCCTCGGCGTCGAGCAGGTGGACAAAGAGCGTGAGCGGCTCGGTCACCGGTTCAACGACGCGCCAGTACGTGACCAGGGTCAACTCTGCGCCTGGCGCGGTCTCGCCGGGCGATGCATTGGCCGGCTCCCATTGGTAGCCGATCAATTCGACAGGGCCAACGCGCACCGGCAGGGTAATGGCAGAGTCGAGTGAATTGATATAGTTTATTACGTTGCTCTGCAAAGCACTATTAAACACTTGCGCGGGCCGACCATCGCGGATCGAGATCTCGCGTATGGGCGAACCGATCCAGCGCGACAATGCCGGATGCGGCTCTCCTCCAACGAGCCAGATCAGCGACTCGCCTGCCGGAAAAACCAGCGACCGCCCGGCGTCGAACCACAGCACGCGCACGTCGTTGGTGTTCAGCAAGGCATAGTCTTCAGGCTGGATGTCGGCCGGGGTCAGGCCGGACAGGGTCAGCGTCACTCTTTCGCCGCGCCGGGGCACCTCGTAGATGAAAATTGAATAACCCACCTTGTCGATCGGCTCGTGCTCGCGGAACCATCGGTAACTGTCGGGATCGGCCAGGTTGCGCCCTTGCAGCAGGTTGGCGCTGATCGCATAGACGCCGGGCGCGGGGTCGCCGGGGTACAGGTCATGGTGCAGGGGATGCTGCCAGCGGTCGGGCGCGCAAATCTGCGGGTCAAAGTTGATGCCGTAATAAGACGGTATGCCTTCGCCATAGTAGGCCAGTTTGATCGTCTGCACATCCTGCTCGTCCATCCACCTTTTGAGCAGCTTTAAATCTTGTCCCCAGTCGATGTTGGAATCGACCAGGTAGCGCCAGCCGTTGTCCGGCCCGCCGGCCAGTTCGTTGAAATAGGCCAGGTAATGGGGATAAATGTCAATGCCGCTCCACACCGTCCAGCCGACCGTCAACGCGGCCAGCGAGGTTGCCAGGGCGCGGCGGGAGCCGGTCAGGCCCGCAATCCGCTCAACCGCCCACTCTGCGCACCGGCTCGCCAGGACGATGACAAAGGGCAGCATGGGCAAAATGTAACGATAGCCAAGATTCAATTTGCTGTTCAACGTGATCGCAAAATAGATCAGCGGCAGCAGCCAAAGGGCAACTGGTGTATGGTTCGCCTTTTTGCGTTCAACGACCAACAGGACGACCGCGCCCAGCAAAAGGATCAGCGTCGGCAGCGGAGTCTTGAGCGCCAAGACGACGGGGAAATAGCGCCAATCGCCGCCGACGTACAACTTGCCCAGCAAAAAGCCGGTGACCGGGTCCTTGCTGCCGGACAATCGATCCTGAATGTAGAGCAACTGCTCGAAATAGGACGGCGCCGGCACCGCCCAGGTCGTGTACCCCTGAACCGGGCCAAATTGAAAGCCGTGCGCGGCCCACATGGTGAAATAGCCGATCAGCAAGACCAGAATGCCGGTGAGAAAAAGCCGGAGAAGACGCTGCCGCCAGGATTGCATAACTGGAGAGTCGGAAACCCGCGCTGCGCTTTGACGCCAGGGCCAATCAAACGGTGCTGAAGAAAAGAGCCGCAGGGCAAAGATCAGCGCATAACCCGGCGCGAAAAGCAGCGCCGAAAAGCGCGAAGCCTGGGCTAACCCGAAAAAGACGCCGCTCCACACCAAATTGCGCCAAGACGGACAGCGCAGCAAGCGCCACAAAAAATAGGTGGCGATGAAAATCAACGCCGTCGAACCGAGATCGGTAGCTGCCAACTGGCCGTGGGCGATCAGGTTGGGATCGAGGGCGCACAGGAGCAAGGCCAACAGCCCCGCCCAGCGACCAAACGCCTCGCGCGCCCAGCGGTAGACAAAGACAGCCAATAACAGGGTGAGCAGCATCGTCGGCACGCGGGCAAGGAACAGGATTTGATCGGCGTTGGGGTTGACCTGCCACATAAACGCTTCGGCGATGGGGTGAAAGTTGGTGCCCGCCCAGGCCGGGTCGTCAACGGGCAGGCGCACGCCCGGCAGGCCGAGCAGGGGCAGCGCATTGAGCGCGTTGAGCAACACCGGCTCGCCGACCAGGATGTGCAGGTCGCGCAGCCTGACAAAGGCATAGCCGCGCGAAATGTAAACCTGCTCGTCGTAGGTTGGCGATTTGAGACGCGCGCTGGTCACTTGCAGGCCAAAGAGCGCCAGCAAAAGCAACGCGGCGATCCACCGTTCGGTGCGCTGGCTCATGGCGCTTTGACCTCGACCAATTGCAGCAAAAGGGCGCGGTTGTCGGGCGCAGCCTGTCCCTGCGCATCGACCGCGGCCAGGCGATCCCCATCCGGCTCATAGACGCCCACGGCGAGCCGATACTGTCCTGCCGCGACGCCGCTCACGTCCAGCGTCATCCGGTCGATGAACAGTTCCTGGCGATCCCACAACGAGGTCGGGTACGACCAGTTGCGCGGCATCCAGTCGCGCTGGGCGGCGATCTCGCCCGTCGCCGGATCGAGCAGGTGGACAAACACTTTATAGTCGGTTGACATCGCCGCGAGCGCCTGCCAATAGAGATCGAGGGTCAATTGGTCGCCCGTTTGCACGGGCGTATAGCCGATCAGCCGCAGCCGGTTGCCAAAAGTCACGTCGGCCTCGACCTGCATTTCGGCCAGTGCCGGGTTGAGCAGCACGGTTTCTTCCGGCACAACGATGTGCACCGTTTGCGCAGTCTCGACGACCGAATCCGAAACTGACACGCCGAGCAAGTATTCACCCGGCGGCGCGGATGAAGTATATCCGAGCGATGCGTCAATGGGCGGCAGCGCATAGCGTTCGGCGACCATCACTCCCGGCGTCCAGTGCGAGGTAGGGAAGTGGGGCGAAATCAGATCATAGGATTTCGTCGTTGAACCTTGCTCGTCGACAAGATGCAACTGGCAACTGTAGTCGCGATCCATCTTGCGCCGCGCCGTCCACAGCAGGTCCAGCACCAACATCTGCCGTCCTATCACTACAACGCGCCGCGTCTGCACTTGAACCAGCGCGAGGTCGTCATTGATCGGCGTTGCTATGCCCGGATCGATCTGCCGGACGGGGCGCAACTTGAATACGGCAATGTCGTCATCTTCATAAAACGGCTGTGGGCCAAACACCCGGCGCCAGGCGGCCTGCACGCCGGCGTCAACCGCCGGATGCGGCGGCAGAGGACGCTTTTGAATCACCACATAGCGGACGCCGTTAGCCGCAAGCAGGTCGATCTCGCGTTGGATGTCGGTCAGGCGTGGATCGACCTCCATGCGGATGAACAGCTTTTTGAGCAGCGCGTTGCCCTGGATGAAATCGTGTGCGCCGGCCGGGATGCGGGCCAGGTAGCCGTTGACCAGACGCTTGCCGTGGATCGTCTGCGCGTAGAGCGAGCGGCGCGAGTAAAAGTCATCGAGGGGCAACTCGAGGATGGCAAAATCGCCCGCTTCTTGCGCCAGTTGGGTGTAAAAGGGCGAAACGGCCGCGGCCTGGGTGGGACAAGGCAGTGCCAAATACTCGAACAAAATGAGCGCGCCAAGCGCACCGGCGACAAGCCAGCCGCGCCGTACGGGGGCGCGGTCAACCGCGCCCCTACCATCAATGGCGGCAGATACGCCCAATCCGGCCAGCACGGACAGCGAGAATATCACCATCACGTTAAAGCGGCTGGCCTGGCGAATGATGTTGAGCGCTGGAAGCGCCCGGGTTACAAGACCGTAAAGCGTCGGTATTTTTTGATATTCGACGCCATTAATGGTCAGTGTGCCGCCGAGTGCCAGTAGCACAAAAAGGAGGAACGAAGCCAGCCAGAGCGCCCCCTTGCGCCGGCCCTTGATCGCGCCCCAGCTTCCCAACACGAGCGTGGTATAGCCCAGGAATCCGGGCCGCCAGTGCTGGAACTGTGCATAGATCGGCTCGACCAACTGTCCCAGCAGCGGATGCTGGAGCGACGGCAGCACAAAGGACAGCAGATCGGTCGCTTTTTCGCCTTCGTAGTAGCCGAGGGCTGCTTCGGTTGAACCTTGCCCGGCGTCGAGGGCCAGCGGGATCAGCACCGGTGCGGCTAACAAGGCAGCAACGACGACGGTCAAACCACCCAACAGGAACAGCCGCCGGTTCCAGCATTCGCGCTCGACGATCAGGCTCCACACCGCCCATACCAGCCCCCACAATGCCAAAAAGATGGGGAAAAAGAGGCAATCGAGCAGGGCTATCGCGGCCCAAATGCCTGCCCACAACGCATCGGCAATCCGTTTGCGCTCGACCATGCGCAGCCACAAGAGCGCGAACAGCGGCAGCCACTGGATATTGGCCAGGTTCATCTGGCCGTCCCAGTTGCCGGAGACGTGGTAGGGGAAGAAGGCGAAAATCACCCCGGCGACAAATGCGGCAGCGCGACTGCCTGTGAGATGCCTGACCAGCAGGTACATCGCCCAGGCAGGGAGAAAAAGTGTGAGCAAAAAGGTCAAGTTATAGGCCGCCACCGGCCCGAACAGCAGGTGGAGTGGAAGGGCGACGATCGAGCTGATCCAGTTGGTGTTGTGGCTGGACAGCGACGCGCCAACGGGATAATATATCGCATCGCTGTACATCGGGTTTTTGCCGGAAGCTATCGCCTGCCTGACCCACCAGTTATTCCACTGGAATACCCGCGCGTCCGAGTGCGCGCCGGCAAACTCGACACCAAAACGCACGGGCAGCGGCCAGCACATCGCCAGGCTGATAACAACATACAGCAGCAAAACAACAAGATCAGGCCACCAACTTGGCGGGTTAGAAACCCACCCTACAAAGCTGCGTCCTGCCTTTTCACTCATTGCGAACCTCGATCTCGGTCAAGGGAATGATGTTGTTGGCCTGGTCTGGCACGGGCAGGCGATCCAGGGTCAGCAGGTCGTACATGCCCACCCACACCGGCAGCGACCCGAGGGAGGCGTCCGGCGGCAGGAAAACCAGGTGCGGGTCGGGGATCACCTGGCCCGGCTCCCAGCGCGTGGTGGGCATCACGGCACATTCGGGCGCGCTGTCGTGCTGATACTGCCGTTCCTGTTTGTCGTCGTACAGGTGGACAAAAGCCTGGTAATTGCGCGTCAGTGGCACCAACGGACGCCAGTACAATGTGACCTCGATCCAGCCGCCGGGTCTGGCCTCGGTTGCGCGCAAATCACAGCCGATCAATTCGATCTCGTCGTTCAATAGATAGTAAACCGGGTGTTCGCCGCCCGTCGTCGGTGGAACAACCTGCTGCGGCGTCCACCATTGGCGGTAATCGGCCTGATCGACGGCAAGCGACGCGCCAGCATCGCCAGCAGCATCCCGCGTATACCAGCGAATGCGTGGCTCGCCCGAAACGGTGACCGTACCGGTCAGTCGATACTCGCGCTCCAACTCGCCCCAATCAATGGCGACCTCGTCCTGCACGCGCTCGGCGACGATGTAAACGTCGGGCTTGGGGCAGTGCGTGCGCGGCGACTGCGCAGTGTAGAAATCGGTAATCTCCTGTTCCTCGTTGCTGGCATAGCGCCCGGCAATCGTCCCGTCGGCGATCAGGGCGGCGACCGCGTGCCAGCCGGCGCGGTGCGGAAAGCCAAACCGCCCGTAGGCCGGCATCTCGTCATAGGTAGTCCAATAGAGCTTGCTTTGGTGCTCCGGCCAGGTGCGTTGATATTCCGGCACGTGGCTCACAAAGGCAATCCACACATATCCGGCACAAAATATATAAATCGATGCACTACTGACTAGCATACCCCAGCGCCAGATTGACCCTTTGATGCGCGACCATAACACCGAAATCGTCGCTCCAGACAGCAGCGCCGCGCCAGGATAAAAGGTGTAAATGTGCGTGCGCGGATCGGCGACGACAAACATATAAAAGCAAAAAGGGACGAGAAAGGTCAGCCAGGCCGGGATCGACTCCAGGAACTGCCACGCGGCCCCAAGCGCCCCGATCACGAGTAATCCGAGCAGAATCACATAATAGCTCGAATTGTAGACCGTGCTCATCGTCCAGTTTTTTTCGAGGTTGAAGGCCGGCCCGCTGCCAACTCGCCCGCCGCCAATCGCCTCGGCGGTTTTGCCAAAGTTGGGATTCAGCGCAAAGGGGATGTAAAAGAGTCCCAATACCACCGCGCCGACGGCCAATCCGACCAACAGGTGGCGCACATTGACCGCGCCGAACCGCCCGAACTGTCCCCGCTTCCAGCACAAGGCGAGCAGACCCGCCGCCGGGGCAAAAAGCACGGCATCGTAATGGGCCAGGGCGCCGAAAGCGAGAAATGCTGCGCCCAGCACGAGATCGACGGGGTGCTTGTCGTCGCAATACTCGTCGAGGACGAGCAGGGAGAGCAGCGCCATCCAGACTACCACATTTTGGTACTGGACGATACGACTGAATGCGATGTGAAAGCCATTGATCGCCAGCAGCAGTGCCGCCGCCAGCGCCCCTGCCGGGCCAAACCGCCGCCGCCCAAGCTGGTACAACGTCGCTACACCGAGCAGGCCAGCCCAGGCAAAAGGCAGCCGCGCCCAGAACTCGTCGAGCGCACCGTTGAGCGCCCAGGTCGCCATCGGCAGCAGGATTTCGACCGGACCTTTTTGGTGCAGGAACAATTCGGCATCGTCACCGGTCAGCGCGGCGGCAGCGCGGGTCAGGATGATCCCTTCGTCGCCCTGGAATTCACTGTAGCCGAGGTCAGGCAGTCGAAAAAGGAGAGCAACCAACAAGACAACGGCCAAACCCCAATCAACCTTGTTCTTCTGCGGTCGAGGCGTGGGGTTTACTCTGGAGACAAGTAAAGGTGCGATCGCCGAGAGGGAAAAGAGGATCGGCGCGGGCCAAAACGAAAGCGACCCAGGCAAGTAATGGTAGAGCAGGGTCAACAAGGCGTTGACCATCATCCCAACGCCTGCGCCGACCAGCCAGCGATTTCTCAGCGTGCGTCCCCAACTGTAGGCAGGGAGAAGCCACAACAGGGCAAAGGCGAATGCCGCGCGCAGGTCGCCGGAGGGAAGTAAACCAACGAACAAATTGACTATTAAAAGTAATCCAAGATAAATAATAATCAAGGATATCGAATCTCCTTGCCCCCCAGTATACCTGACATGACGCGCTTTGCAAAATTGGAAAAGGGAGACCAGTACTCTTGCAGGCTAGTGATGGCTTTGCTGAAAAAAAGGTCGAGTGTTCGTTAAAGTGACTATTGAGTTGCAGTTTCTATGCTTATTAATGATATTTAGCAAAGCTCTAAGACTATTTATGTGTTGAGCACTTGACCAGTTTGTCATTCGAGACCTTTTTTCAGGAGACTCAATGATGACAAGTGAAAAGTCGACCCGTGCAGGCAAGTGACCTATCAAATATTGTTTGACGGAGTACTAGTCGCCGATTGCCACATCCGGGATCAGCCAACGGTTGCCGGCAACCTCACCATCGACGGTGCAGAGCCAGCGTGCAAGCGTTTCCGCGTCGTACCAGCCTACCTCGATCTGATAGATGCCCGGCCTGAGATCGGCCGGGAGCGAGATGGCATAGTTTTGGACGATCACATCGCCGGGCTGCCAGCAGGTGGCGAGCGCGGTCAGACCGTCCCAGCCGGCCACATAACGGCCCTCGGCATCGAGCAGGTGGGCAAACGAAGTCGCCGCGCGGTGCGGCGGCTCGTTCACTTGCCACTCGACCTGCACGGTCAGTGGCCGGCCCGCCGACAAGGAAAGATTTTCGACCCGCTGATACTGCATCCTCACAAACTCGCCAAATTGCACAGACAAGGGCGATGATTCCATCGGCGATGAATACATCGCGGGGGTGTGCAGCGACGGCGTTCCGCGCACCGCCACATAGCCCGGCCCTTCGCGCACCACCTCGCCCCAGCCCAACGATTCCGGGAGGATGTACCAGACCTCATCCATCGCCGGGACGATCACCCCGCTGGCCGGATCGAACTGGCGCACCTGCGCGCCCTCGGCCAGCAGCGCGCGCTCGGTGTCGGCCAACTGGGTGGTCGGCACAGCCAGGACGACTGCGCAGCACGCACCGTGTGGCGGATCAGGTTCGGGTACCTCGTAGATCAGGATCGAATGATTGATGTCATAGAAAGGCTTTTGCGCGCGGAACCAAGCATAGGTATTGGGATCGGCCAGCTTGATCCCCTGCAAGTTGCTGGCGCTGATCGCATACCTGCCGGGGCCGGGGGCAAAGGGGTTGAACCCGTACGCGGCCGGATCGCCACCAAAGCGCCAGAACCCGGGCAAGGGATGAAAATCGAACCCATAAGCCTCCGGGTGCGCCGCGCCGAACCAGCTCAGATAGACCGGCTCGCCGGATCGGTCGTCATAGTCTTGGGCCAACTCGGGCAAATCCTGACCCCAGTCGAGGTTGGAATCGACCAGGAAGCGGTAGCCCCGTTCTGGCCCGCCGGCAAATACGTTAAAGAAGGTCAGATAATGAGGAAAAAAGCAAATAGCAAATAGCAAGTAGCAAACAACAAATGCTAGATAGTAGATAGCAGATTTGCGATTTGCGATTTGCGATTTGTAACTTGCAATTTCCCAGCCGGCCCACATATAGAGGAACGGCAGTGATGGCAGAATGTGCCGGTAGCCGATGTTGAACCCGCCGGTAAGTGCCATTGCCCAGAAAGCGAGAGGAGGGATAAGGAGTAAGGAGTAGGGAGTAAGGGAGGAGTGCGATGTGTGATTTGTGATTTGTGATTTGTAATTTGCAATTTGCCTCTTGACAGCCAAAATCGCGGCAAAAGCGAGCAATGCCAGCGTCGGCAGCGGGGTCTTGATCGCCAAGGCGACCGGGAAATAGTACCACCAACCTCGATCCGAAAGTTGTCCCATCAAAAAGGCAGTCGATCCGCCGCCGGTGCGCTGAAGGATGGTCTGGATGCCGGCGAAATAGGAGGGCATCGGGCCGGGCAGCCCACCGAGCAGTGTGATTGGCCCCCATTGAAAACTGTACACGGCCCAGATCGTCACAAAACCGACGCCATACAAAAGGGCCAGCCGGACGATCCAGGGCCAGAAACCAGATTTTTTGGAAAAACCCGATTTCTGCCCAAGATAGGCCAGGAACACGGCGATCAATGTCACCGGCCCCAGCACCAGCGCCGAAAATTTAGACACCAGGGCCAGGCCCAGAACCGCACCGGCAACGGCCCAGCGAATATAGGTCGCGTTTTCAACATAACGTAAAGCAGCCCACAGAGCGTACATTGCCGCGACGGACAGGCAGGTGATGCCTGTATCGGTCGTGACCAGCCGTCCGTGGGCCAGGATGTTGGGATCGAAAACGAGCACCACCATCGTCAACAGCCCGGCCCACGCGCTGCCCAACGCTTTGCCCCAGCGATAGACCAGTGCGGCCAGCAGCAGGGTCAGCCACATCACCGGCACGCGGGCGGCAAAGACCATCTGATCCCGCGTCGCGCCGTCGTTGGTACGCCACAGCAGTTGATCGGCGAAACCGTACCATTCAGCATTGGCCCAACTGGGGCTGTCCAGCGGCAGCTTGATGCCCGGATCGAGCAGCAACGGCCAAGCTTCCCAGACATTGATCAACGGAGGATGCTCCTGGCTGAGGCGCAAATCGCCGGTTTTGAGGTAGGCTAGCCCACGGGCGATGTGGTTTTGCTCGTCCAGTGTCGGCGATTTGTCTTGAATGCTGAAAACGAGCAAGGCAAAAAGGAACAGCAATAGCACAACAGACAGCCAGTTGGGGAGTTGGGTGGTTGGGTGGTTGGGTGGTTGGGTGGTTGGTCGCCGCCCTGAGCCTGTCGAAGGGGGGGATGGTTGGCTCACGGGCGCACCTCGATAGGTTCGAGCAAGATGCGCTGCTGGGGCGCGTCAATGCCATCAATTGGCAGGCGAGGGCCATCCGGTGGGATATACCAGCCCAACTCCACGGCATAGCGGCCGGATTCAGCAGGGTATGAAAATGTGTGCAGTTGGACGATTAAATCGCCGGACTGCCAGGTATCGGGAGCCGCGCCCAGCAGATCGGCGCTGCTGGTCACTTGCTGATCGAGGTCGAGCAAATGGACAAAGAGCTTGAGTGACGGCTCACCATAGACGGTCGCGCGCGGGCCGGTTTTCAGCGCCGTCCAAAAGGTGAGCAGTTGAGCCGGCATGCCGGGCTGCGGCTGCGTCAGCCATTGATACCCTTCCAGGCGCAGCAGGCTGCCAAACTGCGGCGCGTCGGCCAATGGTTCTGGGTTGAACGCGTCGCCGCCGATAAAAGATCGTCCTGGCGTGATCTGCTGCTTTAACGCGGGCAAGTCGAGCCGATAGACGGTAAAGGCCGGGGAAACGTACACCGGCGCGTCAGGCTCATCCTCTCTGCCGCTGCGCGGAACCAGATCGCCCTGCGCCAGCACTGCCGCGCGATCTAGCACAATCCAGGCCGACAGCGCCGGGTCCATCGGCGTGATGTCCAGTGTCACCAGACGGGCCACATTGCCCTGGGGGAGCACCAGCGCCGAGCGAGTATCCACCCAGCGCACGGCCAGATCGCGACGCCGCAGCGTGCTGGCTTTGGTCCAGGGATCCATATCATGCGGTGAGAGGCCGGCCATAGTCGCCGGCGTCGCATCTTTTTGACTATCCAGGTAGCGCAACGCTTCAGTCAGACTGCTTTGGAAGGCATAGCGAACGCGAGGATGGGCCGGCCAGCGGACAAGAAAATCGCGGTAGGTCGAGAAAAAGGAGGCAAGGAGTAAGGAAACAAGGAAAAAGGGAGTAAGGAGTCGGGCGCAGGGAGTAAGAGTTTGACGTTTTGCCGCGAGCCAGTGGCCTATTTGGGCTATGGCAATGCCGGGCAGGGCCAATGCCGCCGGAGAAGCCAACATGGTGCGCGGCCAGCTTGGTGCTTCGGAGGTGATCAGCGAAGGCAGTATACCCCAGCCGACCCAGATGAGCAGCAACGCTATGCGCGGCTCTTTCCAGCGCCACAGAGCGATCAGTAGCCCCAGCCAGAACAGCACACCGCTGATCGGCTCGACGAACACCGGGCGGGAGCCAACGTTGAGTTGCCAGTACATCTCGCCTTTGACATTCCACATCTTGAGCAGCGCCCAGGCATTCTGCAATACCGGCTGTATGTTACCCCGGCGCAGTTCGCGCAGCGGCATGTCCACCTGTCCCTCGCGCTGCGGCGTCGCTGCATCGGCGGGCCGGTTGAGGCGGTAGATCAGCAGCGGCGCCATCACCAGCAGGGCGACGGCAAAGCAGATCAGCGCCGGCCACCGGCGGCGTAGCACCTGCTGCCAGGGTGTGCGCTCGAGCCACAGGTCGCGCGCGAGCAGATAAGTGAAAAACAGTGCAAAGAGCGGAAAAACGACGATGGAAGACATATAGGTGTAAAAGCAGAGGCCGATCAACAGCCCGGACAGCGCAAACCAGAACAGCGGGGAGTAAGGAGTAAGGAAATAGGGAATAAAGGGATGGAGCTTGGAACTTGCAACTCGCAACTCGCGACGTTCAACTTTAAACTCGCAACTCGTAACCTGCACACCCCGCCAAAAGCAGTAGGCAGCGATGACGAGCAGAAAGGGCAGCAGGTTAAGGCGCAGGCCGAGACGGTTGAAAAACAAGGCCCACAGCACCGTGCCCTGGAATCCGGCGGCGCTCAAGGCGATCAGCGGGTTGAACAGGCGTCGCATCAGCGTAAAAGTGGCCGCCACGGCGAACAGGCCGAACCAGGGCGCCCAGAACCGCTCGCCCAGCCAGTTGGAGCCAAACAGGGCCATCGGCAGCGCGGTGAGGTAATTGTAAAGCGGCTCGTGGCCGTAACCCTCCTCAAAATAGAGGGCGTGCTGGCCGTCGAGCACCCCCTGCACCATGTGCCAGGTGGCGACCTCGTCGTGCTCCAGGCCGCGGGGGATGTTGCCCAAGTCGTGGAAGCGGAGAAAAGCAGCGAGAAGTAAGATCAGGGTGATGATCGCCCATTCAAGTCTGGAACGAGGGGGCCGCGCATCCGTTTTCGCTGTCAGCGACATAGTGAATCCGCCATCCAATTTGCCTCTTGGACCAAAATAATGGACGGCATTATAACACGCGCCGCAAGGTTGAGGCAAATGTATCCTGGCATGCAGATGTGGACAAAAACTCGCCCCCTGCAACTCGCAATGCAAAGCACTGTATGTTGCAAGGGGCGAAGAAACTCTTGAGTCCGGTATTTATTTCGTCTTGATCTCGACCATCGTGGTCATGCCCCAGCGCAGCGCCGATGCCTTGTCCGGCTCGTCCAGCAGCACCGTCACCTGGTACACCAC
>JAFGEY010000076.1 GCA_016931365.1 Anaerolineae bacterium
CGCCTGGGCCGCCGCCGATTACAGCAAAATCAAAGACCGCGTTGATGCGGTCAACCTGTTCCCTGACGGCCTGGAAGACGTCATTGGCGCCGTGGTCTCCCCCGACAAGCAGCACGCGCTGTGGACAGGTGCTGTGTGGCCCCAGGCCAACCCGATGTGGACGCAGTGGGTCGGGGCGGCGAAAGCCAGCAACATCTTTGGCTGGTTGGTTACCAGGCCGCCGGTCTTTCGCAGCAAAATCCTGGAGGGCGTCTACCCGATGCACCCCATGGCGACCTACGCGGTGATCCAGTTGGCGCGGGAAGTCTCTTCACAGAACCGCACGGTGTTCACCTTTTTCTCCAGCGAAAAGGAAGATGTCTTTGAGGACGGTTCGTACCTGTGGTACATCCATACGCACACCGTCGCCGACGCGCAAGGCAGCTTGCAGTTCTATACCGTAGACTTGCTGTTCGACTATTTCCGCGCCCGGCTACAGACCACCAACGTAGACCTCACGCCCCTGGCCAAAGAGAGGGTGAGCAACTATGAGGCCGCGCGCATCCAGTTGAAACGTTCGCAAAACCAAAACCCCATGGATCTGGCCAACAGCGGCTTGATCGAGCGGATTTTGCGGGTGATGCTGATCTTTGATTTGATCGGCGTCCACAATTCGCTGGATAACCTGGCTTTCGGCCTGCACGTCCAGCCCGGTGGACGGGCCGCGTTGGAGGCGCAGTTGGCCGAACTGAGCAAATTCGGCGTGGTGCATCGCAACCCGTCAACCAAGCTTTACGAATTCCGGCGTTCTGACCTCTTTGACGTAGACAGCGCAGTCGAAGAATACAAGCGCGGAGAGGGCAACCAGCTTGGCAACCTGGCCGTCGAGATCAACACGCTGGCGCCGCTGGCCAAGAAAGAGCAGTACCTGGAAGCCAAAGCCTACAATATGCAGTATGCTGAGGATAAGCGGCTGGAACGGCGCATCGTCGCGTCAGGCGATTTGGCGGCTGAGCGCGTCCATAACGGCGTCACAGTCAGCTATTTTGAGTGGTTGGAAGCGCAGATCGAACACGAGGTCAGCAAAGCTGGAGATTTTGAGGGCCTGGCGCTCTATGTGGTTTGTGAGTCAACCGCCGATATCACCAAGGCCCGCGATTTGGCCGCCAAGAACACCTCGCGCCGGATCGTCGTGGCCGTTCCCAGCACGCCCATCGGGTTCAAAGAGGCCATCCTCAACGTCAAGGCCATTATACAGGTCAATCAGTCGCCTCAGGCCGCACATTTTTCTACCCAGGACAAGGGACTGGTGAGCGAACGCGATCGCCAGTTCCGTCAGGCGCTGGAAGCGTTGCGAGACGAGCTGTTGGACTCGCGCAAGTTAACCTGGCTGAGCGCGCACGGCAAGGTCTTGCCTGTGGATGGCAACAAACCCGACGATGCGGCCACTCGCGTGATGCAAGAGCGGTATCAGCAGCGCACGCGCTTCAGCCACGACGATTTCAACATGATCCACAGCGTTCAAACCTTTGCCAAGCCCCACAACTCTTTGGTAGAAGCCATCAATGCCCTGCTCAAATCCGGCGCCGCGCTGACCATTGACGAAAAACAAGCCGACAATCGCGGGGAGATCCGCTATTTGCAGCGTTGTTTGTATCAACAGGGAGCATTGACGGCAACCCACAAGCAGGGCAATGTCACCCACGTCGAGGTTGAGCGCGACATAAGCAAATTTGAGCCCAGGCTGCCGGCATTGGCCGACATGCTCCGCGACATTCAAGCGTTGGGCGAGCAAGAACAGCTCAAATTGCAGGCGTTCTTTAGCAAATATCGCCAGCCGCCTTATGGCCTGGGCAACATCGCCCTGTCACTTTTGTTTGCCGTGGTGGTTCGCTTTTACGGCGATACCATCAAAGTGAAAAAAGACAGCACCTCCATCGGCAATCTCTACATCGCCGATTTTGACCTGGTCGCCGACCTGGTCAAAGGCAACTATCCCAACGCTTACGTCCAGTACCGGGAGATTAGGCCCGGCGAACGCGCGCTGATCAACGGCGTGGTGGGCGTCTTTGCCGGCGGCAGCGCAGCGCAGAGCGATCACACCGCGACCAATGCCTACGACGCCATTGCCAAATGGTATCAGGGCATCGCGCCGGTGGCCCAGGTGCCCGATTTCTATCCGGCGTCTGGAGGTGAAGCGACCTTGCGTTTCCTGGCCGCCCTCGAAAAGCTCAACGCCCAGGACGCGCACACCTTTGTCTTGGGCGAATTACAGACCGTGCTTGGATACGACGCCAACGAAATGGTCACGCCAGTGCGCGCGCAAGAGATTGTAGCCGCACTGCAAACGGCGCAAGATCATATCGAAGATGCTGAAGAACGGGTGCAAAGCCGCATCCGCGATGGGCTGTGCCAGATTTTTGGCATTCAGGGCAACACCTGGGACGACGTTTCCGACGGCGTGCGGGCCTGGTACAACAGCCTCGACGCCAACCAGCGCTCTACGGCCGCCGCCTGGCACAACGAGGCCAGCAAACCGCTGGCCCAACTCTTTGTGGACCTGGGCAATCCCAGGGACATCTTTCTCGACAAACTGCCGGAACGTCCCAGTTACAACTTTAAGCGCGTCCGCGATTGGAATGTGAACCTGGTCACGGATTACCTGGCCAAGATTCAAGCGGGCGTGCAGCGCATCCAGGCCAACAAAATCAAGGTGCCAGCGCCGGTGGTGGAACTCATCGGTGATGATTACAAGGAGCAAAAGGGCACCGTCTTTTTCACCGGCAAACTGGTCTTGCGTCTCTCGCACCCTGATCCCACTGTACACGTCCTGGTCACCGATTCCTACAGCGATCCCCGCCAGGCCAAGCAGCGGGACGAGTTCCAGGGTGCGAAGGATTTTGACATTGCCGCGTTGGTACAGGCTGTACGCTCTACCGTGACCATTCAGTACATTCCCCAAGATGCTGAAGGCAACTGGGGCATTGTGCAATCATTATCGTTTATGGACGAAACCATCGAGAACGAAATCCGTAAGCCCAAGAGCCTCATTGCAGAGATGAAATACACGGTCAAATTCGTCTTTCCAACAACCGAGGCTGGAGTGCGCTCTTCGTGCCGGTCGTTCTTTAGCAGCCTGTTAGAAAATCAAGTGCTGAAACAAGATCGCTTGCGCGAGATCGTGCAGCAAGTGCTAGATGACTTGGACCAATAAGGGAGAACGGCCATGCCGGTAGAGATCGCTCAAGATGTGGCTGGTTTGCTGAACGTTGCAGACTATGACATGGTCGTAACCGATGTCAGCGATTACGTTCCAACCGTCCAAAGTGTCAAACAAGCGGCCTGGCAGCCAGATGCGCTGCACATTCTGGTGCGTCATCCTGTCTGCGCTGTCTGGCTGCAACGACTGGCCGCTTCCTACAACGATAATCAGGTCCACTATACCACCATCTCGGCGCGCGAACTGCTCGCGCAACGCTGGCAAACGACCGTCCCTGACAACGTTTCCGACCAGGATATCCTGGCGTCGGGATTTCTAGCCGCCGAGATCGCTCCCCGCAGCGGCCAGACCTACCAGGACATCATCCTGGAACACTACTGGGGCGAATGTTTTACCTTTGCCAGCCTGCCGCTGCATTTGTTGGGCGAGCTGCTGGAGAGCATTGACGTTCAACGCTGGCAGACGAATCGCTCCCTTCCACTGGTGATGCAAGTTTTTGCAGAACGGCGACAGCGTTGGCTGTCGCAGGCGCCAAGCAAGAACCACAAAACACTGGCGCAGGCTGTTTTCGAGGCGCCAATGGATCTCAGAACTCGCCTGGGCGCTTATAAGACGCTGCGGCGTTACCCATCCGTCTTACGCGAAGCCGTACTCGGAGATTGGAACGAGGTCTTTGAACGCGCCAAGGTCAATCCTGAACCCATTGCGCTGGATGGGCTGGACTTGAGCGCGGCCATTCAAGAGATCCGATATTATCTCAATGGTCTGGCTTCTCAGGTAAAGACACCAGAGGCCCTGACGCACGTTCTTGACCAGATGAGCGGCTATCTGCGCGAAGAGTTTGCCTGGGTGCAGCAATGCCTGGCCGCGAACGCGCCAACCTGGCCAGTGACCCCGAATCTGCTAAAGCAAATTGGTACCCGCTTCCAGCCCATCATGGAAGATATTGCTGATGAAATCGCCGCGTTGCGCGCGGCGATCCCTCCGGCTTATCCTCAAGACCCCACACATAATCAAACCGCGCAAGCGTGGATCGAGTGGGCGGTCCAGAGCTATCTTCCCTACCGCTTCTGGCTGGAGGAAAACGACCGTTGGGATGCCACTGTTGCAGACTATGCGGGCCAGTACGCGGACTGGTTCTTTGCGCACTATACCGAACTCAAGTACCAGGAGCAAAGCCGGTGGGTTTTTGATCTGCTCAACCGCGTTTTGCTCCACTTGAAAAAAGGCACAAAAGTGCTGTTCATCGTCGTGGATAACCTCGCCTTCAAGCACGTCGGGTATCTGCGCGAGCAGTTCGCCCGGCGCGGTTTCCACATTCAGGGAGACTTGGAGCCGGTCTGGGCCGTCATCCCCACAACGACAGAAGTCTCCAAGCATTGCCTGGTGGGTGGGGTGCGGGAACCTGTGGATATCCAGGGACACAATTACGAAGAAATCCTGGCTAAAAACTGGCAGGGACATTTTGATGGCTATCAGATCGCCTATACCTCGGTGTTGAGCGATCTCAAAAAGCGCCCTCATTTCGATGCCAACATCCTGCTGCTCAACTACCTGCCCATTGACGCCGTGCTGCATCAAGATGAGCGACAGATCGGGACGACGCATACCCGGCAAATCCAGGCGCATCTCGCCGATCTGGTCGAGGTCATCTGCCAGTTTGCCAGGCGCACCGAGGTAGAACAAGAACTGACCGTCGTCATTGCTTCTGACCATGGCTCGACCAAAGTGCTGGCCGATAGCGAAGACTGGCTGGACGACAAGTTTTACAAGCAGCAAGCCACCAACCGTCACCATCGTTATATTACTGTGTCCGACAACCGGGCCGCCAATCCAACCGCGTATGACCAGAGCCATTGCTATATCCTTCCGGCCAAAACCTTTGGCACGCGCGATTCTTATTTCATTCCCCGCGGCTATGGCCTGTTTGTGAAAACCAACGAGAGCATCTATGTCCACGGCGGCCTGACGCCGGAAGAGACCATTGTCCCCTTTATGCAACTGGCCAAGGCCGAGATCCAGGTTCAGCAGCCGACATTCCGGCTGACAGACAAGGTCATCCGCTATGCGGTCAAGCAATCACTGGCACTGTCGATAGGCAATCCCAACGACTATGATATGCAGATGTTGGAATTGCGCTTCACAGAATCAACAACGGCAGGAATTACTTTTGTTCACATCCCGGCCGGCACATCAATCCAGGTTTCCCTGCCGGTGCGCATCCCGCGCCAGAGCAGCGGCGGGGACTTGACCGCTATTACCCTTCAAGGCACATTTGAGATCCAGGGGCAAACGCATCCCATCGAACCTGTAGCGTTGCCGGTCGAGGTGCGTTCGTTGATGGAAAGCAAAACAGATTTCGACTTTGACTTTTAGACCCGCAAGCCAACGACTTTATTAAGTCCTGCCTGTTTATTGGAGCAAGTTGATGCTAGAAACCTTTGAACAAAAAGCCCTGGACTATTATGGCGACGTGATTATCAACAAGTACCTGCTCCACGAGGCCGGCTTTGGCGCGCGCGCCATTCCGACTTATGTGGGGGAGTGGATTCTGTCCAACTTTGTGCAAGACGGCGAACTGACGCAAGAAAGCCGCGAGCGCATTGCCGCCTTTTTGGGCAAATATCTGCCTTCTAAGGGACAGAAGGATGAAATCAAGAATCGCCTGCTCAAGATGGATACCGTGCAACTGCTGGACGATTTCAGCGTGTCGGTGAACCTCAAAAGTGGGCAGCGCCAACTGCGCATCCCGTTGCTGGACCTCAATGACGCCAACATCGGCGAACCCATCGTAGACGCCAATCCGCTGCTCGTTTCCAGCGGTGTGTGGGGCATCGGCACGCTGTTCTACGTGCCCCCTGATGGGCCAGGCGACCGGGGGCAAGTTTGGATGAGAGAGTTTAGGCCGTTCCAGGTCAGTACAGTAGATTCGGACTATTTCAAAACGTGCCGCCAGCACTTTACATTCGATGAATGGCTGGATCTGATGGTCTCCAGCATCGGCTTTAATCCTCGTTCTCAAACCCTGGCGCAAAAGATGATCCTGATCACGCGCATCATTCCCCTGGCCGAACCCCGTGTCAATCTGGTGGAACTGGCGCCCAAAGGCACCGGCAAATCCTTCGTCTATGACAACCTCTCCCGCTATGGTCGCGTCATCGCCGGAGGCAAGATTTCGCCTGCCGTCTTGTTTCATAACCTGGCCAACCAGATGCCGGGTTTGATCACTCGCTATGACGTGATCGTACTGGATGAAGTACAGAGCATCAGCGGCGACAGCACCGGCGAACTGATCGCCGGCCTCAAAGTCTACCTGGAATCTGGACGCTTTAGCCGCGGCAACACCATGGGCACATCGGAAGCCGGTTTTGTGATGTTGGGCAACCTTACGCTGGATGAGCGCCATCAGCCCATCTATACCGACCAGGGGTTATTTCAGGAAATACCCAATTTTTTGCAGGAAACGGCCTTTATTGACCGCATCCACGGCCTGATCGCCGGGTGGGAGATGGGCCGTGTGACCAAAGACACGCCATCGCATTCGATGGGCTTTAAGGGCGATTTCTTTTCCGAGATTCTGCACGTCTTGCGACGTGATGCGCATTTCAGTGAGTTTGTGACGCAAGAGATGCGCCTGGTGAATTGCAACGACCTGCGGGATCGCAAAGCGATCACACGCCTGGCGACAGGGTATCTCAAATTGCTCTTCCCGGATTTGCAACCGACGGAGGAAGAGTTCAGAGAACACTGTGTGCGCCCTGCTGTCGCACTGCGGCAGCGGGTGCGAGATGAACTGCACAAATTGGATCCTGAGTATGCTAAAGTGGAGATAGGATTCGAGTAAGAGACCATGCCAAGCGCGATCATAAAATAAGTTCACTGATCCTTGTGCATAGTCACACCAAGACTCAACCGCCGATTGGATGACCAGTTTGTGCAACATCCTGCCGGATCAGGAGCGCGTCTGGTTCCAATTTTGCGCATTTCACTGAGAATGGAGATTGATGACCAACGATTCACGCGAACGCGAGATCCAGACAGCAGCGGCTGATCTGTCCAACAGCTTGATCCATAAGGACCACTACGCTTCCACCCACCTGGCGCGGCTGATCCTGGCCGGCGAGGACAGCGCATACCTTTCGCTTGCCCAGGCGATGGCCGAGTGTCTGCAAAGATGGCCCAAAGGCGTGATGCAGGCCGCCGATGTGCTCACCGTCCTGCGCGCAGCGGCGAGGGATGTCACCGGCGAAACGACGCGCTAACCACGCTCCTAACCAGATGGAGAGGATCGAGCCAATATGACAAAGAATAAAGCTCTATGCATATTGGGCGTATCGGCTTCTGCCCTGCTCGCTGCCGGCTGGTGGTTGTACAGCCGCCGCTCAAAAGAGCGCATTCCGAGCAATGAGGGGCTGGACGACCCGGCAGTTGCCAAAGCATTTGGGCATATTGCCGAAATGCCGCAGATGCGCCTGCTGCACCGGTTCGTGGTTCAGCGTGCAATGAGAATGATACAACACGGAGACGCCATAGACCTGGGCTGCGGGCCGGGTCATCTGGCCATCTTGCTGGCACAGCGCGCACCGGAACTGCATGTGACAGGTGTTGACCTGGCCGATGAGATGCTTTCCCAGGGGGAGAAACTTGCCGCACGCGCCGGTGTCGGCGACCGCGTCTCGTTCAAAAAAGGGGATGCGCGGCAGATTCCCTTCCCGGACGGATCGGTCGACCTGGTGGTCAGCACGCTGTCGCTGCATCACTGGCGCGATCCGGTCGCCGCGCTGAACGAGGTCGCCCGCGTTCTCCGGCCGGGCAGTTCCTTTTTGATTTTTGACCTGCGCCGCGACCTGGCGATGCCGGTGTGGCTGCTGCTTTGGTTTGCCACCCGTTTCGTCGTGCCGCCTGCCCTGCGCCGGATCAACGAGCCGATGGGCAGCCGGGACGCGGCCTACACTCCGTCCGAAGCAGCAACGCTGGCGCGGCAGTCACGTTTGAGCGGCTGGCGAATCACCGCCGGACCACTGTGGTTGACCATCGAAGGGACAATACGATGACCAGCGATCCGGGAGCGGGTGGAGAATGATGTGGCGATACGGGGTGTTGATCGTGATCGCGCTTTCGAGAGTGGTACAGGTTGGGTTGGCATGAACATCTATTCTCATCTCGTTGTCGCATCGGTGCTGGAAGCCGACCTCAAGCCCGGCATTCCCCCAGCCTACTACTGGGGCGCTGTCGCGCCAGACATCCGATACCTGGCTGGTATACGGCGGAATCAAACACATATCCCGGCGAGCAAGATCTGCGCGTATATGGAGCAATATCCCAACCTGCGCGCGTTTCTGCAGGGGTATCTGGTGCATTGCCTGACCGACGAGGTGGACCTGGAAACGATGCTCTATCGCCAGTTTCCCTTGAACCTGCTCAAAGGGAAATTGACCGCAAGACAGATCGTCGTCCTGCTCGAGTTGTTCTATCTGGAAAACGTGACCTTGGAGAAAAAAGTGTCAGGGGATCACAACGCTGTCTTGGCCGAGCTGGGGATCGACAAGGCCGTGGTCGAAACGGCTGCACAGGCCATCACACGCTATCTGTCGTCGCCTTCATGGGTGTCGAGCGTCTCTCTGGCGCAGGAACTGGGGATGTTGGGCGACAGCCGGATCGACAAATATCTGACAGCTGCAGAGCAGTTTCAGACGCGTCGGATATGGAAAAAGCTGCTGTTCCTCGGTCTGCATCGCGTCAAGATAACCGATCAAGTTGTCGCTGCGGTGAGAGAAAAGCTGCAAGTGTATTCCGACCATCATGCTGTATACATAACGAACGAAAGGAGCCACACATGATTACCGGTATCGGCCACATCGCCATCACCTGCACGGACATCAACCAATCGATTGACTTTTACACCCGTATTCTCGGTTTGCCTGAAGCGTTTCGGATGAACCGCGACGACGGCAGCCTGTGGATGGTCTACATCAAAACCGGCGGCGATGACTTTGTTGAGCTTTTTGCGGACGGCGACGATGCGCCAGACATGCCCAACAACGCGTCGGGATTCAAACACCTTTGTCTCTGGGTCGATGACATCGAAGCTACACTGCACGATCTCCAGGCCAAAGGACTGGATGTCGATCCTGCGGGCATTCGGACCGGACGGAGCCGGTGCCGGCAGTATTTCATCGCCGACCCCGATGGCGTGCGCATCGAGCTGATGCAGTTGATGTCCGAATCGCTTCAAGCGCAAGCTATCAAAAGATGATCTGCGTGCTGGTTGTATGATCAAATCAAAGAAAGGGAGTTCAACGTGAGCCAAGAGAAATCAACGTTATTTGAAGATCTGTGCTTGTATGTCCAGGAACGAATGAAAGCCAAGAGGGTACCTGGCGTGGCCGTTGGCATCCTGCACGATGGGAAAATGCGCACCGCCGGGTTCGGCGTGACCAACGCCGACCACCCGCTGCCGGTCACCGACGAGACGCTGTTTCAGATCGGCTCGATCACCAAGACCTTTACCTGCCTGGCTGTGATGCGCCTGGTCGAGAGGGGCAAGCTCGACCTGCAGTCCTCCGTGCGCACCTA
>JAFGEY010000077.1 GCA_016931365.1 Anaerolineae bacterium
GCCGTTGCCAAGCTCGACGCGGCCTACAAGCGGATCGCCAAGGACAAGGACGTGCTCATCCTCGAGGGCAGCGGCAACCCGTTCAAGGGCTCGCTGATCGACCTCTCTTCGCCCCAGGTCACCGAACGCCTGGACGCGCGCGTGGTCGTTACCCTGCGCTACAACAACAACCTGTGCATCGACGGCGCGGCAGGGCTGCACATGGTCTACGGCGAACGACTGGCCGGTGTGGTGATCAACCAGGTGCCCCGCTCGCAGTTCCAGTTTGTGCAGAACGTCGCCCGCCCCATCCTCGAAGAACGCGGGCTGCCCGTGTTTGCGGTGATCCCCGAGGAACGGCTGCTCTCCTCGGTCAGTGTGAGCGAGCTGGTTGAGAACCTGGGCGGCGAGGCCGTGTGCTGTGCGGAAAAAATGGACGCACTGGTCGAGTACCTGATGGTCGGCGCAATGACCGCGGGCAGCGCACTGACCCATTTCCGCCAGCGCCCCAACAAGGCAGTGATTACCGGCGGCGACCGGCACGACCTGCAGCTCGCGGCCCTCGAAACCTCAACCCGCTGCCTGATCCTGACCGGCGGGCACCAGCCGAGCGCTGTCGTCCTCGAACGCGCCCAGGAAGTCCAGGTGCCGGTGATCGTCGTCGAGCCGGACACCCTGACCACCGTGCGCCTGGTCGAACCCATTTTTGGCAACACTGCGCTGCACCAGGAGCGCAAGAGCGAATACTTTCAGGACATCCTGGCTGAACGCTTTGACTTTGGCCGATTCTACGACGCGGTAGGGCTGAAAGCCTGAGCGATCCCACATTCTGCTGTACAGTAACGTACGCAAAGGAGATAGAATGAAGATCTGCAAAATCCTCGGCCGCGAGATCCTCGACTCGCGCGGCAACCCCACCGTCGAAGTCGATGTGGTTCTGTCTGACGGCGCGATGGGTCGCGCGGCTGTACCTTCCGGCGCTTCCACCGGCATCCACGAGGCCGTTGAACTGCGCGATGGTGGAGAACGGTACGGCGGCAAGGGCGTGACCCAGGCCGTCGAGAACGTCAACACCGTGCTTGCTCCGGCGCTGATCGGCTGCGAGGCCAGCGACCAGGTCGCCATCGACGACAAGATGATTGCCCTGGACGGCTCGCCCAACAAGGGCAACCTGGGTGCGAACGCGATCCTGGGCGTGAGCCTGGCGGTCGCCAAGGCCGCTGCCGCATCGGCGGGGCTGCCCCTCTACAAGTACATCGGCGGCACGCAGGCCCACGTCCTGCCCGTGCCGATGATGAACATCCTCAACGGCGGCAAGCACGCCCTCAACAGCACCGACCTGCAGGAATTTATGGTCATGCCCGTCGGCGCGTCCTCCTTCCGCGAGGCGCTGCAGTGGGGGGCCGAGATTTACCAGGCGCTGAAAAAGGTGCTCAAGGGCAAGGGCTATGGGACCAACGTCGGCGACGAGGGTGGATTCGCCCCCAGCCTGGGCTACAACGCCGAGGCGATCGAGGTCATCCTCGAGGCCATCGAGAGCGCAGGCCGCGTGCCGGGTAAAGAGGTGTTCATCGCCCTCGACCCCGCGTCGAGCGAGATCTTTGAGGACGGCGTGACCTACAACCTGGCCAAGGAAGGCAAGCGCCTCAGCGGTTCCGAAATGGTCGATTTCCTGGTCGACTGGGCAAACAAGTACCCGATCATCTCGATCGAGGACGGCCTGGCCGAGGACGACTGGAAGAGCTGGACAAAGTTCACCGCCGCCGTGGGCGACAAGGTCCAGATCGTCGGCGACGACCTGCTGGTGACCAACGTCAAGCGCATCGACAAGGCGATCGAAACCCAGGCCTGCAACTCGCTGCTGTGCAAGGTCAACCAGATCGGCTCGCTGAGCGAGGCCATCGCCGCGGTGGAAAAATCCAAGCGCGCGGGCTGGACCGCGGTCGTCTCGCACCGCTCGGGCGAGACCGAGGACAGCACCATCGCCGACCTGGTCGTGGCCCTGAACACCGGGCAGATCAAGACCGGTGCCCCGTGCCGCAGCGACCGCGTGGCCAAGTACAACCAGCTCTTGCGCATCGAGCAAGAACTGGGCGACGCCGCAGTGTACGCGGGACAGAGCGCCTTTTACAACATCAACCGCTTCTAGGCTTGGCACCTAGATGGAGTGACAGAAACCGGGTTTTTCCGAAAAAACCCGGTTTCTCTTTCTGGTTCTCACAAGGGGAGGATCACGTGAAAAGGATTGGATTCGCACTCTTGGTTGTCGCTGTCGCGCTCTCCTTGGCAGCGTGCTCGGGTGGCGGCCCATCGAAAAAGGAAGCCAAAGAGGCCATCTAGGGTTGATCGCAGATTTGCCCAAGTCACACAAACGAATACAATAGCCGACAAGACGCTCGCGTAACCGTGGGCGTCTCCTAGACTATGGCAAAAGGGAGACAAACAAACCATGACTGCACCCATCGCGCTACAACTGTACACCCTCCGCGAAGCCGCTGCCCGAGACGGCTTTGAAAGCGTCGTGCGCACCGTGGCCCAAATGGGCTATGTCGGCGTCGAGCCGGCAGGATTCCCGGGCACCACCGCCGAGGAAGCGGGCAAGCTGTTCAAAGAACTGGGCCTAGTAGTGCCCAGCGCCCACGTCGCCCTGCCCGTCGGCGACGCCGTGCAAGAGGTCGTCGACGTGATGCACGCCATCGGCAGCACGTGCATCGTTTCCGGCAAGGGCCCCGCCGATTTTGACACGGTCGACAAGATCAAGGCCACCTGCGACCTGTTCAACGAGGCCAATACCCATGCCAAGGCCGCGGGAATGTGCCTGGGCATTCACAACCACTGGTGGGAGTACCTGCAAGTCGAGGGCAAGTTCGTCTACGAGTACATGCTCGATTGGCTCGATGCCGACATTACATTCGAGATCGACACCTACTGGGTCAAGGCCGCAGGCGTCGATCCAGTCCGAATCGTGGCCCAGATGGGCGCACGCTCGCCGCTCTTGCACATCAAGGATGGCCCGGCGGTGCGCGACCAGCCGATGACGCCGATTGGCACGGGAGTGATGGATTTTCCGGCGATCGTCCAGGCTGGAAAGGGGCACACCGAGTGGATGATCGTCGAACTGGACCGCTGCGCGACCGATATGGTCCAGGCCGTCCAAGAGAGCTACGACTACCTGGTGGGAGAGGGATTGGCCCGTGGCAGCAAGTAAAGTCCAAGTCGGCATCATTGGCACGGGGAACATCCTGGGGGCGTACGTGCGTGGCACGCGCCAGTTTGAGGTCCTGGACCTGGTCGCCTGCGCCGACATCGACGTGCCGAAAGCAGAGGCGCGGGCCGAGGAATTTGACATCCCGCGTGCCTGCACCGTCGATCAACTGCTTGCCGATCCCGAGATCCGGATCGTGATCAACCTGACCGTCCCCGCGGCCCACGCCGAGGTCAGCTTGAAGGCGATCGCGGCGGGCAAGAGCGTGCAGTCGGAGAAACCGCTGGCCGTCACCCGCGAGGATGGACGTCGAATACTCGCCGCGGCCAAGGAAAAGGGCGTCCTGGTGGGCTGTGCGCCCGACACGTTTCTGGGCGGCGGGCAGCAAACCTGCCGCAAACTGATCGACGACGGCGCCATTGGGCGGCCGGTCGCGGCGGCGGCGTTTATGCTCGGTCACGGCCCTGAGCGCTGGCACCCCAATCCCGACTTTTTCTACCAGGCCGGCGGCGGGCCCATGTTCGACATGGGGCCGTACTATCTCACCGCGCTGGTTAACCTGCTCGGGCCCGCCAGGCGCGTCACCGGATCGGCACAGATGTCGTTCGAGGAACGTGTCGCCGGGCCGGACCGGATCAACGGTCGGCGCATCCCGGTCGATATCCCCACGCACATTGCCGGGGTGATCGACTTTGCCTCCGGCGCGGTCGGCACGCTGATCACCAGCTTTGATGTCTGGGGGGCCAACCTGCCGCGGATCGAGATTTACGGTTCGGAGGGCTCGCTCAGCGTGCCCGATCCGAACACCTTTGGTGGGCCGGTCCGCCTGCGCACGGCAGACGATCCGGAATGGCAAGAGGTCGCGCACACCCACAGCACCGAGGTCGGTCGCGGCATCGGCGTCGCCGATATGGCCTATGCCTTGCTCAGCGGTCGCCCGCACCGCACCCACGGGCGGTTGGCGTACCACGTCCTCGACCTGATGCACGCGTTCCACGACGCGTCATACGAGGAAAAGCATATTCACGTCGAGAGCACCTGCGAGCGCCCTGCTGCGCTGCCGGTGGGATTGGCCCCGGGCACGCTGGACCAATAGAGATAGAAACCGGGTTTTTCAGAAAAAACCCGGTTTCTTTTTTGCCCTCACGAGAGGAGGATTACGTGGAATCAGAGTGCGCCAACTCTTCCAGCACTTCCTCCACCGTGGACCACAGGTCCCGCGCGCGACCGCGCTCCTGCGCCGCGGCGACAACGTCAGGCGGCAGCGTCTCCGCGGCGGCGGCGATGTGTTTTCCGGCGACGTCCTCGAACCAGCGCGAGTTGGCGACGACAGAGTAGCGCGAGGCCAGGGCATAGAGCTCTACGGCTCTCTCCGTCTCCCCGAGGTCC
>JAFGEY010000078.1 GCA_016931365.1 Anaerolineae bacterium
CTGAGCGTCCGTCCATCGAAGCGCTGAAGCGGAAGGGACTGCGCATCGATGAGTGATCTGCTCAACTCCTACCAGCGAAATGCCTTGACCGTGGCCCTGCGCGCGTTCGAGGAGCAACTGCACCAATTTGCCGAGTGGATGCGGAAGGATGAGGAGACAGGCATCCTGTATTGCCGACGACTTGTTCTCTCCGAAGAAAAGCGCGCATCGATCCAGAGCCAGGTTGCCGAAGCGATCGAACACATCGGCAGACTGACCGCCCGGTTCGATCTGCGACCGCAGGAAGAAGACGCCACAGCGATGTTGCGGGCCGGGGCCAGCGTGTGCTGGGCTACCCTGTGCGACGTTCGTGCGGACAAACTGAAACGCTATGGACAGATTGATCCGCGATTGACCTCCGCGCTCGATCCTGATATTGAAGCCTTGATTGACCTGTCTCTCTCGCTGGCGTCCAAGTTAGCGAACAATTCGAATGATCAGTGACTCGTCGCAGCATCATTTTGCTGCACACCTGCTTAAAACCTGGAGGTAGTTGGATGTTGACAACAATTGATCGCGTCTGGTCTCGTGAAATTCTGGATTCACGCGGCAACCCCACCGTCGAGGTGGAAGTAACTTTGGCAGGCGGCGCGCGAGGGCGGGCAGCCGTCCCCTCGGGCGCGTCTACGGGCATCCACGAAGCATTGGAACTGCGTGACGGGGACAAGCAGCGTTACGGCGGCAAAGGCGTGCTTCAGGCCGTTGAGCACGTCAGAGGTGAGATTGCTCAAGCATTGGAAAGCATGGATGCGCTGGATCAGTCCGGCGTGGACAAGGCCATGTTGGACCTAGACGGCACGCCCAACAAGAGCAAACTCGGCGCGAACGCCATCCTGGGCGTCAGCCTGGCCGTAGCCCGCGCTGCCGCTGCGGCGGTCGGGCTGCCACTGTACCGCTACCTGGGCAGCGCAACGGCCACAGTTCTGCCAGTGCCGATGTTCAACATTCTCAACGGCGGCGTCCATGCCAACTGGCAGGGCACCGATCTGCAAGAGTTCATGATCGCCCCGGTCGGCGCGCCCAGTTTTTGTGAGGCGCTGCGCTGGGGCAGCGAAGTCTATCAATCGCTCAAGGGCGTGCTCAAAGACCAGGGGTTCTCAACCGGCGTGGGCGACGAGGGCGGCTTTGCCCCGGCTTTGAAGGCCAATGCTCAAGCTGTGGAGTTGATCTTGCAGGCCGTGGAAAAAGCCGGTTACCGGCCCGGCGAACAGATCGCCATTGCCCTCGACCCGGCTTCCAGCGGCTTTTACGAAGACGGGCTGTACCACCTGCACACCGAGGGGCGCAAGGTGACGTCGGCCGAGATGGTGGCCATGTATGCCGACTGGGTGAGCAGATACCCCATCGTCGTCCTGGAAGATGGCCTGGCCGAGGATGACTGGGAAGGCTGGAAACTGCTCAACCAGACCTTGGGCAACCAGATCGAGCTGGTCGGCGACGACCTGTTTGTGACCAACGTGCAGCGCATCGCCCGCGGCATCGCCGAGAATGTCGCCAATGCCGTGTTGATCAAGCTGAACCAGATCGGCACGCTGACCGAAACCATCGCCGCCATCGAGATGGCGAAAAAGGCCGGTTGGGGGGCCATGGTATCGCACCGCAGTGGCGAGACGGTGGACAGCTTTATTGCCGACCTGACTGTGGCCATGAGCACCGGGCATCTCAAAACCGGTGCGCCGTGCCGGGGCGAGCGCGTAGAGAAATACAACCAGTTGATGCGCATCGAAGAAGAACTGGGCGAGGTCGCCCTGTACGCCGGGCGGCAGGCGTTCGTGCGCTAGAGTCACCAGGCACGAGAACGCGCCCGCATAAGAAACAAACCAGGTGGAAATCATGAACCGTTCGTCGTCCCTAAAAACATCGCTGAACCTGACCAAGGCCACTGCGATGAAATTCGTCATCTTGCTCGGTGTGGTCAGCCTCTTTGCTGATGCGACATACGAAGGCGCGCGCAGCGTTGCAGGACCTTATGTCGCGCTGTTGGGAGCGAGTGGAACCGTTGTGGGGATCGTCGCGGGACTGGGGGAACTGGTCGGGTATGGGCTGCGCCTCGCTTCAGGTTACTTGAGCGACCGTACCCATCGCTACTGGACGATCACGTTGGTCGGCTATGCGATCAATCTGCTCGCCATACCTTTGCTGGCATTGGCGGGTAGATGGGAGATTGCTGCTGCGCTCATGATTGCGGAGCGATTGGGAAAGGCGATCCGCAACCCGTCGCGCGACGCGATGCTCTCGTATGCCACCAAAGAAACAGGGCGCGGCTGGGGTTTTGGTTTGCACGAGGCCATGGATCAACTCGGCGCCATCGCGGGACCGGTGATCGTCACCGTAGTGATCGCGACACGAAACAATTACCCTGCCGCGTTTGCCATTCTCATCATCCCGGCGCTGCTTGCGCTATCCGTGCTGTTGACTGCACGCTGGCTCTACCCGCATCCAGAGGACCTCGAACCGACGGCCCCTGAACTCAAGACACAGGGATTCCCGCGCGCGTACTGGATTTATCTCGCAGCTGTTGCGCTTGTCGCCGCCGGTTATGTGGACTTTCCATTGATCGCATATCACTTTGGCAAAATAGCGTCTGTGCCTGATACGTGGATCTCGCTTCTGTATGCTATTGCTATGGGCGTAGACGCCCTGGCGGCATTGTTGTTCGGTCGCTGGTTCGACCGCGTCGGCATTCCCATCCTGGTGATCGTCTCGCTGATCTCGGCATTGTTTGCGCCGCTCGTATTTTTGGGTAACTTTACCCTGGCCATACTCGGCATGGCGCTTTGGGGCATTGGCATGGGCGCGCAAGAGTCTATCCTGCGCGCCGCGATTGCGGGAATGGTCGCACGCGATCGGCGGGGTTCGGCCTATGGGATTTTCAACATGGGTTTCGGCGTTTCTTGGTTCCTGGGCAGCGCGTTGATGGGTGTTCTTTATGATGTCTCGTTACCTGCGCTCATTGCTTTTTCAGTCATCATGCAGCTTGCTTCGGCGCCATTGTTCTTTGTGGTGGGCAGGCAGCTCCGCGAGTGACCTGGAGTGACGATGCTCGCGGGATTGCGCGTTTTGTCTCCGAGACGATTGATTGCACAGTGGCATTCGTGGCAGCAGGGTCGATCGGGTGCGTCTGCGTTGCGCCCTACGAGGTAATTCTAGATGGTCTTTCACAGCATACTCTATGAAAACACTCAGACCGGCAGCGCCGTAGAAGCGGCTCAAGAACCGGCATCGTTTGCCGATCTCAACCTCGATCAGGTCATCAATGCCATTACGGCCGGCAGGCAGGAATACAACCTGAAGCCGTTTTTCTATGCTCCCTTGCACGACGCAGGCACGATTGGCTATCGTCAGCAGGTCATGCAAGACCTGGAGGACGAAAGTCTGCTGGACCACATCAAGTCGTTCGCACAAAGGATGAGCGCAACACGCCGCTGCCTGGCCCTGGCCGAGAAGCTCGATTTCAGATACCATCGAGAAGGCTGGTTTTTGGAGGCCGCAGACGCTTTCTGCGATGCCGTGACCAGCCTGGCGCGCGATCTGCGCCTCGCAGACCTGGAATCGCGCGGTCTTGTCGCTTTCCGCGACTATTTGGCCGCCTATGTCCAGGCTGATGCTTTTGTGCAGCTCCGGGCAGAAACCCAGAAGCTCAAAGCCGATCTATCAGGCATCAGATATTGTGTGCTCATCAAGGGCAACCTGGTGCGGGTTCGCCGGTATGAAGACGAGATTGACTACAGCGCCGATGTCGAGGCGACCTTTGAGAAATTCAAACAAAGCGCGGTCAAAGACTACCGGGTCAAGCTTCCGGACAGGTCTGGGATGAGCCACGTCGAAGCACAGATCCTGGCGCTCGTCGCCAAGCTCTATCCCGACACCTTTGCCAGCCTGGACGCGTTTTGCGCTCGACACGCCAGCTTTGTGGATCAGACGATCGGCGTTTTTGATCGCGAGATCCAGTTTTACGTCGCCTATCTGGACCATATTGCGAAAATCAAGCGC
>JAFGEY010000079.1 GCA_016931365.1 Anaerolineae bacterium
AAGTGCAGCAGTTGCAGATATAATGGTTGCCGTCACGATAATTGCCCGCCGAATGCACCAGCCCGGCATCGGCGGCCTGACGCAAAATATGCAGCGCCTCTTTTTTGCTGATCGCCCGCGCCACCGGGTCGTGGTCAAAAACGCCTTCGACCGGGGCAAAGCTGATACAGTTATTGACCGGCGCGTCGCAGCCCTTGCCAACCAGCTTTTGCTGCACGCGGCAGATGCAATCGCGCACCGCCCAGGATTTGGCGTTTTCGATCAACTCGATCGCGCGCTCGTAGGGAAAGACCTCCAACCCGGCATCGATGGCCTGTTCGACCGGGATCACCCGGTGCACCGAGGGCGCGTCTCGAAGCAGCCCACCTCGGCTCTCTTGAAAATACCGCTCGAACAGCGCGGCAAACTCGGCATCCATGCGCGCCAACTGGGACTCATAACTGCCGACCACAAAGGGCATCAGGCCGTAGACCAATTCGCCGTCGCCACGCCCGGCGTGAATGAGGCCGTGCTTGACCATCTGCTTGAGCGTTTTGCGCGCCGCACCCGGATCGATGCCTGCCCGCGCAGCAATGTCGGCGGCTGGCTCCTGGCGCAAGCGCATCACAGCAGCCAGTGCCGCCTCTCCCGGTTCGAACATTTTAGCCAGCAGTATCAACTCGACGCCGCTCTCGGTAGCGGGAAACCCATTGGGAAGTGCATTCAATCGCTCGGCTAAAGCACGGTACACATCTTGAACCATCATCAGACTCCATCCATAACCTGAATACTCGCTTTTGACGATGCTCGTATTATACCCTTTTGGCGGATTGTCTACAAACCCGGCTTTTGTCGTTGAAACCACCGCGCAAACAGAGTATAATCAAAGCGAGGCAAAGAGATCACAATATGAAACAAAAGATCGGCTACATTGCTCTGCTCATGCGAGATTATATGGAAACAAGTGGGATTTGATCGAGCCCGTACACGAAAGGACAGACGATGAACAAAAGAGACTTGCTCTTGAGCTTGCTGGATGACACCCTGCAAACCACCATCCCCGCCGCCTTTTTCCTGCACTTTGACCCAACCTATCACCGCGGGCAGGCGGCGGTCGACAAACACCTCGAATATTTTCGCTACACCGGGATGGATTGGGTCAAAATCCAGTACGAGCACGCCTTCCCCCACCGGCCCGACATCCAGCGCCCGCAGGATTGGGCCAAAATGCCGCTGTACGGACGCGACTTTTACGAAGAACCGCTGCGCGTGGTCGAAGGGCTGGTCAAAGCGGCCAAAAAGGAAGCGCTGATCCTGACCACGCTCTATTCGCCTTTTATGTGTGCTGGGCACACAACCAGCGACCAGACCATCACCGAGCACTTGAGAAGCGATCCCGAAGCGGTCAGACGGGGTATGGAAATCATCACCGACAGCATCATGATCTTTGTCCGCGAGTGCATCCGCCTGGGCGTCGATGGTTTTTACGCCTCGACGCAGGGTGGAGAAGGCCATCGCTTTGCCGATCCGGCGACTTTCGAGCGCTACATCAAGCCATACGACCTGGCGGTGATGCGCGAGATCGACCGCTGCTGCCCGTTCAACATCTTGCATATCTGCGATTACAATGGCCCCTACAGCGATTACGGGCCGTTTGTGGACTATGCCGGCGACGTGGTCAACTGCCCGCTGCACCTGGACGGCCAAACAGTCAGCCCGCAGGCCATGTACGAGTTCTTCGGACGGCCCTACATGGGCGGCCTGGAACGCAAGGGAATCATCGCCACGGGAAGCAAGGACAAGATCGAACAAGAGGTAAAAGCCGTACTCGGCCAAAAACCGCCGCGCTTTGTTCTCGGCGCCGACTGCACCGTGCCCGGCCACACACCCTGGGACAACCTGAAAACGGCCATCGACACGGCACATGCATATTCAACAACCAGGAAGGAACGTTTATGACAGATCGTCAAATCGAAACTGCCACCCTCGGCGGAGGATGCTTTTGGTGTCTTGAAGCCGTCTACGATCAGCTTGACGGCGTCCTGCACGTCGAGTCGGGCTATGCCGGCGGACACGTCAAAAACCCGAGCTACGAGCGAGTCTGCACCGGCACTACCGGCCACGCCGAAGTCGTGCAAATCACCTTTGATCCGTCGGTTATCTCGTTCAAAGAGATTTTGGAGGTTTTTTTCGGCGTCCACGACCCGACCACATCGAACCGGCAAGGCGCGGACGTGGGCACCCAGTATCGCTCGGCCATCTTTTATCATTCTGAGGTACAAAAACAGATCGCCAAGGACGCCATCGCCGAACTCGAGGCCCAGCGCACCTTTCCCGACCCAATCGTAACCGAGATCAAGCCACTGGATACATTTTACCAGGCCGAGGGCTATCACCAGGAATACTATCAAAACCACCTTGGTCAGCCCTACTGTCGGGTGGTGATCACCCCCAAGCTGGACAAATTCCGCAAGCATTATGGGTTGAAATTCAAGCTTGGCTGAAACGATTGAAAAGCTGCCTAAAAGTGATCGGCCAGCCAAACGTATGGATAACCTCTGGGAAACAGGGCGTCAAGCCAGGGCAGCACGTTGCCGGTCGCCTTGACACCGGGCGAGCTGAGCACGTCGCGCACCGAGCGATAGCCGACCAGCATCTGTGTCAGTTTATCCTGCGACACCTCCAGCGTCACAGCAGCCTCACCGCCCGAATCGATGCATAACCGTCCATCCTGAATGCGCAAAACCACGGTGCCAATGTCGGTTTTCAGGGCCAACGAGCCGCTTGGTCCGAGATCGAGGCGCCGCTCCAGTTCCAGTTTGATTTTGTCAAACAAGGTTTGGATATTCATCGCCCGCATCATCCCGCCGCCCCACCTGGGGCACTCGGTCTCCCAGGTGCAGCCAAAACGCTGCACGTATTCGGCAAAGGGATGATCGGGCGGGTGGTGCAGGTTGATCTCGCCACAGCGTTTTTCGATCGCCTGCTCGGCAAAGGCATAAAGCAGGAAGGGAAACAACTCGTCATCGACCGCTTCAACCTCGACCACATTCACCACCTGGTCGGCCTTGTCGTATGCGGCATAGGCCAGCAGCTTGCCGGCCTTGTCTTTGAGCGCGATCGCCTCGGCAGGACGTCCCCACCACGTTCCTTTGCTAAACTGCGTAAAATGTTCGGGGAAACGGACCAGCGTTCCCGTCCGCTGCGCATTGTTCGCGTTGTACAGCTCACACACTGCGCCCATGTCGACGCTTTCCAGGGCGACCGGCTTGATCCCGGCCCGTGGCTTGGCCTCTTCAGCATCACGCGTCTGCACGACCTGCTTGTGCGTCGGCAGACAGACGGCATAGCCAAACTTGGTGTAAAAGTTGGGAATGCCAAAAAGCATCGACACATCATAGCCCTCGGCAACTAGGTACTGCACCGTGTCCTCGAACAAGACGCGCATATAGCCCTTCATCCGGTGTTCGCGGACCGTCTCTACTCCGCCGATCCCGCCCATACGCACCTGCGTCGAACCAATGCGCATCTGATAGTCAATCGCCCACAGCCAGCACACCACCTGATCGTTGATCAGCATTTCCCGCTTGTGATGGCGTCCCTCGTCGATTGTTCGGATATTCATATTGCCCCCTCGGATTTGATTGGCCAAGTGTAGCACAAAGTGACGCTGCCGGCAAAACGAGCGTTTGTACTTGGGAACACTCGAGCAGCATCCCGCAAGATGTCAAGTCATCACCTATCACAGCGCCATGGATAACCCGCATTGTGCTGTCGGCCGGTACGCACTAGGACTCTTGGGCCTGGTCAGCGTTTTGTGCCGGCTCGAAGCGCAAAGAGGCCGAGTTCAAGCAGTAACGTTTGCCCGTCGGCGCGGGACCGTCGTCAAAGACGTGGCCCAGGTGTGCGTCGCAGCGCGCGCAGAGCACCTCGGTGCGGGGCACCAACAGCGAAAAATCGCTCTTCAGGCTGATATTTTCCGGCGTGATCGACGCCCAAAAGCTGGGCCAGCCGCTGCCAGACTCGTACTTGGTTTCTGAGCTAAACAAGGGCAGCCCGCAGCAGACGCACTTGTACGTGCCCTCATCTTGAGTTTTATAATACGCGCCGGTAAAGGCGCGCTCGGTGCCTTTTTTACGGGCGATGCGATACTGCTCCGGCGCAAGCTCGCGTTGCCATTCTTCATCCGTTTTGACTATCTTGTCCATTATCATCCTCGCTTTCTTGTCCAAGTCTATCACAGTAGATGCTCTTTTCCCAGGACTAAAGTCGTTTGTGCTCCATATCGGCCTTTCTTTGCCGCCAACCAAGCCCCTGTACGTGCAATTTGCTTTGACGAAAAGACAAAAAAATGCTACAATGCAAGCTCTTGTTTCGCATCGAGAGGGCTATGCTGGAAATCGTAAATCAACAAATCGCCACGACACATCAACCGCGTTGGGAACAGTGGCTGTGGCAATGGTGCCTTGCCAAGAGGACGCCGCTTGTCCTGTTTGCCCTGATCATCCTCGGCTTGATCGCCAGCCAGGTGATTCCACAAATACCCGGCGGCACGCTCACCAAACCCACCGACTATGATCAGTGGCTGCAAACGATCCCTATTCTGTTTCGCGATGCTGAATCTATGTTCAACGGGTTGGACCTTTTCGATATCCAACGCGCTGTGTGGTTTCAATCTCTGCTGGCAATTGCGATGGCTGTAAGTATGGTTGCGTTGGGGCACAATCTCTATAGCTTTATTCGTCCATCGCACGCTCTTTTACACAGATCATCTAAAACTAATGATGCGTCCTGGGGCTTACCGGCCCAAACAGCACTCGGCTCCATTGTCCAAACCGTCACCGCACTGGTGGGATCGCCGCGACAAGCCAAAGTCGGAAACCGGGTGATTGTCTATGGCACACGACCCCGTTGGACGCAGTCGCTGGTTGCGCTCGCCCACTTGGGCCTGCTGCTGGCCGTATGCGGCATCGTGCTCGATGCCGGCAGGGGGTGGGGTGAACGCGCGCTGACACTGCCACCGGAAGCGGCCATTGAAATCACATCCGGCCAGACCCTGGCACTCGAATCCTTTGATCCAGCGCGTTCGCAGGCCACCCTCCAGATCGAGCAAGGCACACGACGATCTCAAGCCACCGCGGGAGCATCCGGAACGACTCTGGTCAATGGACTGGGATACCGGGTCACCGGCATTGGCGGGCTGCACGTGCAGATTCAGGCCGTCGACGAAATGGATACGCGGCTCAATCTATACCCGTACATCGCCAGTCCGGAGCCTGCCCAGGCACTAGACTACTTGATCGGCGTCGAACAAAACGAGATTGCCTTTATCATCCCGACGCAAAACCTGATCGCCCGGCTGACCTGGATCGATCGAGCAGCGCTGCAACTGACGTTGTCGGACGGCGCGGGCCAACGCCTGGCCGAGCACGTTCTGCCTCTGACGTCCACCACACTCCCAATCGACAGCATCCGTCTGCTGGTCGACGCGACCGTTTACCCGACGTTGGCTGTGTCCTACCATCCAGGCCGTTGGGCTTTACTGGGCGGCACACTCCTGGTCATCGTCGGTAGCCTATTCAGCGTCATCCCTGTGCAGACGGTTTGGGCCGAGATCGCATTGGAACAGGATCGAGTCGCAGTCCAGATTCGACAGGTGACACACTCCAAATCAGCGGCGCAACGGGCCGAGGCCGCTTTCCAGGCGCTCCGCGCGCAAATCGCATCGCCGGACCCGGCGGAGGGATAATGACCATCCAGTTGGCTGCATATTGGGGACTTGGCGGGGCCGCCTTGACCGTCGCCGTTGTGCTTTTGATCGGCTACCTGCTCCGGAGCAGCCGCGCGTTCGCTCTTACCGGACAACTCTTGATCGCAGCAAGCGTTTTGTTTCTAGTAATCGGGTTGACGCTCCGGGCGTTACAAGGCCACGGATGGCCTTTCGTTTCCTGGACCGACACTGCCGCCGGCATAGCGATCTTGATGCTCCTCATTTACCTGGTCTGGAGCATTGCAGCGCACACCCCAAGCACCGGAGGCATTGTCGCCCTTATTGCTCTGGGATTGATCCTGCTCGATGTCTCGCAACAAACCACCGCGCCGGTTACGCTGTCAATACGCCAACTCAATGTCGTGATCAGCAATAGCGCAACCATTTGGGGCGGGGCTTTTCTGGGACTATCGGCAGCAACCGGATTGAGCGGTCTGGCCCGGCGAGCACTGAAAGCACGGTTTGGACAAGGAGCATGGATTTCCGCACAGTTAGCCGCCCGTTGGGGCGAAATCTGGGTACGCTGCGGACTTTTTTTTCTGGCCGCCAGCTTGGCTGTTGATGTTTGGTGGGTGCAGCAACTCGACCTGAGCTTAACCAACAACGCGCAGCAAGCGGGCATCGCCGTGGCCTGGATGATTTACTTTGTCGCTTTGCGTTTGAAAAACCAGCCGCGCTGGCAGGGCTGGCCATGGGATACGATCCAGGTGATCGGGTTTGCTTGTACGCTGCCCATTTTGCTCGACGTGCCGTGGCTCAACCAGTCATTGATTTAGATTCGTCTATTCACTCAAAGAAACCGGGTTTTTGACAAAAACTTGGTTTCTCCTCGGTCTTTATCAAAGCATAAAGGAGAAAAACATGCTGGAACTGAAAAAAGGTATTGATATTCTGGCCGTTATCGGCGGGATCAAGACCCCGAACGAAGCGCAAGCCTTATTCAAGGCTCGCTGCAACGCCGAGACCCTGGCCCGTCTGCACAAAATCACCAACACAGACGCGCTGCTCAAGATTGCCAACGCGATTTCGATGATGAATCCCGACGCGGTCTTTGTCAACACCGGATCCGAGGCCGACCTGAAATGGGTGCGCGAATGGAGCCTGACCAAAGGCGAAGAGAAGTCTCTGCCGATGCCGGGCCACACCATCCACTTTGACATCCCCGCCGAGCAAGGGCGCGTGGTAGACAAGACGCTCTACATCGCCAATCCCGGCGAAGAGGTCAGCGTGCTGGCCAAGAGCATCCTGCGCGACGAGGCGTTCGAGTACGTCAAAAAGTTTATGGCCGACATTGCCAAAGGCAAGACTCTGATGGTCGGCTTTTTCAACCGTGGCCCTGTCGGCGCGCAGGCCGCCCTGCCGGCCCTCGAGATCACCACCTCCACTTACGTCATGCACTCGGCCAACATCCTGTATCGCAATGTCTATACGCAGTTCGATCAGGAAGCAGCACGCGCGGGCGAGTTTTTGACCAACGTCCACAGCGAAGGCACCAACCGCCCCGAAGACTTTCCCAATATGCGCGTCTTTATGGATCGGAGCTGGCTGACCACGTTCTCGATGCTCTGCACCTATGCCGGCAACACCCTGCTGCTCAAAAAAGGCAACCACCGCTTTGCCGTCGACCTGTCCACCTACTATCGCAAAGAGAGCGAGTTGTCCGAGCACATGTTCATCACCGGCATGCCCGGCCCTGACGGGCGCAAAACCTACTTTGCCGGCGCGGCTCCTTCCGGCTGCGGCAAGACCACCACGGCCATGGTCGGCTCGGATTTCATCGGTGACGACCTGGCCCAAATCTGGATCGCCGCCGACGGCACTATGCGCGCCGTCAACCCCGAAGTCGGCATCTTTGGCATCGTGCAAGATATGAACCGCGAAAGCGACCCCTACCTGATGAAGGCTCTGCGCGAACCCGGCGCCGAAGTGATCTGGACGAACGTGCTGATCACCGAGGACGGCACGCCGCGTTGGGTTGGCGACGGCGATCCAGCGCCCACCAGAGGCGTCAACTATACCGGTGAGTGGTGGGAAGGCAAGCTCGACGAGGCCGGCAAGCCCATCCCTATGTCCAACCCGAACGCCCGCTGCACGCTGTCCAGTCTGAAAATCGCCAACTATAATCCGGTAGTGGCCCAGGACCCGGACGGCGTACCGGTCAGCGTCGTCACCTACAGCGGCCGCGACAGCGACACCATGCCCCCGGTGTGGGTGGCCAAAAACCCCGACCACGGCGTGGTCATCGGCGCATCCATTTTCTCGGCGGCGACGGCCACCGAAGTGGGAGCCAAGGGCGTGCGCCCGCAGCCGTGGGCCAACGAGCCATTCATTCCCGGTCCCCTGGCCGATTATATGGACGCGCAGTTTGTGTTCTTTAACTCGCCCAAGCTGACCCACAAGCCGATCATCGCCGGCCTCAACTATTTCCTCACCCACGGCGCGCGCGGCGGCGAAGGCAATAAACTACTCGGCGAAAAGCGCGACGTCAAGGTCTGGCTTGGCTGGCTTGAGCTGTATGTCCATGGTAATGCGCCGGCCATCGAAACGCCGATCGGCTATATCCCCATATACGAGGATTTGCGCAAGCTGTTTGCCGAGATCGGCAAAGAGTATCCCAAAGCGCTCTATGACAAACAGTTCTCGTTCTACCTGGACAACATCCTCACCCGTATCGCCCGGCTAGAAGAGGTCTACCAGAAGGAAGAGGGCGTCTCGCCCAAGCTGTTCGAGGTCTATGAGGAACAGCGCAAGGGGCTGGAAGCGCTCAAGGCCAAGTATGGCTCGATCGTTTCGGCCGAACAGTTGGCTGAAGCAGCCAGGTAATGCTCGCACAAAAGGGGCAGGCGCAAACAACGCCTGCCCCTTTCCAATGGAGATGATCAATGAACGCTTTCGTCCCCCATATCTGCGTCGGCATAGACGGCGGCGATATACGCGGCAATGACAACCAGGCCATCCAACTTGCCATCAACACACTGCCCGCCAGCGGCGGCATAGTAGAAATTTTGCCCGGCGTCTACACCTGTCTTGACGCCATCCATCTCAAGAGCAACGTCCGCCTGATCGGCCGCGGCGACAAAACCATACTCCGCAAATGCGACGGCGCGCGCAGCTCGCTCAAGATCGACGCCGACTATGGTCAACTCAAGATCACGCCGCAAAGCACGGAGGGATTCTGGCCGGGGATGGGTCTGCTTGTCGGCGATCACGACACCGGCGGCTGGTTGGAGACGGCGACGACGATCCTCGACATTCAAGGCGGAACGATGGTCATCGCCGATCACCTGGTCATGGATTACGCCGCCAGCCGTGAGGGATGGATTCGCAATGCCTGCTCGATGATCAGTGGGATCGAGGTGGAAAATGTGCGGGTTGAAAACCTCACTGTCGACGGCAACAAGGCAACCAACGAGCCAATGAACGGCTGTCGCGGCGGCGCAATTTATTTCCACAAGGCCAAACGCTGCGCGATTCAGGGTTGCATGGTGCACGATTACGCCGGCGACGGGATCAGCTACCAGATCACCCAGGACATCACCGTTGAGAATTGTACGGTGACCGGCAGCACCAACTTTGGCCTCCACCCCGGCACCGGCTCGACTCGCTCGCTTGTTCGCCGCTGCACGTTCAGCGACAATGCCGTGGGCGGCTATTTCCTGTGCTGGCGGGTGCAGGAAGGACGGTTTGAGGACTTGGTCTGCGAACGCAATGGCTCATTTGGCATCTCTATCGGCCACAAGGACACTGATAACCTCTTTGAACGCTGCATCCTGCGCGATAATGGGCAATATGGCCTCTTTTTCCGGGACGAAGAGCTGTACAACGGTGCGCATCGCAACACTTGGCGCAACTGCCTGATCGAGAACAATGAGAGTGACCAGGAGGGCTGCGCAATCCGCATACGCGGTCACACGCACGACAACCTCTTTGAGCGCTGCACGTTCCGCGGACGACACGTCGGGCTGCATCTGGAATCACACGCACGCCGCTTCCGCACTGTCGATTGCGCGTGGGAAGGATTCGCGCAGCCCATCGTCGATGAATCCGGGCCAGAGGGCAATCACTGCATCGGAACCTAGCTGCTCAGCGCAAAAAAGCCCGTCAATACCTTGACAAATCGAACATTTGTTCGTATAATAAGAACAGACGTTCGATGAGAGGTTTGACAATGGCCGTATCGGTTTACATCCAGCCGGATACACAACAAAAGGTCGAGGTATTGGGGCGTGCCGCTCAGTACGATGTCTGTGGGGAAGCCTGCGGCACCGATGCTGCGCGCAAACGTGACGAGTTAGGGCGTTGGATTTACCCGGCGGTGATGCCCGACGGCAAAAAAGTGGCCCTGCTCAAGATACTGCAAACCGACGTCTGCGAAAAAAACTGCGCCTACTGTGTCAATCGGCGGGGCAATGACCATCGCCGCACCTCCTTTGGCCCCGACGAGTTGGCCCGTCTCTTTGACCAGATGGTGCGAGCGCGCCTGGTGCAGGGTATCTTTTTAAGCTCCGGCATCTGCGGCGGCGCGGGCCACGCGATGGATCAAATGCTGGCCACGATCGAGATCATCCGCAGCGGCTACCAGTTTCGAGGCTACGTCCATCTCAAACTGCTCCCCGGTTTGACGCGCGATCAGGTCGAGCGCGCCGGGCAGATCGCCACCCGTGTCTCGGTCAACCTCGAAGTGCCCAATCGCCAGCGCCTGGGCCAGATCGCCTCGGCCAAAAACGCCGACGACCTGCTCAACCCGATGCGCTGGGCCAGCGAATTTATGCGGCAAAATCCCGGCAGTTGGGCTCCCGGCGGACAGACCACCCAGTTTGTCGTTGGCGCGGCCGATGAATCGGATCAAGAGATTCTGACCACAGTCAGCCACCTGTACGACAGAGTGAACCTGCACCGCGCCTATTTCAGCGCCTTCCAGCCCGTGCGCGGCACACCGCTCGAAGACCATCCACTAACCCCTGCCTGGCGCGAACATCGTCTCTATCAATGCGATCACCTGTTTCGCCTGTACGATTTCGACTTGGGCGAATTTGTCTTTGATCAGGACGGCCATCTACCGCGTGAAAAAGACCCCAAGACGATGTGGGCCGACATCCACCCCGAATACTTTCCGGTCGAGATCAACCGCGCCGATCGCAATGCCCTGCTGCGCGTGCCGGGATTAGGCCCGCGCTCGGTGACGCGCATCCTGCGCGAGCGAAAAAACGCCACACTGTGCACTCTGGGCGACCTGCAAAAGATCGGAGCGGTCGCCAAACACGCCGCTCCCTATATCCTCCTGGATGGCAAACGGCCCCCCTATCAGCTTGCCTTTGCGTAACTGTTCAGCCTGTGCTCAAATTTGGACAGGATAAAAGGCCATCCAATCCTGAAAATCTTGTAAATCCTGTCAAAAAATGATCAGAAATCAGCTATACTTGAGCAATGATGCATAGAAGCCGCTTCACAGTCACTTAGGGTCCATAGCCGCGCAGTACCAACGGCAAATAAACGCCATAGCCATTGGCGATAACGACTGCCTGTCGCTCCAATACGCTTCCCAAACCATCGTTAATTTTCACTACGTTGCCGATCACCTGCGGCGTGGTAATCCCACTGTCCACCGTGACCAGGAAAACGATATTCACCGGCACGGCCGCGCTGACATTGCCCGTCCAGGTGATCACCCCACCGGCCTGGCCGTAACTGCCCCCGGAAACATTCCACCCTCCGGCAAAATGCACCTGCGACGGCAGCGTGTCGGTCAGGCGGATGCCGTACAGCGTCGGCCCAGGGTTGCGCAAGACGATCGTCGTCGTGACCACATCGCCTGCGCCGGGCAGCAGCGGGTGCATCGTTTTGGTCGAGCCGCACAATGTCCCGTGCAAAATTGCCCCGGTGCGCTGATAGTTTCCCCGCCCGGTGCCCCACAAAATGCGCGCGTTGGTGATACCGGGCAATTCATAGGCCACCAGTCCAGAATGGGCGGTGTTCAAGACGATCTCCAGGTTGGCGTCGGCGTCAATGTTGGCGAGCGTCGGCGCGGCCAGCGCGCCGTTCCAGTTGGCACCGATCGCCGCCGGTAAATCGATTTCGCGCAAAGCAACGCCGGTATCGCTCAAGATGTGCAGCTTACCCGTCCTGTTGCTCCCCTTTTGTGTCCATGAAGCGACGATCACTTCCGCCTTGCCATCGTTATCCAGATCGGCGATGGCCGGCTCGGAAGCAAAGCGATAAAAGCCTTCCGCCGCGTTGTACACCGAATAAGGCCAAGGGCCATGCTCGGTTTTGTCCAACCAAAAGGCATGCACGCGGCCATCGTAGGATGAATAGACGATTTCCTTGTTGCCGTCGCCATCCAGGTCGGCCACGGCCGGGTTGGGCAGGACACTCTCGATCACACTATAATTTTCACTCAACGGCGCGCCAGTGTCCACCGGCACAGTTTGCCAATCGTAACCGCCCTGATTAAATCTGCTGCGATCGGCATTCAAGATGTACACGCCGTTATACCTGCTCGGCGGGTAGCCGGCGTGACAATCATAGACATTGCCCGTCACCACCACTTCCAGCATCCCATCGTTGTTGACGTCAACCACATCAGCCGCACCATCGGCAAAATTGGTCCGATAGCTCTCCGCGCGCACGCCGTCGCAATAACCCCAGCCGCGCAGTTCGGTGGCCAAGCTCTCCCAGATGCCGACCTTGCCCCACCCCTTGCCACCGTACATCGCGTTGGCCGGAATCTGGCTGCCATTGGGTTCATAAGCACAAATGTAATGTACGTCTGAGGGCACGACAATCTCGGCGAGTTGGTCGCCGTCCAGGTCGCCAACGGCGGCGTTGGCATTGTAAACCCCGGCGGCATAGCCGCTGTCATTGCTCAACTGCGGCCAGCCCGGAAAGGACGTTCCGTCATAGTGATAGATCCAGGTGTTGAGCTTGTTGCTCCACGCTCCGGTGACGACGATTTCCATTTTGCCATCGCCATCCAGATCGTACACGGTCAGGCCACGCAGTTCAGAGGTGATTGGCCGCTGCGACCACACGGAGGCACCAGTGTGGTCAAAGACATACACATATCCGCCGCCGTGCGCCGTCACCACCTCAAGGTCGCCGTTGCCGTCTATGTCGGCCACAACAACGCCGGGCCACGCACGATCACCAGGCGGATCGACCTTCCACTGCACCGAGCCGTCCTCGCCGCT
>JAFGEY010000080.1 GCA_016931365.1 Anaerolineae bacterium
CGCCCGCCGCGATGCGCTACACCGAAGCGCGCCTGGGAGCCATTGCCGAAGAAATGCTGGCCGATATCAACAAAGGAACGGTCGAATTTGCCGACAATTTCGACGGTTCGCTGCAAGAGCCGTCGGTGCTGCCGGCGCGTCTGCCCAACCTGCTGCTCAACGGATCGGCAGGCATTGCCGTGGGCATGGCCACCAACATCGCCCCGCACAATCTGGGTGAGCTGTGCGACGCGATCGCTTACTTGATCGACCGCTATCACGAGATCGATGAGGTGGCGGTGCAAGACTTGATGCAGTTCATCCAGGGGCCGGATTTTCCCACCGGTGGATTGATCGTCGGCGACGAGGGGATCAAGAACGCCTATGCCAAAGGCAAGGGACGCATTGTGATGCGCGCCGTGACCCACGTCGAAGAGATGCGCGGCAACCGCGAGCGCATCGTCGTCACCGAGCTGCCCTACCAGGTCAACAAGGCGACGCTGCTGGAGCGCGTCGCCGCGCTGGTGCGCGACGACAAGGTTTCGGACATCAGCGATCTGCGCGACGAGTCCGACCGGCGCGGGATGAGCATTGTCATCGAACTCAAGCGCGGCACCGATGCGCAGGGCGTGCTCAACCAATTGTTCAAGTACACCCAGCTCCAGAGCACCTTTGGCTACAACTGCCTGGCTCTGGTCGATGGGACGCCACGCACCCTGTCGCTCAAACGCGCATTGCAGATTTACATTGAACATCGCCGCGAGGTGATCCAGCGTCGCACCGCGTTCGACCTCGAACGGGCGCAAGCGCGGGCGCACATCCTGGAAGGGCTGATCAAGGCTCTCGACGCCATCGATGCGGTGATCCAGACCATTCGCGAGAGCGAGGACGCCGAGACGGCGCGCACGCGGTTGATGGAGTGCTTTGAGTTGAGCGAGGTACAGGCCCAGGCGATCCTCGACATGCAGCTCCGCCGACTGGCCAACCTGGAACGGCAGAAAATCCAGGACGAATACCTGGAGGCGATCCAGACCATCGCCTACCTGGAAGACCTGCTCACCAACCCGCTCAAAATCCTCTACCTGATTCAGCAAGATGTGCAGGAACTCAAGCAGAAATACGGCGACGCACGGCGCACGCATATCGTCGGCGAGGCCGACGCCTCCCTGTCGGCGCACGACCTGGTGCCCGACGTGCCCGTGTTGATCTCGGTGACACAGCGCGGCTACATCAAGCGCACGCCGGTGCGCGCGTTCAAGCTCAACCAAAAGCAGAAAAAGAAAATGGTCGGCGTACCGGGGATGGAGACGCGCGAGGAGGACTCGGTGCGCTATCTGTTCGCCGCCGGCTCGCGCGACGATGTGCTCCTGTTCACCAACCAGGGCAAGGTCTACCAGGAAAAGGTCTACCAGATTCCCGAGCGTGAGCGCGCCGCCAAGGGCATCCCGCTGACCAACCTGATCCATCTCGGCGCGGGCGAGCGAGTGACGGCAGTACTGTCCATCGCCGATTTCGAACAGGACAAGTATTTAACCATGTTTACAGTACAGGGAAAGGTCAAGCGCGTGCCGCTGGTCGAGTTTGCGGCCGTCCGCGCCAACGGGCTGATCGCTTTTCGGCTCGACGAGGGTGACGAGTTGGGGTGGGTGCGGCTGACCAATGGCCGCGACGAACTGATCGTCACCACGGTGGGGGGCAAGGCACTGCGCTTTAGCGAAGATCAGGTGCGCCCGCAGGGACGCGACGCGGCAGGGATGTTGGGCATCAACCTGTCGGAGGGGAATGGAGTCGCCGCGGCCGACACGGTCGCCGCGGCCGACGTGATCGAGCCGGGCGGTGAATTGTTCGTCGCCACGCAAAATGGCTTTGGCAAGCGCACCGCACTCGACGAGTACCCGCTCAAAGGTCGCAACACCGGCGGGGTGATCGCCTTGCACGAGCGATATTATGACCTCACCGGGCCGGTGGTCGCTGCGTTGATCGTCCAGCCGCAAGATCGTGTGACCTTGATCACCGCCAACGGAATGGCCCTGCCCACCGATGTGGAGCAACTTCCCCAACTCTCGCGCACCGCGCGCGGCGAAATCGTAATGAACATCTACAAGGGGGATCGCCTGGCTGCCGTCGCCCGCATCGTGCCCGAAGCCGATCAGGAAGATGAGGAGTAGAAAATTAATGCAGTTTTATTTTATCCGTCACGGACAATCAAAAAACAATGCCAGTTGGGATTCGCACGGCGACAACTATCCCCGCGTCGAAGACCCTGAACTGACCGAGATCGGCCACCGGCAGGCCCGGCTGGTGGCGCAGTTTCTGGCCTGCTCCGACGTATCGAATCCCGACGGCGAGGGGCAGGCTCAGGATTCGGGCAACTCGCACGGTCCGCTCCACTCGGCGACGCATCCGATGAATCTGAGCAGCCCCAGAAATCTGGGCCACTTTGGCATCACCCACCTCTATACCAGCCTGATGATCCGTTCCGTCCAAACCGGCACGGCGATTTCCGAGGCGTTGGGACTGCCGTTGGTAGCCTGGCTGGACGCACACGAAACGGGCGGCATTTTTCTAGAAGACTCGCAGACGGGTGAAAAGCAGGGTCTGCCGGGGCATAACCGGGCCTATTTTGAACGTTATTTTCCGCACCTGGTGCTGCCCGACAGCCTGGGCGAACAAGGGTGGTGGAATCGCCCTTTTGAAGACTATGAGCAGCGCCCCACGCGCGCCAAACGGTTCGTCCAAGACCTGCTGGCCCGCCACGGCGGCAGCGACGACCGCGTGGCCGTGGTCAGCCACGGCGCGTTTTACAACTATATGGTGTGGGCCATCCTTGGTTTGAACCGGGAATGCGGCATCTGGTTTGCGATGAATAACACGGCCCTGACCCGCATCGATTTTGGCGAGGAGGTGCGCATTGCTTACACCAACCGCGCCGATTTTTTGCCGGCCGAGTTGATCACATAGGAGATGTGATGCAGTTCTATTTCATCCGTCACGGACAGTCGAGCAACAATGCGCTGCACGCGCAACTCGGATCGCACCTGGGGCGCAATGAGGACCCCGAATTGACCGCTGTCGGGCTTCAGCAGGCAGAATGCCTGGCCCAGTTTTTGGCCCGGCCTTTTACGCTGCCAGCGAGTGACGCCCAGGATCGCCAGAATGCCAGTGGTTTCAGCCTCACCCACCTCTACACCAGTTTGATGGCGCGCGCTGTCCACACAGCGACGATCGTCGGCAAGCACATTGGCCTGAACCCGGTGGCCTGGGCTGATGCGCACGAGGAATGGGGCATTTACCTGCAGGACGAAACCACCGGCGAGCGTGTTGGACTGCCTGGCAAAAATCGCCACTACTTGGAGCAACATTATCCATCGTTGGTGCTGCCCGACTGGCTTGATGAGGACGGCTGGTGGAATCGCCCCGCCGAACCGATACAAGATCGAATTCCCCGCGCGCGTCGATTCCTGGCCGATCTGCTGGCCCGGCATGGTGACACCGACGATCGCGTTGGAGTCATCAGCCATGGCGGGTTTTACCAGTGTGTGATGGCCGTCTTGTTCGACATTACCCTGATCGAAGGGCGCGTGCCAGATGGACTGCGTTTTTCGCTCAACAATTGCGCCATCACCCGCATCGACTTGACCGACCGGACGCGGCTGATCTATGCCAACCGGGCCGAATTTATCCCTGCGGCGTTGCTGACCTGACACTGCGACTTGTAGCCGCGTTATGCGTATGGGTGATGACGTTTGATCTGTACCAGATGAGGCAAATCAATGCAATGTCCAGCCTGTGCCAATGAGAATAAACCCGGCGCGCTTTTTTGCGCTTTTTGCGGCTATGCCTTGTCGGCGCTCGCGCCAGACGATGACGAGCCAGAGTCGCTCCAGGCCGGTCAGTTGATGGATGGCGGCACTTACCGCATCATTCGCCCGCTGGGCAAGGGCGGGATGGGCGCGGTCTATCTGGCCGCCAACACCAAAGCTTTCGATCGCCAGTGCGTGATCAAAGAAGTGATTGAATATTACGACGCCGCCGATCCGGAGGAGCGTCAAAAAGCCATGCAGCGATTCGAGATCGAGGCGCGCATCCTGGCCACGCTCAAGCACCAGGGCATCCCCGACATTTACGCCTATTTTTCGGAAAACGGGCGCAACTATTTGGTGATGGAATACATCGAGGGACCTGACCTGGCCGATGGGCTGACCCGCGAACAAGACGATCAGATCGTCCGCGGCGGGCCGCTCAAAGCTGACGCTGTGATCCGTTACACCCGGCAAATCTGCGAAGTGCTGGATTACCTGGAAAAGCACCAGCCGCCGGTGATCCACAACGACCTCAAACCGGCCAACATTATCATCGACGGCCACACCGGGCGCGCGGTGCTGGTCGATTTCGGCACCGCCAGGACGCGCTATACGATACAGCCGCCGCCTGCCGCCGCCCGCCCCGGCCGGCAGCAGTCGAGCATCTATGGCACGGTAGGCTATGCCGCGCCGGAGCTGTATGATGGCAAGGCCGAGCCGCGCTCCGACGTTTACGCGCTGGCCGCCACCGCCTATCACCTGCTCACCGACGACGACCTGCGCCTGCACCCCTTTCAATTCCCCAAGATGGAGATGATCCCGCTGGCGCTGCGCGAGGTGCTCCATGCGGCACTGTCACCCAAGATTCAAGATCGGCCCACCGCGGCCGAGTTGGGTGCGCGCCTGGACGTGTTGCTGAATCAGGGCAGCCGCCCGCTGCCCGCGCTGACCTTTCCGCAAGGCGACCAGGCCGCGTCGCGCCGGGAGATGATCGACCTCAGCATCAAGCACTGGGATTATGCCACCGACATTTTGTACGATGGCAGCATCACCCGCTGGCTCAACGACGCGATCCACGATCCGGCTGCCGTGCGTGCTGCCGAAGAGGCCACTCGCCGTTACGCCGACGATCACAACGCCGGGCTGGAATATTTTGTGCGCACCCTCGATCCCAAGGCCATGCCCGTGCCGCAACTCAAGGTGCTCAGCGGGCGGCTGAGCTACGACAACATCACCGGCACCGACAACTCGCAGCAGATCGAGGTCAAAAACACTGGCGGTGGCTATCTCTATGGCACAGTGAAAAGTTCAGAGCAGTGGGTCGAGGTGCCGGGCAAGCTGGCCTGCGCACCTGGCCAGAGCCAGACGCTGCCGGTGATCGTGCGGACTGCCGAGCTGACGTCGGGGCGCATCTACCAGGCCAAGGTCGAAATCCAGGCTTCCGGCGCGCAGTCGGCAGTGATTCCGATCGAGGTCAAGGTGCCGCCGCCGATTGTCGATGTCTCACCAACGCACATCGACCTGCGTTCGTTAGGTAAGGGGCAGTTGTTCACCGAACGGGGATCGTTTGAGGTGCGCAACCGGGGCAAAGTGGCCGCGCAGTGCCAGATCGACGGCAATCCCGACTGGTTAGTGCTCGATCCTATCCGCTGCACGGTAAATCCGGGTGAGACCAGAGCGATTGACCTGGTCGGGCGGGCCGACAAGCTGCCGCAAGACCCGCGCGGACGATTGGCGACGCTCCAGGTCAAAATTGCCGGCATCCAGCCCCGCCCGGTGACGGTCGCCGTGCGTTCCAACGCGCCGCAAGAGAGCCGTCTTGGTTCGACGATCATGATCGGCTGCGCGGTGGTGGTATTGATCGCCGCGCTGATCTGGTTTGCGCTGACCGTCCTGCCGCTGCTGCCGTAAAGATATTTTACGACACCATTGTCCGCAGCTATGCCTTTCACCGTAATCACTATTTGGTGATCGCGCTGGCGCCGCTGGCGGGCCTCAGCCTGCTGGGGATGCTACTATTGATCTTGCCCCTTCCGAGGTGGTTGGTGTGGACGATGGTCTTCTGCGCGGCGCTCAATGCAGGCAGCTCAGTTGGCGACCTGTGGCTGGTGCGTGTCGCCCTGGGGTACCCGTCCTCGACCTACATTGTGGACGAGCGGGACGGGCTGCGCGTTTTTATGCCGGTTGCAGGTTTATAATGCCAGGCGGGTGTATCTATTTCTGCGGCTGAATGACTTCTGCGCCTGTCCCACGAGGATGAAGCAGGCCACTATGGGAGGTAGCGATGAATTCTTGCGAACGGGTCCTGGCTGCGCTGGATGGCGGTGAGCCGGATCACGTGCCCTGCGCGCTAAACTTTTACCGCGTGGATGGCGTCAGCCTGGCCCCACCCGGCGCATATCGAGACGAGGATTGGGTAGATGCGCAGTTTGTCGAGTTTCCCCCGTCGCCGGAAGAAGAAGAGCTGCGCCGCCTGGCCCGCCCCTATCCACCGGACGTGCGGCTGGGCACCTTTGCCCAGGCGATGAACTATGCCAGTTGGGACTATCACCCCGAAACGCCCAACCGCTCCAATCCACTGTCCCGTGCCCGCTCCCTGAATGACCTGCGCCGCTTTCCTTTCCCCAACCTCAACACACCCTATCACGTCGAAGGGCTGGCGCAGCAGGTGCAGGCGCTGCACGCGCGCGGCCTGGCTGTCGGCGGCAACCTGCCCCACCTGGGCGGCGAGCTGTTCGAGGCCGCCTGGCGGCTGCGCGGCCTGGAAAACCTGCTGCTGGATCTGGTCGAACGGCCTGAATGGGCGCACTTTTTGCTCGACCGGCTGCTCGACCTATCCATCCGCAACGCGCAAACGCTGGCCCGTGCCGGCGTGGACTTGCTGGCGCTCAGCGATGACGTGGGCATGCCGACGACGATGATGATCGGCCCGCACACCTGGCGCGTCTTTCTCAAACCACGCCTGGCTGCCCTCATCCAGGCTGCGCGAGCGATCCGTCCCGGCCTGCGCGTCTTGTATCACAGCGATGGTTATTATGAGCCGATCATCGCCGACCTGATCGAGATCGGCGTGAACGCCATCAACCCCGTGCAGCCCGATCACATGGATGCGGCGCGCATCCGCCGACGGTTCGGCCCCCGGCTGGCGCTGTGGGGCACGGTGGGCCGGCAGTCCACTTTCAGCGCTGCCGGCCCCGCAGCGATCCGGCAAGAAGTAAAGCGGCGCATCGAGACGTTGGGCCGCGCCGGGCTGATCCTCTGTCCAGCCTATGACATGGGCGAGCCGGACATCCCCTGGGGCAACGTGGCGGCCTTTCTGGAGGCGGTGCGCGACTATGGCTAAGGGCGTTCAGGCAGTACGGCAGGACAAAGAACTGTTGGAAGAATTCGAGTAGTCCCCTTCAGCGGCGCATAGGAAGCGCTTTTGGCGTACGAATGACCTGTGCCGGCAGGCTTTATATATTGTTAAAATAAGACGATTGTGCCAGGGTATTCAGCATTTCCGGCAATGCTGCGATTTCGTCGAGGGCGTATCCCAGGCGATGAGTTTTGACTGCTTGAATGCACCATTCCGGCGTATACGGCGTGCGCAGGAGGAAAAAGGGGATGCCCATCAATAGGGGTAGCGCGCCGGGCAGCGAAAAGGTGTCGGCGACGACGGCAAGCTGCGGATCCCGGTTCTGCTCGCCGCACAGCGCTTTATAATAGATCGGGCGGCGCAGATCGATCTGGCGCTCTGGCGTCACCGCCCAACGCTGGATTTCGCCCAGTTCGGGGTGGACAAAATGGTGCGGCCAATCGGGAGCCATCGCGTATTGGCGCGTATCGCCCAAAATATCGATCACGCCGTCGAGGTTGAGCGTGTCGATCTGCCGGCGCACCTTGTCGCCTAGCGAGTTGGTCAGGATCATCGGTGTGCGATCCGGGTGAGCAATGAGCACGTTGAGCGCGTCGCGCGCGCCGGGGCGAAAAGCAGGGGGTATCTCGGCGGTGTGGCGATGAAAGAGGTGATTGATGCAGTCCATCGCCGGGTCGTACTCGGCATTGGAGAAGGTGCGTTCGATGGCCCGCACATAGTCCGGGTTGCCGTTCAGCATCGTTTGCAGCGTCGTCGTGTTGAGGATGAACGCGCCCTCGTCGCAGTAGGAGGCGATCAGCCCGTTGACGGCCCACCAGTAGAGATGTGGGGCGTCAAGCAATTTCCTTTGCGTGACCAGGTAATCACGCTCCAACTGAGCATAGGGCACGCCAATAATCTCATCGGCCAGGGTGCGCAGCGATTTGTGGCGCAAGGTTTCAGCCTGGGTTTCTTCAGCGGTGAGCGTGCCGTCAAAATCGATGATGATGCGCAAGGGGACTCCAGATGGGTGGCTATTTTGCGGCCGTGATCCACGGATCGCGGCCGCCGGGCAGCACGTTGGGCGCGGCGAGTTGGGTAGCCACCTGCGCGCCAGTGCGCAGCAAGTCGTCCAACGCGTCGATGCTTGTCGGGTGCCGTTCCGGGGAAAGCGCGTCATAGAGCAGCCAGGCGAATGCCGCACCGCAGTGGGTGGTTTGCGCACTGCCGAACCCGATCTCGTCCAGCCACTTGAGCCACGTCGACGCCGACGGATGCCGCAGCGTCAGCTTAGACGCCTGGGCGATCGACGGGCGCAGTTGCTCCAGGCGTTCGACGGTCAGCGTATCTTGGGTGATGTCCTTGCCATCGGGTGTCAGCACGATTCGAGCTTTTTCTTGGGGCATCGCCAGGGTGAGGCCATAGTGGTTCACCCGCTCGCCGCCGACGTTGCGATGGTAGATGACGAGCTTGCAGGCATCATTTCCAACCCCCGTCAGCCAGGCTTCAAACTCGCCTTCGCCACGGTAGCATTCCAGCCCTTCGTAGGACAGCCGCAGTTTGCCTTCCGGCCGCAATACGCGGTGCAATTCTTGCAGCGTCCGGTAGGGATCGGGCGTCTGCTCGACCGACGAGGCGGCGGCGATGCCGTCAAAAGTGTTGTCGCCATAGGGAAGTGGTTGCCCCGGCTCGACATAGATGAACGTGGCGTTGTCGATGCCCAGGCGGGCGGCGTTTTCCCGGCACACCTCGACGCGGCGCTGCGAGCCGTCGACGCCGGTCACGCGATCGACAAAGGGGGCCAAAATCAGCGAAGGCCAGCCGTCGCCGGGGCCAAAGTCGAGGATGTGGCCGCCACTTTGCCCGGCAGTGGACAGGAAATCGAACAGCGAGCCGCGGTCAGTCCAGTGGCCGCGGTCGGTCACGTCAAAGGGCTGATAAATGATCGGCAGGCTGCGCCCCGACTGCGAATCCATGTGGTCGTACAGCAGCCCGGCGGACGTGCAGGGTGTGGGATTCAGGTTTTGTTCGATCCAGTCGATAGAATCCATCACTGTGCCATTCCTCGTGTCGATGGAGACCGTCGGCACGGCTTGGTGAAGAGGCCTGACGACGCGCGCTGTGCACGGCTTTTGGGGCGGTGCCAAGCGATCCGTTTCAGGCAAAGAAGGTCTTGATCGCCTCGATCAAGACTTCGATGTCGTCCTGGGTGTTGTATCCCTGCACCGACAGGCGGATCATCGGCCGGCCGTTCCAGGTCAGCACCGGAATTTCGATGCTGTATTCCCGGTGCAGGTGCGCCCATAACGCCTGGGTGTCGCATAAAGGCAGCGGGATGGATGCCATCTGCGCGAACCACTCCGGCCCATCCGGTGTGAGCGGAGCGAGGCCGGTGTGCTGTGCGAGTTCGTGCCGGGCATAGCGTACCAGGTCGTGGCAGTTTTGCTGAACGGCAGGCCAGTCGTGCTCGTGCAAAAACCGGATGGCCGACGGTACGGCCAGAAATGCCGCCAGATCCCGCGTGCCTTGCGTTTGCTGCTCGTCGACAAAGCGGGTGATGTGCGGCGTTTCATTTCCCCAGCCCCAACTGATCACCAACGGTTCCAGCATCCCCTGCATCTCTTTGCGGGCATAGAGAAAAGCCGATCCCTTGGGCGCGAGCAGCCATTTGTGGCAGTTGCCCGTGTACAGGTCTGCGCCCAACTCATCCAGTTGCAGTGGAATTTGTCCCGGTGCGTGTGCGCCGTCGATGACGGTGATGATGCCGGCGTCTCTGGCCCGGCGCGCCAATTTTCTGACTGGTAAAATCCACGCTGTGGGCGAGGTGATGTGGCTGAAAAAGAGCACCCGAGTATGTTCGGTCACCCCGGCCCAGACGGACTCGACCACCTGCTCAGCCGATTCGATGGGTACGGGGATCGGCTGCCGGATATAGCGCGCGCCGCACTTGACGCAGTTGAATTCCCAGGTGCGATCGATGGCTCCGTATTCGTGGTCGGTGGATAGCACCTGATCGCCGGGTTGGAGATGGAGCGATCGCGCAATGATGTTGAGGCCAAAGGTGGCATTGACCACGTAGACCAGGTTGTCCGGGTCTGCTCCGACGTATTCGGCCAATGCCCGTCTTGCCTCGTGGATCGCGTCGCCGTGCTTGCGGCCGAATTCGATCGGCTGGCGCTCCAACTCGAGCTGCCAGTCCTGATAGGCCTGGAAGACCGTCCGCGGGCACGCGCCCTGCGAGCCGTGATTCAAGAACACCACGTCCGGGCGAAGCAGGAACAGCTCTTTCAGATTGATCTCGGTGTGCGTTGTCTTGTCGATGATGTGCATAGATATCCTTTATTGTACGCTCCGGCGTGGGAACGAGAAAATGATCCAGTGCTATACATATTTTCTGACAAACGCTTCGACAATATCTAGCACGGCCTCCGTCCAGAATGGAGCCCCGCCGTGATCGGCGCCTTTTACTTGATAACATTCGGTCACCTGGCCTGCCTTTTTCAAGGCCTCGAACAGCATCACGCTTTGCCCAAAGGGTACCAGGCGATCCTTGTCGCCGTGTAGGATCAAAATCGGTGGGATCGCCCGCTCCGGCGAAATGTAGGTCATTGGAACGGTTGGCCTGACACGCTCCGGATTTTCGAGCACGTTCATCCCGCCGATCAACATCCCTTCCGGCGAGTCCGGCGCGACGTGATCCATTGTGGAAGGTTCTTGACACATTTTGCTGACGTCGGACGGGCCATAATAATCAATGACGGCCTTGAGCGAAATGGGATCGTTCGTAGGAGATTCATCATCCAGCGTCGGATTGTCCAGCGTCACGCCGGCCATCACGACTGTATGCCCGCCCGAAGAATCGCCCCACAGGAGGATTCTTTCGGGATCGACGTGATAGGCGGCGGCGTGTTTTATCATAAAGCGGATCGCCGTCTTGGTGTCCTTGATCTGGGCCGGAAACGGGGCCAGCGTAGAAGGTCGATACTCGACGATGGCGACCACAAAGCCGCGCCGGGCAAAGCGCCCGAGTTGGATCAGCGACAGGCCGGTGTTTTGTTTGAACCACGCCGATCCCTGCACAAAGAGGATCAGCGGAAAGGTGAGCGTTTCGCCTTCGCGCTGCATCGGCTCGATGATGTGCAGGTGAAGCGGCACGCCCGATTTTCGCGCGTACTCGACGCCGAGGTGGGTGACGCAGGCAAGATCGCTGAAGTCGGCAGGAATGACGATGATCCCATCAGTAAAGACGGCGCTTGCGGAAAACGTTTCATAGCTGCTGGGTTGTGGTGGGATGAGTTTGGCCAAATTTTCCTCCGTGAATGTTCGTCTAATTTCTAATCCATCGTCCTGATCAGCCCGTGTGCGGGATAGATTTGTGTCGCACCCCGTTCTCGGAGGCGCTGCCACGTTGCCAACGCGACGGGGTTATCGAACGCATGCGCTTCCGGTGGGAGATCGCCGGTAAAGACCGAGCCGTCATCGAGCAGGAGCGAGATGCAGTGATCCGAGTGGCCGGGCGTGTGAAGGATTTCTCCGGCAATCCCGATCTGGCCGAGTAACTCGCGGCTCTGCGCGCATGAAATGACCACATTGCCCTCTTGAGTGATCTCCGCATAATGGTCAGCCGGCTTGGTCCAGGTCTTCATCATCGGGATGGCCTCAAGCTGAACATCGAGCACGAGCAGGGGAATGCCTTCGCGCTTGAGCTCTTCGCCAAGCCCGGCGTGATCGATGTGGTAATGGGTGGCCAAGGCGTAACGAATCTCGTGCAAGGGCACGTCCATCCGCTGGAGGTTGGCCTTCATCGTGCCAAGTGTGCCCGGCCAGCCAATGTCAACCAGCAGGCGCGACGTACCTGCGCTGACCACCCAGTAGTTGGTCGAGCGATAGCCGACGTTGACAATGGTCGTTGGTGGATGTTCCATATCAAAGCTCATAGATGCCGTCGGGATTGAAGGAGACGCTGGTGCGCCCGATCGTGACGATGCTGCGGACGGACGCGTTTGGAAAATTCGATGGTTTGACCTCCACCTCCGCCGTGCCGGCCACGATTTGCTCGCAGGCGGCGATCGCGTCCGGCAGCACGTCCTCGCCCAAAGGCTCTCCCAATGGGCGGAAATCATAATGGCCGTTGAAATAGCGGTCATAGCGATCGCCCAGGCTGTGCAGGCGTTTCAGGTAGCGCAGCGCCTTTTCGATCGACGTGAAGCGAGGCGTGCCCGGTTCGCCGCCGCCCAGGCCGAGGTTGCAGTTGCAGGCGTCGCCCAGGAACAGCGAGCGCGATGTTTCGTCCAGGAATGTGATTGATCCGGCGGTGTGGCCCGGGCAGGCATAGACGATGATCCTGCGGTTGCCCAGGTCGATGACCTGCTCGTCCTCCAGGGGATAGAGCGGCGGCGGCGGCCCCCATTCGGTCACGTCCTCCTCAAGGTGGTACGGATAGCGGCCCTTTTCGCGCGCGGCGATCCACTTGATGTAGCCGATGCGGCCTTCGATGCTGAGGCCGATGCGCCCGCCGGTGCTAAAGTCGGCCATGTCGTTGGGGTGGATATAAGCGTTGTCGAACGCGCCGGCCCCGCCCACGTGATCCACGTGGTTGTGGGTGTAGCAGACCATCAGCGGCTTGTCGGTCAGGGTGCGGATGAATCCTTTCAGGTCGCCGATGCCTACGCCGGTGTCAATGACCATCGCTTTCTTGTCGCCGACGAGCAGAAAGATGGACGCGCAGTCAAATTCGCCGATCTCGTAGCTGCCGGGGGAGATTTCTTTGTAGGGAAAGGCTTGTATTTTCATGTTGAGTGTTCCTTTTGTAGGTTGTGTATCGTGATTCTTCGTACGGCGTACGGCAGTCTCCGCCTGCACGGTTTTGTGAAAAGGCATTCTCATATGGGAGCGGGGGAACGAGAAAATCTGGTCATCCTCAATAATCCCAACTGGAAAACCACACTTTTTGAGAATCCACGTCAATTATCAGCAATTCTCCATTATGAAAATACAGAGAATTACGACCACAACAACGCTCATTTGCTAAAAATAAAATTTTGTTCGAGTTCAAGAGATTTATCAGTTGTTCATCACCCCAATATTTATAAGGATCATTGCCCACCTTACCAATACCTGCACTCCCTATCCCAAAAGAAGCATTACATCCAATTTCTGGCGGGACTGGGCCCGATTTCCACTCGTC
>JAFGEY010000081.1 GCA_016931365.1 Anaerolineae bacterium
AAACGATATCTTAACATGCTTTTGTATGATTTCTGTCTGATTTGTATCAGAAAACCATTAGAGACTGGCTATGCCTGAATAGTTACTCTTGAATGATGTTTATTCGATTTAATTGCTCGGTCTGAGTGCTTTTTGACAGGATAAACAGGATGCATACCCGATCATTATCCTGCAAATCTTGTTCATCCTGTCGAAATACCGGGTAGGCCAAGCAGTACTATTCGATGACCATTGTTTGCAAGGGCACCGTCGGACGTCCCAAGCGGGTAAAGCGCTCGTCGAGCGGCGAGAGAGCGCGGGTGTTGACAAAGGCGTCATAGACACCCAGGGCAATCTCTGCTTCACCATGCGCGTCGGCGGGCAGGTCGATCAGGTGGACGTCGATGATTTGAGAGCCGCGCACCCACTTGAAGGTCGGGATCGCGCCGAGGGCGGGCACCCAGTCTGATGGCAGCAGGGCGAAACCCTCGCCTTGCACGCTGACCGAGATGACATAATCGTGGACGATGGGTTGTGTTCCCAAAAAGGTGAGCGCGACGCGCGCTTGCTTGCCCGCCTGCCAACGCGTCTGCACATCGACGCCGATCAGGGCCAGCTTGCCACCAAAAGGTAAATAGTGTTGTTTGGCGTTGGGGCGCGGCAAGGCAATGGGGCGGCTGCGATCCAACCCCCAAACCCCGCGCGCGCTGTAGCCGTCGATGGCGATTGAGAGATCATCGGCGTTGGGTGCGACATCAAAGGCCAGGGTGATATACCCCGCCGGGCTGGATGGAGCCTGTGCATGTGCAATCGGCTGCGCATTTTGAAACAGCGTCACCCCGAAGGGCTGTTCTGTGTTGATCTGCCAATGGGCGTACACCCGGCGTTGACCGGGAAACGAATCGTCATAGTCGACACCGATCAACGTGGGACCGGCCTGATTCGTGCCGACAAAGCGATGCCGCAGTGGGTGCAAAGTGACCGGCGACAGGTCGCCCGGTTCGATGGCAATGCTGTCCAGACGCACAGTGTCTTCGCCGCGCCCGGTGGTCAGCCGCTGCCAGGTGCCGTCATCGAAATTGAGGTAAGCGCCGGCTACCAGGGCATACTGGCCCGGTGCGGCTTGAAGTAGCGTTGGGAATTCGTAGCGATCGACCAGCACCTCGCCCGGCAAATAAGTTGGCGCAGCATAATGGCGGCGATCATGCTGGCCCAACGGCGTGCCGTCGGGGCCGAGCAGGTGGACGAAAAACGAATAGTCCCGTTCCAGGGTAACGAGCGGCTGCCAGATCAAGTCGACGGTGACGGCTTCGCCGGGACTGACTTGAGCTTTGTGCAGCCGGTAGCCGAGAAGGCGGATTTTGCCGCCGCGAACTTGATCGCCCAGGTCGACGTCCAGGCGCACGATGTCGTCGGGTGGGGTCAGGTTGGGTTCATCGCGGATGAGAAAGGCCTCGCTCAACGGCTCAAAACGATAAGGAAGGTCAATGTAGGGTGGATAATAGTTGGTGACGATCAGCGGACGATTCTCTTCTTCCAGTCGTTGGGTGATGATTTGCGGCCAGGCGTAGGGCATCGACGTGGCGCCCTGTGGCGGGATGTATTCCACGGTCACGTCAGAACGTTTTCCTTCCACGAGCCGCATATACCACAGCGGCGTCGCCCAGTGCCAGTTGGCCAGGATGCGCGCGTCAGGCGGCGCATTGTTCAGCACTGATTCGGCGTATTCATGCGCGTTGCGATCCCGGTGGAGCAGTTGGTAGCTCGGCAGGTTGGCCTGGGCCAAGGCCAGGACGGGTATAATGAGCAGGGCAACGAAAACGGCGGAGAACTGGTTAGTGAGCCAAGTATGTTGGGGGTTGGGGAGTATCCAGGCAATGGCGCAGCCGATACACAGGGTGATCGGCACGTAAGCGGGCATCAGGTATTCGACCGACTGCGGGGCGCGGTAGGTAGCGACGATGAAGGTCATCGTCGCCCAGGTGCCGCCGAGTAGCAGAGCCAGTTTGCGCCCTTTCCAGGCTAACCAGGCGCCCCCCGCTGCGGCGATGATGAGCAAAATCCAGTCAAATTGAAAATGAAAAATGTTGCCTACCATTAAAAAACGTTCCCACAGCAAGTGGTCGAGTTTGAGGTAGGCAAACATATCACCGCCAAAACCGCGCATAGTCAAGTGATCGAGCACGCGTTGCGCATTGACCAAGTTGTCGGCGCCAAAGGGCGCGCCGGTGATTGCTCGGATGACGATGTACAAGTTGAACGCAAACGGAGCCAGGAAGGTAAGGAGATAGCGGGTCCACTCACGCCATCGCTTGAGCAGGCCGAGGTCGTGCCACAAAATGGTTATGGCAAAAACGGGTGCGAAAAAGAGCAGCGAACTGTGATGCGCGGCACCCAGCCCAAACGAGATCGCAAACCGGCGCAGTGCGCGTCGTGCAGGTTCGCTGCCTTGATCGGACTGAACGAATGCGGCAAGCTGATCGATGCACAGAGCAGTAAACAGGATGGTCAGCGCACGGATGTTGATCGTGGTGCTTTGCGCCCAAAAGGTCGTTGAAACACCGAGCGCAGCGGCGGCGATCAGCCCGGCCCAGGGCGAATAGGTGATCCGCCGTGCTGCGCGGTTGACGATGGTGACGGTCAACGCGCCGGTGAACGCGCCTATCAGATTGACCCGCCAGGCGATCTCTCCCAGTGGGATCATCGAAAAGAGCCTGGCAAGCAGGGTAAACATGGCATAGCCGGGTGGGTGAGCCACGCCGAGCAGCGGCCCGACGATCTGAAATTCGCCACTGTCGGCAGGCAGGATAGTCGGCGCAAGGGTGGCAATGTACAGCGCGAGTGCGCCGGCAAACAGTATGAGGTCGATTGCGTACAGAGGAATTTTGTCCCACCGTACCTGTTCGACGATTAATGCGACAAGTGTGACCAGACCCAGTCCGGTCGCCAAAGAAGGGGATACGGCAGGCCACAGTGCGTAGACCCAGAGCAGGTTAAGCGACCCAAGCGAGCGGCCTGCACGTTGCGCAAGGAATCCGGCAGCCAGACAGAGGGCTGCCGCGAGGATACACCACAGCCGCCCCGGCGCGGTCGATTCAAAGCCGATGCGCAGGATAAACAATCCTGCGCCCAACCCGGCGGTCAACTTGGGCTGCCGTGCTATTCGGTTCCAGAACGTAGGCCATGTGTGCTGCATATGCGGCAAATTTTACCCGATAGCGAATGGGAATGCAAGCTGTTTGGATTGACAATTTGAATCTTTTGCGGTAAGATGAGGTCAATTGTTGAACAAAATGAAGCGGGTTTTCTTTCAAGGAGGTATGATCGATGTATCACAAAATTGTTTTGATCGGCAATCTGGTCCGCGATCCAGAAATGCGCTACACACCTAACGGTACGGCGGTAACCAATTTTACCATTGCCACCTCGAACAAGATTCCCAAGTCCACGACTCCGGAATGCCCTGATGGTTGGAAAGAGGGCTATGGTGGCAATACCTGGGAACAGACCATCTTTTGGCGTGTGACGGCCTGGCGGAATCTGGCAGAGACGGTCAATCAGTTCTTGGCAAAAGGACGGCAGGTGTACGTCGAGGGAACGATGAATGGAACCTCTGAGAATGGGGTGATGAATCCGCGCACCTGGACGGGCAACGATGGCGTTGTGCGCGCCAGCTTTGAAGTCACTGCACGTACAGTCAAATTCCTGGGTGGTCGCGGTGAGGGTGGAGCTGGCGGAGATGAGTCGGGCCCGTCGGAGCCGCCGCCGGATTTTGTCGAAGAGAGCGAGATTCCGTTCTAGTTTAGGCCTGATCCAAAAACGGCCTCTGGATTGTCCAGAGGCCGTTTTCTTTTTTTATCGCTTCTCCCATTCGGCAACAGCGTCTTGGATCAGTTGGCGGATTTGCGGATCGGGCACTTGGGCGGGACTGTCATAGATCTGGTACCCCACCGCAATCTCTAGCGTGCCGTCGGGGGCGCCTTGGACATGGACTTGAAAGGGCAGCGGCTGCGCCAAGTTCTCGATTCTCCGTTGAAGGATCGCTTCAATCTGGTCGATGAAAGAACTGGGCTGGGTCGGAGCCGAGGCGGGCTGAAGTCCTCGACGGAAGAATGTAGAAATTGTCTGTCCGACGTTTGTGCCTCCTTGCACCAGCTCGGGGGTATGTATTGGCGCGACTGGTATTGGCGCAGCCGAGGATCGCGCCGGCGATGGCGTAGGCGGCCGTTCGGGCCTGGCTTCAGCTTGGTAGGGCTGTGCAGCCTGGGTAATGATTTCTGCCGAAGGTTTGAGTCCAGTTGCCTCTTCCGGTGGGGGGATGCTTTTCAGCGCTTGCGGGTTCGCGGCCATCCCGCCCGTAAAGCGCAGCAGGTCGGCGATCGCCCACAGCACCCGGCGACCGATCTGGGCGTCCTTGATCTCGCGAATATGGGCGTAGCGTTGTCCGTCGATCTCAACCAGGATGCGGCCTGTCTCTGGATCGCGGACTATGCGCATCACTTCGCCGGGGCTGGCTGGTGAAAGAAGTGGTGTTGGATCAATAGGTTCGGACGCTTTTGTCTGAACAGGCTCGTGTGCTGATTCGACGGCTTGCTTGGGCGCACGTTCATTTGGTTTTTGTGACGTTGTTCGCTGCAAGTAGACGATGATGAACACAAAAATGGCAATGGCGGCCGTTACCAGGGTGCCAACGCCAATCAGGAGCCATACCGGATTAAAATCTGCCGACATTGTTTACCTCAGTTTGAGATTGATTATTTTTCTTTGAATCCCATTATAACACAATCTGCAAATGGCAGGCAATGGTCTTTTGGTCATAGTGAACTGGTTCAGATTTGCTTTGCCGCCCAGCGAATGCCGCACGCGACGACCTCGCGAAAGTTGGGATCGTAAATTTACAATATGGTTTGGCTGTCCAAACCTTCCGGCGGATCGACCTGCATCAGTTTGAGTGTCGTTGCCGTGACATCGACGATGCCGAATCCTTCCCTGGCGATGGGACGGTTGTGGATGGCGATCATGGCGTCGTCATAGGTATGCATTCCAACCAAAGCAGCGCCTCTAAAAGTTAGCGATTCTTTGCCAAACGCTCCCTTGAGGTCATAACCGTCACGCGGGACGAGGATCAGGTCGGCGGCGCGAGCGAATTCTGAGCCGTGATAGATTTCTTCTCGTCTTAACACTTTTTCCAGCATCGGTTCGCCGGTTTCAGGATCGAGCAATTCCTGCATCGCCGCCCGGACAATTCTGTCACGCCACATTTCGTACTCGGCCTGGGGCACAATGCCGTTCGGTTCGCGGCCTTGAAGATTGACAAAGATGCGGCCGGGGTCAAGCGAATAGACCCGGCTTGTTGGGCCGACATGGTTGAGCTGTATCCGCTCCGGTTTAGGGTCGGGCAGGGTGAGCCAGCCTTTTTGTTCCAGCCAGGTATTGATGTATACCTCGTATTTAAGCGTGCAAAAGCCGTGGTCAGAGAGCACCATCAGTTCGGCCCCGGCCTTTTCAACGCGCTTGAGCACCTCGCCCAGCAGGTCGTCGATCTGGCGGATAGTCTCGTAAAAGGGCGGTGCGTACACTGGGTCGTCCGTCTCGTATTGCTCCCACGCGAAATGGTACAGCCGGTCGGTCTCCATAATGTGGCATTGAAAAAAATCCCACGCTTCGTTGTCCATCAGGTGCAGCAGTGTTTTGCGACGCCGGGCCAGGCAGTCTTGTACGTCGGCAAAGAGCTTGTCTTTGCTCTCGCGGGCCAGCCAGGCGTCGGTGTCGATGCGGTAGCCCAGCGACTTGATCAGATCGGTCTTTTCCGGTGGATACACGGCGCGGTCGAGTTTGGGGCTGAGAAAGCCGCCGATCAGGATGCCATTCATCGCACGCGGCGGATAAGTGACTGGCACATTGATCACGATGACCCGCTTGCCCGCCTCGCTGAACACCTCCCACAGCGTTTTGGCCCTCATCATCTGCGCGTTTGGAATGATCACGTCATAAGAGCCTGGCTTGCGGTCGGTGAACCCGTAAATGCCATGCTGAGCCGGGTTGACGCCGGTCATATAACAGCTCCAGGCCACCGAGGAGACGGTTGGGTAGACAGAGTTCATCCGCGCAAACCCGGCATTCTGAGTGATCTGGGCCAGGTTGGGCATACGGCCTGCGCGCAGCATGCGCTCGACAAAGGTGTAGGGCGTGCCGTCCAGACCGATAACGACGAGTTTGGTTGATTTTTCTTTTTTTTCAAACCATTTCGTAAACCAAGACATCATAGCTCCAGAAGCAGGGATTTTCAAATTGGCCGAGTCGGTGTACAATACTCAGGTTCTTTTCAAACCGGCATATTGCAGGCGGATCAGACCGGCCAGTGGCTCGTTGGGCTGGATGTGACACACGTCGACCAGTACGGTATCGAAGCCTTCTGCGGCCAGCCGTTTTTGCAGGTCGACGGCCAGCAGGTCTTCCGCTGGATCGAAGCGGAGCGCGGCGGCGATTGCTTTGCTCAGCGCGTGTGGCGTAACGCCGGCCCGTTCGGCCAGACGCGCCGGAGCGACCAGCCGGTCGGTTGGGCTGAGCTTGCGCGCCGGGTCATGACCCAGACGGAGAATCGTGTCACCGAGTGCGCAGTTGGCGAATCGGCGAGGCAGCCCTTCGATCAGGCTGTCCAGCCAGACCCGCTCGACGCCGTATTCGGCGATCAACCCGGCGCTGCTTTCGCACCAGAGGGCCTGAAGGTGGGCCAGAATCTCGTCATCGACGGCTGCGTCGTGCGCCCAGGTATAGCCCTTGAGGTAGCCCAGATAAGCCAGCGCCGCATGTGCGCTGTTGTGGATGTATAGCTTGCGTGCGGTATAAGCCTCAAAATGGTCGCTGGCTTCCAGTCCTACCACCCGCGGCGCTGACCCAACAAAGTCCTGGCGATCGACAGGGAGTTCCTGGTATGGCTCGGCAAGGACGGCGCTGGGGTCTTGAGCACGTAGGCCCGGCGGGATTGGCGGACCGACGCAGCCGATCACGGTGTCTACGAAACCGACGTGGGCTTTGAGATAGGTTTGTTCGCCGGCGTTGAGGTGTTGGCGCACCAGCCCGCGCACGATATTGCCGCCATTGTAGAGGTTTTCGCAGATCAGGCAGTTGAGCGGAGTTTCGATCCCCAGTGCGATGCGCCGTCGTACGCCGGCGGCGACGTTGGGAGCCACGTCGGGCAGCGCGCGCGCGCCAACCGAGGTGACGAGGATGTCCGTCTCAGCAATGGCCTGGGCGACGGCAATCTGGTCGTCGGCGTGCAATGCCGTTTTGACCGGGGCGACTTGGACGTATTCCGTTGCGTCCGCATCGACCAGGTGGACGGTGTAAGCATGGCGCTTGTTCAGCGCGTCGATCAAGGGCTGGTCGATCTCGACCACGACCAGCTCATAGCCTGACTGGCTGAACAACCGCCCGACGAATCCGCGTCCGATTTTGCCGGCGCCGATGATTACGACGTGCATAACGGCCTCCAACGCGGCATTATAGCACTGTTGCCGTCCTTTTCCAACTGAGGCCAGGCCTAGTCCTGACGCAACCGCCAGTAGATGCCGTTTTCGCGCGCCATCAGCTTTTCATCGATCATATATCGACGCAGCGAAGCATAATCTGGGTGTACTTGCTGGATAGTTTCATTCACTTGTTTTTCGGTGTACCGCTGGTCAAACTCGAACCGCTCCGCCAGCCAGCGCAAAATGACCATTTGTTTCTTGTACTGCGCCGGGATTTGGGTCAGCCGCCCGTCGATGACAAAAGTGTGCAACACCTTGTCCTCCCAGCTCTGCTCGTCGACGTTGCCGACCAACGCGGCCATATTTTGCGGGCTGAACAGGTCTTTGTTCATTCGGATCAACGCATCCTGGTTCAGCGCATAGATGTGGGTGGTGCCGTCGTTCTCCATCTTGACCAGGTCCAGTTCCTTGAGCTTGGACAGGTGATGCGACACAGTCGGCTCTTTGAGGTCGAGCAGGTCAGCCAGTTCGCCGACCGTGCAGGCCCGGTTGGCCAGGATGCCGATAATTTTCAGCCGGCTTTCGTTGCTCAAAGCCTTGAAGAATTCAAGCAGTTGATCGAGTTGTGGTTGACTCATTGTACAAATTCCTTCTAATTAGAAAATACATTATTTAGATAATGGTCTAATTATAATCCTTTTTTCGCTTTTGTCAAGGAGGCATTGATGCATGCTTTGCAGGATCGCGTGACCCTGGTGACCGGAGCGAGCCGGGGCATTGGCCGGGCGACGGCGCTGGCGCTGGCCCGGGCTGGCGCCGACGTGATCGCGGCTGCGCGGAGCAGGTCTCAGTTAGAGACGCTGGCAGACGAGATCGAGGCGCAGACTGGGCGATTAGCATTGGTTTGTGTGGCAGATGTGTCCCAAGAAGACGATGTGAACCAAATGGTGCGAGTCGGACTGGAACGGTTTGGCAAAATTGACATTTTGGTCAACAATGCTGGCGTGCGCACCAGTCGGGTGGTGCTGTGGGAGACGACGCTCGAAGAGTGGGATGCAATGATGGCGGTCAACTTGCGCAGTGCGTTTTTATGCTGCCGGGCGGTGCTGCCGGGGATGATCGCGCGGCAGGAAGGCACGATCATCAACGTTGTGTCCACAGTCAGCCAGATCGGCCTGGAAAATATGAGCGGCTATGGGGCGAGCAAGTGGGGGCTGCTGGGGATGACCAAGTCGCTGGTCAAGGAGGCGCGGCCCCACGGCATCCGCGTGACGGCGCTTTCACCCGGCGGCACGGACACAACCTTTCGCGCCGGTGCGCGCCCCGATTACCTGGCCCCGGAGACGATCGCCGAAACAATCGTGTTTATCGCTTCGCTGCCGCCGCAAGCGGTGGTGCATGATCTGGTGATCAGGCCGATGGTAGAAACGAGTTTTTAGCTATGTAAGGCTGGTTATTACAATTTTAGAGGAGATCAAGATGCGAATTATCAAGTTGCGTGAAAAAATGCAAAAGCAAGGTCTGGACGGGATGCTGATCACCGATCCGCAGAACCGTCGCTATCTGAGTGGGTTCACTGGCTCGACGGCGACATTGTTGGTGACGGCGGAACAACAGTTCATTATGGTCGATTTTCGCTATTTCGAGCGCGCCGAGCGCGAATCGCCGCAGTGGGCACAGGTGCGTGTAACGGGCAAAACCAGCGAAGCACTGGCCGACATGGTGCGGCTGTCCGGTGCACGGCAGCTGGGCTTTGAGGCCGATCACGTCACTGTGGCGCAGTGGGAAGAGATGAGAGGTGTGGTTGGCGGCGTGGAACTGGCGCCGACCAAGCAGTTTGTCCTGCCCATGCGCGCGATCAAGGACGAGGGCGAAGTGGCGGCGATCCAGGCGGCCATCGCCTGCTCCGATGCGGCCTTTGCCCGCCTGTGCCAGGTCATCCGGCCGGGGATGACCGAGATCGAGGTGGCCTGGACCCTGGAAAGCTATATGCGCCAGCACGGCGCAAGCGAGTTGGCCTTTCCGACCATCGTCGGCGCAGGGCCGAACGGGGCGATGCCGCACGCCACGAGCAGCGAACGCCCGATCCGGGCCGGGGAGCCGATCGTGATGGATTTTGGAGCCACGGTGGACGGCTATCGCTCCGACATCACCCGCACGATCTGTCTGGGCAAGCCGGAGGATGCACATTATCTGGAAATCTGGAACCTGGTGCTTCAGGCCCAACAAGCTGCCGAAACGCATATCAAACCGGGGATGACAGGTCAGCAGGCCGACGCCGTTGCCCGTGATTTGTTTGTCACAGATGGCTATGGCGAACAGTTTGGACACGGATTGGGGCACGGCGTGGGGTTGAACATCCATGAGGGGCCGCGTTTGGGCAAACTTGCCGATGAGGATGTGCTCCAGCCGGGGATGGTGTTCACCATCGAACCGGGGCTGTATCTGCCCGGTTGGGGCGGCGTGCGCATCGAGGATGTTGTTTTGCTGCGCGAGGATGGCTGCGAGGTGCTGACTGGAGCGGTCAAAGAGCCAGTGCTGGAGTAATAAGGTAGATTTGGTGAATTTCGTAAAACGTGATGCGTGGGGCGCAAGCGTCTGTGTCAACCCTCACGCATCACGTTTTACGTTTCACGCGAGGAGCGCCGCCGAATCCACGTCCAGGTACATGGTCACGTGGCTTTGCGTGCGCAGGATCGACGCCGGGCAGTCGGGCGAAACCGGCCCTTCCAGTGCGGCCTTGATCGCCTGCGCCTTGCGCGCCTCGGGCACCAGGCACAGCATCTTTGTAGCCGCCAGCAATGCGGGCACGGTCAGCGACAGGGCCTCGGTGGGCACGTCATCCAGGGTGGGGAAATGCCCCTCGCCGACCTGCTGCATCCGGCATTTGCGGTCGAGGTTGACGATGTGGATCACCGCCTCGGTCTTGAAATCGGCCGGCGGGTCGTTGAAGGCCAGGTGGCCGTTTTCGCCGACGCCCAGCACGCACACGTCGGCGGGGTGGGCGTCGAGCAGCGCGCGATAGCGTTCCAGCTCGGCCTGCACGTCGTGTGCGTCGCCGCGCAGCGGGTAAAAGGCCTGGGGGTGGACCCAATCGACCAGCTTTTCGCGGATGTATTTGGCAAAGCTGGCCGGGTGCCGGTCGCTCATGCCCAGGTATTCGTCCATGTGAAAGAAGACGATTTTATCCCACGGCAGATCGGGCTTGACGCGCAGCGCTTTCATGAAAGAGAGCTGCGAGTTGCCGGTGGCCAAAATCACCGCAGCGCGACCATGCGCGGCGACGGCCTGCTTGAGTGTCTCAGCCAAGTCGCCGGCGGCGCGCTGGCCCAGCGCCTCGTTGGAGGCAAAAACGCGGACGGGCATTTGATCGATCTGGAAAGAACGGATTGGTTGGGTGTTCATAGTGACTCCTTTCCTGGTAATAGCACCACGACAGGCAGCCGGACGATTTGATCGGCGGTGTGAATCTCGATGCTGCCTTGCGCGGCTTCTTCCTCCTGCACGCTGACGCTGACTTTTGCTTTCTTTTGCGGCTTGATCGTCCATTCCTGGCGGTCGACGGCGATCCATTCATCAATCGGCACTACCCGCACGCGCAGCGAGCTGTAGCCCTGGTTTTCCAATACCAGCGTCTGTCCGGCCTGTGCATCGACAAAAATCAGTTCCTGTGCTTCGATGTGCAGACGGGGCGTCAGTTTGAGCGTCAACTGCGCGCCGATCTCCTGGTGGCCGGCATTGCTTCCGACCAACAGGGCATCGTCGATCTGGTACGTGCCCTCGCGTTGCCCCTGTGGATCGGCGTGTACCTGCACCGGTACCGACATCCCTGCCTCGCACGCCCATTCTGCCGGCTCGACGCTCAGCCAGGTCACCTGCGGCGCGACGGTGCCGCTCAGCGTGCCCACGCCGCGGTTGAAAATCCACATCGTTTGTGCGGCTGGTTCATAGTTTTCGCTGGCGAGTTCCACCACCAGCGGCTCGACGACGAGCTGAGGCGCGGATAACCCGACACGTACGGGAAGATCGACGCGGCCGCCGTTGCTGCGCACGGTGATCCAGGCCTGACCGCTTTGGCCGCTCACCGCCAGCGCATAGGCGTTGATCTGCACCGTGGCTGCCTGGCCCGTGCCGCACACCCCCTCGGCCGGTGTGACCTCGATCCAGGTGCCCTGCGTCTCGACGCGCCAGCGCAGTTCGCCGGTGCCGGCGTTGCCAATTTTCAGCGGCAGCACGGCGACCTCGGTTTTGCCGATCAGCCCAAAATCGACGCTACGCCGCTCGACGTGCAGCAGGGGGCGGGAGAGGAACACGCGCGCGCCGACCCGACGCTGCTCGTCCATTCCTTGCACCAGGATCGCCTGCGCTGCCTGCCATTCACCGCCATTGGGCAGCGCGGCGGCGTTGGCGATCACCGCCACCGGCAGCGAGTGACCGGGCGGGCAAACCACCGTCTGCGGTTCGACTTGGAGCCAATCGACATTGGGCCGTACCGTCCCTTCCCACGGCGTTGATCCGCGATTGGCGATGATCAATGTCGCCTCGGCCTGCTCGCCGTCGGCGATCTCGCCCAGGTCGAGCCAGTCCGTGTCGAGGGCCA
>JAFGEY010000010.1 GCA_016931365.1 Anaerolineae bacterium
GCCGGCACGCGCTCCATCTGGCGCGGCGTGGCGGCGGCGGTCACCCGGTCGATGGCCGCTTCCCATTTCACCTCGGTGTAGGGCAGGTCGGTTTTGGCGTTCAGCAGCTCGGCGGCGCTGTCCCAATCCAGCGGCACGTCGCGCACCACCAGGCGGGTGGGGGCGGGCACGTCAAACTTGACCTCGCCGGGCACGCCGAAAACGGGGTTGACCCAATAGCGGTCGTACTGCTCGCGGCTTTCGGCCACGTGGATGGTTACATCTTTGCCAATGTTGCGGTTCTGCGTCGCGCCGATGAGTTTTTCGGCCAACGAGCGCATCTTGCCCTTGAGCGACGAGCCGGGGATGTAGGGCCGCCCGGAGACGGCGTCGCGGATGACCGGCATGTCCACGTTGCCGATGGCCAGCGCGCCCGGCGACCCGCCGATGTGCAGCCCCGACACGGCGCGCACGTGCCCGCTCAGGATGATCCGTCCGTGTAAAGTAATGGTTGTCATTGTACTCCTCCTAATCTCTTGCGCCTGCTGCATGGTGGTAGGCGACAATCGCTTCAAAGAAATCAACGAAACGATTAAACCGCGTGTGACGTTGCCGCTCGTCACCGGAAACGAGGTCGAGCGCGGGTGACAAGATGCTCTCCAGATACCGCATACCTTGATTTTTGCTCTGACTCCTTTCCTTGTTGGCATAATAGCTTAACTTGGGCTTGAGCAGCACGGCATCTCGATAGCATCCAAACGCTTCCTGGCTGTCCGGTTTGGCCCAGCGCATCTGAATCTGCCGCACCGTTCCAAAAACATTGCGGACCTGGCTTTTTGTAGCTTCCATTTCTTTCAGTTGTTTACCGACATCTCTGGCTAACTTGACCAACATATCAGGATCCCCATCCTGAATGATCTTGGTCAACTGTGGGATCAAGTCCTGTGGCAACTCTATCTGCGCAGCCTGTTTCATAGAACGGTTGCCTCCTTGTCCTCGACTCCTATCGTGCGAAAATGTCTGTGTCATGTTTTTCCTCCTATGACTGTTTGCGAATCAAAAACTGTGCCCAGCGGGCGACCAAGCCGATCAGAATAATAGGACGAATCGGGAGTTGGACGCTGTTATCTTGGAGCAGGTCGGGTTCCCACATCTTCAATTCGTGAGAAATATCATCCGGCAGGCGGTTAACAATCCGCCGCAAACGGTAGGCCAACATCCACATCCAGCGTCCCCAGAAAAATTGTTTCGTATCTCGTTCCTGATGAGCTTTTCGCTGCTGCTCTTCTTGCCATGCTTTCCGACCACGTTCATATTCGCTATAGATGGCCGAAAAAGTTTGAATGAGCGCCATCGGCGCTTGTGGCGGCTGCCCATTGTTACTGCTGCACCACCAGGCCAGCTTGTGGGTCTGTTCCTGCACGCCAGCAAACTGCTCCCACCCTACTGTCTGATCCAGAAACGTGATCGCGTCCTTGCCCCGGCCGTCAGGCCGCGCAAAAGCCTTGGCCGCCTCTTCAGCCTCGCCGGCCCAGCGCGCCGCCTGATAGAGTGGAAACTTGGCATCGGCCAGGGCAATGCCCACCGAGAGGGTCAAGGCCGGGTTATGGCAGGCGTAGCGGGCAAACTCGGCGCGCAGCCGGGCGGCAAATTCGGGCAGCGCGTCCCACGCGCCCACCAGGAACAGGTCGTCGCCGCCGGCATATTGCACATAGAGCTTGTCGCGCAAGCCATCTTGCCATAATTGGGGGGCAGGCCGCTCTTTTTGCTCCCAGGCCGGGCCGAAACAGTTCCACCGCTTGCCGATGGTGGGCACATAACCTTCAAAGAAAAGCTGCAAGGCCAGGCTCAATGATGCCGTGCGCGAGAGGGTGGGCCGCTCAAACCCATCCACAAACAGACTGCCCAGGTTGTCCACGTCGGCGCGCAGCACGCCCCAGCGGCGGATGCCCTGCGCCGATTCGTCGGCCAGGTCGTCAAAAGTGGCTATCTCAACCTGGCCGGTTTCCTTGTTCCACCGACGAGGCGTCAATTGGGCAAAGGGACGATAGGCCCACACTTGAGGCAATGATCCCAGCTGCGTTCGCACGGCTGCGTCGTGCTTGTTTTCAGCTCCAAGCCGCCATACCCGCGCCAAGCGAGCGTCGCGCGGGACGCTCGTTTCCTCGCTCAAACTCGGCCTGTCTGCCGCATTTACGACGCACACATCCAGGCCCAAGGCGCGCAGACCTTCCTGCCAGTGATGCGCCCGCCCCGCTTGCATCGGCGTCACGCTAAAAGCCAACAGATGCGTGGCGCGCGGCAGCCGCCTGCCCAACTGCTCCAGGCTGTCGCAAAAAGCGCATTTTTTGTCCATCTCGGGGTCGGGCGCACCGCACACCGCACACGCGCTCTCGGGCGATCCGCCGGGGTCAAATGGGAGCGCTACGCCCACCTGCCGGGCCAACGTTTCCGCATCCAAATGGGCAAAGGGCCGCCGCTTGGCCTGGCCGATCAGCCGGCCCAGCCGCGCCCTCGGCGCTTTGAACTCGACAAACTCGCCGGCCTGCACCGGCGTCCAGGCCAGCGTCAGCCCCAGATCGGCGCTGTGGATGTCCAGCAGTCGCCGGGAAATCTCAGCGCGCGCCGTTTCCAACCGGGCCGCCGCCGAGATGGGCGCCAGCAGTTGAAAACCGCCGCCGCCGGCATAGAGCACGTTGGTCAGCGGCAGGCCCAACTCGTCGAGCAGATAGCGCACCATGGCGTCGGTGAGCAGTTGCAGATAAAAAGAACGCGCGCGCAGCGATTTGGCCGTCCCGGCCGAACTGAGCGTATAGATGAATGACTGCACGCCGTTGAGATCGCCGCCCACCAGGAGACAAATCTCTTGGGGTGCCGTACCGGCTGCTTGTTTCTGACCCAACGCTGCGGTCACAGTTCGACACCAGACCGCGTCGCGCCCGTCGGCGGCCAGACAGGCGGCCAACGCCGCCGTGGTGCGCGCGTGGTCGTAGAGGCTCACGTCGGGTTCGGCGTTGTACCAGGCAGATGGAATGCACCAGGTAAACTCGAGCAGCAGCCCGTACAGTGATTCCAAATAGACAAAGAGATTCTCGTCCGGCAGCGCGGTGCAGGCCGCCGTAAATTCATCCCACAGCGCCTTGTATTGGTCGCGATACTCGTCGCGCCAGTCGGCCGGTTGGCCCGGCGCGGCAAAGATATCCAGGTTGTCCGGATCGAGTCGCCGCAAGGGCAGATATGCGGTCGCCTTGTGCTCTTGAAGCCGCGCAAACGGCGAGAGTAAAAAAGGCACCCGCTGGTCGCTTTGCACTTCATCTCGCTCGCCCGACGACAGCCAGTCGGCTAACTGCACCTGGTAATCCTGGTCGAACTGCGGGCGATGGTGCCGGCGCGGCGCGGTCAGATGGCCGCGCAGGGCCGGCGGCACACACTCATGGACAAAACTGTCGCTGTGCAGGGCGTGCGCATAGCGCACCTCGTCCAACGACTCGGCATCGGTCAACTCGCGTTTGCCGACATCGGCCCGCTGTGCGAACTTGCCCACATCGTGCAGCAATCCGGCCAAAGCGGCCCAATAGATCGATTCATTCGTCTTTGCAGCATCGCTCATAGCTTTGTTCCTTTCTCTCCGGCGCATCAATCTGCTCTGCGATCACGGCAAAATCCGATCCCCAACTCGCCTGGCTGATCACCACCACCCGCAGAGGCAGCTCTTGCCCGCAGCCGCCGCAGACCACGCGGGCACATTCTGTTTTCTCTCCACATGCCGGGCACAGCTCCATCAACGCTCCTTTTTCGGCTCGATCTCATTCGATGTACCCATCGATTGTACACCCGCTTGCCCAACCTTGCATCGGGAGCCTTCCCCATTTTTATATAGGGAACTTTGCCTATTTTCCTCCGCCGGCCTCGTAATAGGGCAGCAGCAGCCGGGTCAGCGTGTGACGGTTGACCGGCTCGACGCCAAAGTGCTCTGCTGCCTTGCCGTAGGCCGATGAGAGTTGATGTCCCACCGTCTTGGGACTGCGATGCAGCCGTTCGGCGATATGGGCATCGGTCAGCCCTTCGCACACCGCCAACTGTACCACCTGCTGCTCGGATGCAGTCAACGCCGTGCGCACAAAGCTGCGCGGCAGGCGCAGCCGGTCGGCCTGCCGCAGTTGTTCCTGGCGCTCGACGGCCTCGAACGGGTCGTCGCTCAAGGCCAGGTCGGTCAGCACCGGGTTGATCTGGCTCCAACGCAGCACCGGCACCGGCAGCAGTTGCGCCTCACCCGGCGCAGCGTGCAACGCCCGGCGCTCGATCAGCGACGGCGTCGAGAGCAGGTGCCAGACCCGGTCGCCCTGGTCAAAGAGCAGTTGGGCTGCCGCCATCCCGTATACGGCCAACGTCTTGCGCCCGCCGGCAATCGACAGGTGGACGCGCCGCCCGGCCTGCTTGGCCGCCTTGATCTCGCGGTACAGCACACGAAACGCCTCGCGCACGCCGGCTTCGCAATCGACGTCGCCCAGCGGTGCACCGTCGGATGTGCATAGACAGATCGGGCGTAAAGACAGAGTGGGATAAGAACGTTTGAACTCATCGGCCAGGCAAGCCAGGGAAGCAGCCGTGGATAGGTTGCTTAATGCCGTGTGGACGGCGATCACCTGATCAAGCGGCTCTCTTTGCGCCAGCAAAAGGTCGAGCGCCAGGGTGATCAACTGCGGCTTGGAGCCGAGCGGGGCGAGCAAAATGGCTGACATGGATAAGACCTTTCAGTAAAGCTGGCTGTTCAATGACGCCAGACATAACAAAAACGCGCCAGAGTCGGGATCGCTCCCGGCCTTGGCGCGTCAGATTTATAACAGCCACTCGATAGTAGAGATCGTCCGCGATCACGTTTCCCCTCCGGCGTGCAGCCTACCGCTACACTTGCGCACGCCGTTTATCAGCATAACATACTGGCAGAAAAATGTCAACCTGGGTAAGTTGACGTGCATTCTTGATCTTTATTTTCCGTCATTTTTCCTGGATCGAGCACCGCTTCCAACTGCTCCGGCGGCATCACCTGCCACTCGAGGGCTACCTGGCGCACCGTCCGCCCGCTATGGTGGGCCTCCTTGGCGATTTCGGCGGCGCGGTCATAGCCGAGGTAGGGGGCCAGCGCCGTCGCCAGGGCCAGGTTGCGCTCGACGATCTCCTGGCAGCGCGCCTCGTCGGCCTCAATGCCAGCCACGCAGCGTTCGGCAAAAGCCCTGGTTGCGTTAGACAACAACTCAATACTTTGCAGCAAATTGTGAGCAATCAAGGGCATCATGAGGTTCAGCTCGAAAAAGCTGTTTAGCCCGCCCAGGGTGATGGCGGCATCGTTGCCGATCACCTGGGCGCAGGCCATGATCAAGGCTTCGGCCATCACCGGGTTGACTTTGCCCGGCATAATGGACGAGCCGGGCTGCACGGCGGGCAAAAGGAGTTCTCCCAGCCCGTTGCGCGGCCCCGATCCCAGCCAGCGGACGTCGTTGGCGATCTTGGTCAGGCTGACGGCGACAGTTTTCAGTTCGCCGGAGGCCTCTACGCAGGCGTCGCGGGCGCTGTTGGCCTCGACGTGGTTGGGCGCTTGGATGAAATCGGCGTTTAGCCACTGATTAAGGTAATCAATGGCTTTTTGGGGCATCCCGGGCGGGCAGTTGATCCCCGTGCCGACCGCCGTGCCGCCCAGGGCGAGTTCGCGCAGCGCGACCATTGCTGTGTGAATGCGCTTGAGGCTGTGGTCAACCTGCGCCGCATAGCCGCCAAATTCTTGCCCCAGCCGGATCGGCGTGGCGTCTTGCAGGTGCGTGCGCCCGGTCTTGACGATGTGATCGAAAGACCCGGATTTTTGTGCCAAAATATCGTGTAAAAGCGCCAGCGCCGGAACGAGGTCATCGCGCAAGGCCAGGGCGGCGGCCACGTGAATCGCCGTCGGGATCACGTCGTTGCTCGACTGGCCCAGGTTGACGTGATCGTTGGGGTGGACGGCCTTGCTGCCGACCGGCTGGCCGAGGCGCTGGCCGGCGCGGTTGGCGATCACTTCGTTGGCGTTCATGTTGGTCGAGGTGCCGGAGCCGGTCTGAAAAACGTCGACCGGGAACTGATCGTCGAGCTGCCCGGCGATCACCTCGTCGCAGGCCTGGAGGATGGCTGCGCCGAGATGGGGATCGAGCAGGCCCAGGTCGAGGCTGGCCTGGGCGCAGGCTTTTTTGACCCAGCCCAGCGCTTCGATGAAACGCCGGCTGAAGGTGAGGCCGGAAATGGCGAAATTCAGCACCGCGCGTTGGGTCTGCGCGCCCCACAACGCGCCGTCGGGGATTTGCACCTCGCCCATCGAGTCGCGTTCAGTCCTCATGGTTCACTCCATTCTGAGTAAGGGCGAAGCATTCCAAAACTCTACTGTACAGTATCGTTGCATTTCATCATGATGCATAATCTGTCGGTGCATTAAGCTTCAGGGAATGCTTCGCCCCTGCACTTTCCGCGTAACAGCAGATCGCTGTATGAACATTCAACCAGGTCTTGATCTTGAATCCCGAACAGGGCCATATAATCCCGGCATTGTTCGAGCAGCCGCTCGCCGCCAATCTCGCCGTCCGCGTCGATCGCCTCGATCTCGACAAAATGGCCCAGATGTTTGACCGTGTCCAGGTGGAATTTGACGTTGCCGATGAAATAGATTTCGCGTTCCTTGTCGACCACGGCCAGCACGCCCAGCGCGCCGCTCAACGCTTCTTTGAGCGCGGCTCTGGACGCCGGGCCGGGCGGCGGCTTGTAGAGTGTGACCGTCGAGGGCTTGGGGCCGGGCCGATCCGGCCGTTGGTAGTGGATCAGCGCATGTTCGATGTTGCCCTCGCGCAGTTTGAGCCTGCCGTATGGGACGTTGAAAAAAGTGTCGATCTGGCGATCAATGCCGCGAAAATCGGCATTGTTCTTTTGCAGCGCAGCACGAATGCGTGATGGATCGGCACAATGGGCTTTGATTTCGATGTTGAGGTGGGGCATGGCGTCTCTCCGTTGGGGCAGGCTGAAACTATTTTACCCGACATGGGGGGAAATGACAAAAAAAGCGCCGAAACCAGACCTGGTTTCGGCGCTTTAGCGGGTTTGATGGCTGAACCGGCATCGTTGCCTGTTATCTCTTTGAACTTTATTTGAGTGCGACGTTGAACGCGCGTCCTGCTTGGACCAAGATGACTTTATCCTCGCGGGCCAGCCAGCCAATGGCGGCGGCGATGGTAAACTCGTCCAGGTCGGGGAGCGCCTTTTTGATCTGTGCCCGGCTCGACTCGCCGTTTTCGGCCAGGAATCCCCAAACCCGGCCCGCTGCAATGCCGATGGCGTCAACTTGCATAGCTAGACCTCCATTTCTTTACAGGTTTGATCAAGAACACAGGTGGATGCTGATCCATTCACCCGGTCATTGTAAAAGAAATGGAGGGCTTTGTCAAATAGATGCGTTCATATATCGAACATCTGGCCAGGTTTATGCCGCGCGTTCCAGGACGATGGTTTTCCCGCGCCATTTCCAACCGATCATTTTTTGCAGCACTTGCTCCACGTATGGTTCTGCGACGTCGACAAACGTGCGGCTCATTTGAATGCTGATCGCGCCGATCGCCTGCCCGGGAATGTTGGCCTGGCCGGCGATAGCACCGACGATTTGCCCCGGATGAACCTGGTGCGTTTTCCCGACGTTCAGATAGAGCTGCACCATCCCTGGTTCGCGACGTCCCGTGCCCGTATGAGAGCGTCCTGGGCGTGGCTGTGCGCGATGATCGCGTCTCGCGTTGTAGGGTTCAGGTGAGTGGACCTGGCTTACTTCCCGGATCGGGCGTTGTTGTTCCTCGCGCCGGGCGAGCTGGATCGCCGCTGCGGCAAGGTCGAGCGGGTCGCAGCCTGTTTCAACCAGTTTGGCGATCAGGGTGCGTTCTCGCTGAAATTGATCCAGCGCCAGTTGATCGGCCAATTGGTCGAGAAATTGTTCGTCGCGATGGTTCATAATCTGGCTGACGGTGGGCAGTTTGGCCGGTGCAATCGAACTGGATGTGTAGCGTTCGATCTTGTTCAGTCGCCAGCGCTCATTCGGCGTCGCCAGTGTGATCGCAATGCCCGTCTTTCCGGCGCGCCCGGTGCGCCCGATGCGGTGGACGTAATATTCGGGATCAAGGGGAAGATCATAGTTGATGACGTGTGAAACGTCTTCGATGTCCAGTCCACGTGCGGCGACGTCGGTTGCAACCATCAACGTGCAGAGCCCGGCTCGAAAATGGCGTAAAACGGTTTCGCGCGACTGCTGGCTCATATCGCCGTGCAAGGCTTCGGCTTTGAACCCCTGCGTGGACAATGTGTTGACCAGTTCGTCTGCGCCAGATTTGGTGCGCGTAAAGACGAGCGCGCTGGTGATGTCTTCCATCTCTAACAGGCGTGCAAGCGCGGCCGGCTTGTCCGCGTCGTGAACCATATAATAGCGCTGTTCAGTGCTATCGACAGTGAGTTGTTCGGGATTGATCGTGATCGCCTGCGGTGCGCGCATATAGCGGTCGGCGAGACGGCGGATTGAAGCATCCAGGGTGGCCGAAAAGAGCGCGGTTTGGCGCGTGGCGGGCGTCTCTTGCAGGATGGCTTCGATGTCCTCGATAAAGCCCATACTCAGCATCTCATCTGCTTCGTCCAGGACCAGAAACCGGATCGCGTCCAGTTCGAGGGCGTGTTTTCTGATCAAGTCTAGCATCCGTCCGGGCGTGCCGACGACGATGTCGACGCCGCGTTTGAGACGGTTGATTTGTCGAGCATAAGATTGTCCGCCGTAAATGGGCAGCACCCGCACGCCGCAATGACGTCCAAACGTGTGAATCGCCGTGGCAGTTTGATTGGCCAGTTCCCGCGTGGGCGCGACGACCAATCCTTGTACGTAATCGCGGTTTGCGTCCAGCGTATGCAGCATCGGCAGCGCAAATGCCGCCGTTTTGCCCGTTCCGGTTTGGGCCTGTCCCAGCACGTCCCGTCCGTCCAATAGCAGTGGGATGGTCTGGGCCTGAATGGGCGTCGGCGCTTCATAGCCCAACTCGGTCACGGCTTGAATCAATTCCGGGCACAGGCCCAGCGTCTGAAATGTGTGTATCAATTTGTGCTCCTTGCAGAAAAAAAGCCTTGCCGACAGGCAAGGCTCAAATTAGCTCGTATGGTGCTTTTCGTATGCGTTGCATTGGTGACAGATTATAGCACAGATGCATCAAGCTGACAAATGCGGGGAGTGTTTGGGGTGTCCTTCAGTAAGGACACCCAGCATTTGCCGGCGGGAGCGCTGGCTTGAACGTCCACAAGGCCAGGTCGATGTGCTTGTCTGGAACACGAGATGGCGATCAAACTCAAAATGATGCCCATCGCCGGGATGCGAAAGCGCTCGTAGGCGATGGGGCCGGGAACAAAGAGTACGTAAGCGATGGTCAGCAACAGGGTCAGCGCAATGGCCGGGCTTCGGCGCAGTTTCCATCCGCCGCGCATGGCGAGTGTCAGGCCGACGATCTGCCCGGCGTAGGTGCTCCACAAAACCAGCCCTTGAAGGCGGTTGAGTTTGGCCCAGCGCTCCTCTTGAATGACCCGCCACGCCTCCGCCCAGTGCCCGCCGCCGATCCAGCGCGCCAGGTGCAGCGGCGCATCGTCGAGCACGTCAGCGGGCCAGGGCTGCCCGGTGAGGCGGGTGTAGCACACCTTGTAGGTTTGCGGCTCCAGGTAGCGCAGCATCCCTTGCAGGTGGCTGCTGATCCAGGCCCCGGGCTGCCGCAGCAGCGTCTCGCGGGCGATGAGGTAAACCTGGTGGTTTTGTTGGTCCAACTCGCGCGCGGTCAGCGTGTCCCATTCTTTTTCCCAGCCATAGCGCGCCGCGGCCTGCTCGACCAGGCGCAAGAAATCGCCTTCCCACTCGTCGCTCCACGGCGCGGGGTAGCGCCACTCGGCCTGGGCCATCGCCGC